>CAIMWE010000305.1 GCA_903845115.1 uncultured Acidobacteriota bacterium | reverse complement strand
GAACGACCGCCAGGCGAGGCGGCCGTGGCCGATCTCGCGCCGCCCCGGCGAGCCGAAGCGCTTCACCTCGCCGACGGAGAAGGGCGGGAAATTGTAGTGGAGGAGGAACGACCGCTCGCTCTCGCCCTCGAGGTC
The DNA here is from genome assembly GCA_903845115.1 of uncultured Acidobacteriota bacterium. Taxonomy (GTDB): domain Bacteria; phylum Acidobacteriota; class Thermoanaerobaculia; order UBA5066; family UBA5066; genus CAIMWE01. The sequence goes on along the minus strand of CAIMWE010000305.1, from coordinate 19,013 downwards.
CTCGATGAGCTGCGTGTCGTCGGAGGTGCCCAGGGTGACCGTCACCAGCGCCTGCGTCTCGCCCCGGGTGAAGAGGGCCGAGCCGTGGGTGCGCGGGAGCATCCCGACCTCGATCGTGATGGGCCGGATCTCGTCGAACGCGCGGCCGTCCAGCCGCCGCCGCTGACGGAGGATCGTCTCGCGCGTCAGCGTCTCGACCAGCTCGGAGACGGCCTTCTTGGTCTGCTTGCGGCCGTCGGCGTCCACCTCGGGAACCGCGTCGACCGCGGCCTTCTTCACTTCCTTGATCCGGGCGTAGGACTCGATCTTCCCCTTCCAGGTGAGCGCCTCCATCATCGGCGCCTCCCAGAGCGAGCGGACCTTCGCCGTCACCTCGGCGGGGATGCCGGCCGGCGGCGGGAAGAGGGCCTTCCCGGTGCCGCTGCGGCGGCGGAGGTCCTCGATCCCGTCGATGATCTTCCGGACGGCGTCGTGGCCGGCGAGGATCGCCTCGAGCATCAGCTCCTCGGAGACTTCCTTGGAGCCCGCCTCGACCATCGAGACCGCTTCACGCGTGCCGACGACCACGAGGTCGAGGATCGACTCCTCGCGCTCCTTCGCCGTCGGGTTGAAGACGAACCGGTCGCCGATCCGGGCGACGCGGACCGCCCCGAGGACGTGCTGGAACGGGATCGGGTTGATTGCCAGCGCCGCCGCGGCGCCGTTGATCGCCAGGATGTCCGGGTCGTTCTCGCCGTCGGCCGAGAGGACGAGGCCGACGATCTGCGTCTCGTAGTTGAACCCTTCGGGGAAGAGCGGCCGGAACGGCCGGTCGATCATCCGGCAGGTGAGGATCTCCTTCTCGGTGGGGCGTCCCTCCCGCTTGAAGAAGCCGCCCGGGATCCTTCCAGCGGCGTACTGGTACTCCTTGTACTCGACCGTGAGGGGAAGGAAGTCGATGTCCCTCGGCTCCTTGGAATAGCAGGCGGTGACGAGGACCCAGGTGCCGCCGCAGCGGACGACGGCCGCGCCGTCAGCCTGCTTGGCGAGCTTGCCCGTCTCGATGGTCAGGATCCGTCCGCCGAGGTCGACGGAAACGGTCTCGTGCATGGTGGTTCCTTTCGGTGGCCCCGGGTCCGCCGGCCTTTGACTGTAGCTCGCGGACCCATGGCTGTGACGAAACACCCCGGCCTCTCGGCGCGGGGGTGCGGGCGAAAACGATCCTGCGGGCTACTTGCGGAGGCCGAGCCGGTCGATGAGGGCGCGGTACCGGTCGGTGTCCTTGCGCTTGATGTAGTCGAGGAGGCGCCGCCGCCGTCCGACCATCTGCAGGAGTCCCCGCCGGGAGTGGTGGTCCTTCGCGTGAGCCTTGAAGTGGTCGGTCAGCGCGGAGATCCGCTGGGAGAGGAGAGCGACCTGCACCTCAGGTGAACCCGTGTCGCCGTCGTGCCGGCGGTAGGTCGTGATCGTTTCCGTCTTCTGGATGGTGATCTGGTCCAATGTCCGGTCCCTTTCTACTATTCTTTCAAACCCTGCAGTTTAGGAGATGGCGCCGGGGCGGTCAACACCCCGGAAGGCCCCTGCTATTCGTGAAGGACGATCTTCGGCCGCGCGAGGGCGAGTCCTCCCCGCCCGAGCGGCTCGAGCTGTCCGAGGGCGAAGAGCTCGCCGCCCGAGACCAGGCGGACGAGGGCCGCGCCGACCGCCTCCGGCGGGAGCCGCACCGGAACGGCGTGCCCGCGGCTGACCTTCTGCGCCTCTCCCGGGAGGAGCGAGACCGTCGGGAAGGGGAGGGGGATCTGGCCGAGCGGGATCCAGGCGGGGGGGACGGTCCTGGCGTCGGCGGGGGCGGCCTCGAGGGCGTCGAGGGGAAGGGCGCTCGAGAGGCTGAACGGGCCGACGGAGGTGCGCCGGAGCGACGTGAGGTGCGCTCCCAGCCCCAGGTCCCGTCCGATGTCGTGCACGAGCGAGCGGATGTAGGTCCCCGACGTGCACTGCACGGAGAACGAGGCCTCGGCCCCCGAGAGGGAGGTCAGGTCGAACCGGGCCACGCGGACCTGCTTCGGGAGGTCCGGGACCGCTTCCCCCTTCCGCGCCAGCTCGTAGAACTTCTTCCCCTGGAATTTCTTGGCCGAGAAGGGGGGAGGCGACTGGTCGAAGGTGCCGGTGTAGCGCCCCATCGCCGCCAGGACGGCGTCCCGCCCGGGGAACGGCCCGGGGTGCGGCTCGCCGACCGCCACGCCGTCCCGGTCGTAGGTGTCGGTCGTGACGCCGAAGAGGAGGGTCCCCTCGTAGCACTTTTCGACGTTCGTGAGGAACGACTGGAGGCGTCCGGCCCGCCCGACGCAGAGGACCAGGAGGCCGGTCGCCGCCGGGTCGAGGGTCCCGGTGTGGCCGATGCGGCGCGTCCCGAGGAGGAGGCGGGCCGCGTCCACGACGTCGTGCGACGTCATCTTCGACGGCTTGTCGACGAGGAGGAGTCCCGACGGGCCCGAGTCGGTCATCGCGCCGCGACCTCCACCGCGGGCCCCCCGGCCGCGACGGCCTCGCCGAGGCGGGCGACGATCTCGGCCCGGACCGTCTGGGCGGTCCCGCGGAGGCGGCAACCCGAGGCGTTCCGGTGTCCGCCGCCCTCGAAAAGGCTGGCGACCGCGCGGACGTCCACCGTCCCCTTGGAGCGAAGGGAGCAGCGGAACTCGCCCGGCTCGTCCGATTCGCGGATCAGCGCGGCGGCGATGACCCCCTCGATCCCGCGCGCCCGGTTGACGAGGTTCTCCGTGTCGGCCGAGCGCGCCCCCGAGACCTCGAAGAACCGGCGGGGGAGCTCCAGCGTCGCCACGCGCCCTCCTTCGTGGAGCGTCAGCGTCTCGAGGACGAGCGTCTCGAGCCGGAGGGCCGAGAGCGGCTGGGCCTCGAAGAGAAACTCGTTCACCTCTCCGGGCTTCACGCCGGCCCCGACGAGGCGCGCGCCGAGGGCGAGGGCCTTCGGCGTCGTGTTGGAGTACCGGAAGGAGCCGGTGTCGGAGACGAGGGCGACCCAGAGGTTCGTCGCGATCTCCGGCGTGATGGGCCACCCGAGCCGGTCGAGCAGGTCGGCGACGACCTCGCCGGCGGCCGCGGCCGCAACGTCCACGAGGTTCAGCGCCCCGTAGCGGGTGTTGCCCGGGTGGTGATCGACGTTGAGGACCTTCCCGTCCAGCAGGTTCGGGTAGCCGGGACGGTCGGCGCCGGGACACTCGAGGGCCACGAGGGCGTCGAACTCCCCGGGCCACCCGGCCGGGAGCGCGGCGGCGACGGTCACCTCGCCGATTCCCGGGAGCGGGTCGTACGACGACGACCACCCGTCCCTCATCACGACCTGGGCCTCCTTGCCGGCGTTCCGGAGCGCGAAGGCGAGGGCGAGGCAGGAGCCGAGGGAGTCGCCGTCCGGGTTCCGGTGCCCCGTCAGGAGGAAGCGCTTTCCCGCCGCAAGAAATCCGGCAACCTCCTCGAAGCCGTCCGGAGAGGTCCGTGGAAGCGTCATTCGCCTCCTTCGCCCTGGGTGGTCTTGAGGGTCCTGAGCAGCTCCTCGATCCGGGCCCCCTGCTCGATGGTGTGGTCCTCGACGAAATGGAGCTCCGGCGCGAGTCGGAGCCCGCAGTTCCGCCCCACCATGCCCCGGAGGTGACCGGACGCCTTGTTGAGGGCGGCGACGCTCTTCTCGAACTGCTCCTGGGGGCCGAAGACCGAGACGAAGACCTTCGCCGACCGGAGGTCGGGCGACATGTCGACGCTCGTGATCGTGGCGAATCCGATGTCGGGGTCGCGGAGCTCCTCGCGCAGGAGGCGCGCGAGCTCGGCGCGGACCTGGTCTCCCACCTGGCGGGGGCGCCTGCGTTCCTTCATGACGGCTCCTTGGGGCCGGACGGTTCCAGCTCCCCGAACGGGTGGCCAGGGCTTCCGACGTCGCCCCAGGAGACGAACTCGCGCCGGATGCCCAGCACCTCGGCGCCGTTCTCCTCGGCGAAATTCTCGACCCAGCCGGAGACCTTCGCGAGGAGGGGTTCCAGCCCCTCGCGGTCCGGTCCGATCGCGGCGACGCCCAGGGAGGCCCGCTGCAGCAGGTCCTGGTGGGCGACCTCGGCGGCCGAGATGCCGAAGTCGCCCCGGAGCCTCGTCTTCAGCGGGCGGAGAAACGCGCGCTTCTCCTTCAGCCCCCGGCAGACCGGGAGGTGGAAGTCGAAGAGCGCGATGGCGACGACCATGGTGGAGAGTCTGGAGGGCGGTTCCCGGCGGATAGGCCCTAGGTCAGGGAGCCCGCGACGTCCTCGATGATGTAGGCCTCGATGACGTCGCCGATCTTGAGGTCCTGGTAGCCGGCGATCCCGATTCCGCACTCGAACCCCTGCTTCACCTCGGACGCGTCGTCCTTGAGGCGCCGGAGGGACCCGATCTTCCCCTCGTAGATGACCCGGCTGTCCCGGACGAGCCGCACCAGCGCGCTCCGCGGGATCGTCCCCTCCGTGACCATGCAGCCGCCGATCGTCCCGGCCTTGGGGACCTTGAAGGTGGCCCGGACCTCGGCCTTCCCGCGAGCGGCTTCCCGCTTGACGGTGTCGAGGAGGCCGGTCATGGCCTTCTTGATCTCGTCGGTCAGCGTGTAGATGACCGAGTAGAGGCGGATGTCGACCCCTTCCTTGTCGGCCAGCTCCTGGGCCTTCTTCTCGGGGCGGACGTTGAAGCCGATGATGATCGCCTCCGAGGCGGACGCGAGGAGCACGTCGTTGACGGAGATCGCGCCCACGCCGGAGTGGAGGACCGAGACCTTGACCTTCTCGGTCGAGAGCTTGCCGAGCGTCTGGACGAGGACCTCCTCGGAGCCGTTGACGTCGGCCTTGACGATGAGGGCCAGGTCCTTGGCCTCGCCCTTCTCCATGCGGCTGAAGAGCGACGCGAGGTCGGTTCGGGAGGACTTCGCGAGCGCCTCGTCGCGCTCCTTCTGGACGCGGAAGGAGGCGACCTGACGGGCCTTCTGCTCGTCGTCGACGACCTGGAGCGTGTCGCCGGGGCTGGGCAGCTCGTCGAAGCCCATGACCTCGACGGGCGTGGCCGGACCCGCTTCGAGGATGCGGTGGCCGTGGTCGTCGAGCATCGCGCGGACACGTCCGACGGCCGCGCCGGCGAAGAAGACCTCGCCGACCTTGAGGGTCCCCTGCTGGACCAGCACGGTGGCCAGCGTCCCCTTGCCCGGCTCGCGCCGCGCCTCGAGGATGACGCCGCGCGCCGGGATGTCGGCGACGGCCTTCAGCTCGAGGAGGTCGGCCTGGAGGAGGATCATCTCGAGGAGCTGCGGGATCCCGATGTTCTTCTTGGCCGAGATCTCGCAGGCGACGACCTCGCCGCCGAACGCCTCGACGACGACGCCCTTGTCGGCGAGCTCCTGCCTGACGCGGGTGGCGTTCGCCTCGGGCTTGTCGATCTTGTTGATCGCGACGACGATCGGGACCTTCGCCGCGCGGGCGTGGTCGATCGCCTCCGCCGTCTGGGGCATGACGCCGTCGTCGGCCGCGACCACCAGGACGACGATGTCCGTCGCGCGGGCGCCGCGGGCGCGCATCATCGTGAAGGCCTCGTGGCCCGGGGTGTCGAGGAAGACGATCTCGCGCCCGTTCACCTCGACGCGGTAGGCGCCGATGTGCTGCGTGATGCCGCCGGCCTCGCCCTCGGCCACCTTCGCCTTGCGGATGGCGTCGAGGAGGGACGTCTTGCCGTGGTCCACGTGGCCCATGACGGTCACGACCGGGGCCCGGGGGACGCGCTTGCCCTCGGAGGCTCCCGCGGTCAGGGCCGAGTTGTCGGCGGCCGCCTGCTGGCGGCTGAGCTCGACCTCCTCCTCGAAGGAGACGACCGCGGCCTCGACGCCGAACTCCCGGGAGACCTCGACCGCGATTTTCGGGTCGAGCGGCTTGTTGATCGTCGCGAAGATCCCGCGCTGGAGGAAGGCCTTCATCAGGTCCTTCGCCAGGATGCCGATCTTCTCGGAGAGCTCCTTGACGGTGACTCCCTCGGAGAGGAAGACGGGACCGGAGGGCGCGTCCTTCTTGACCTCGACGACGTTCCCGGCGTCGGTCTCGATCGTCTTCTTGCCCGCCCTGCGCTGGGCCGACTTGGAGAGGGGCTTGACGATCGGGTTCCCGTCCTCGTCGAGCTCGACGGGGACGGCGGTGACGTCGTCGTACGTGTCGGGCTGGAAGTTGCCGAGGTAGTCGCGGACGTTCTCCTCGAGCGCCGAGACCTCCTTCGTCCGCGGCTTCTTCGCCGCGGCCTTCTTGGCCTCTTCCTTCTTGCTCGCCGTGGTCGGCTTGGCGGCATCCTTGCGCCGCTTCTCGATCGGGAGGGGCGGGCCCGGGGGGACCGGGGGACCGGCCGGTCCGCGGTTGAAGCTGGGGCGCGGGCCCATGTCCCGGCCCGGGGGGCCCGAGGGCCGGAAGAGGCCCGGCCGTCCCGGGATCGGGACGCCGGGGCGCAGGCCTCCCGGCCGCACGGGCGGCGAGGGGGGCGAAGGAGGCCGGATGGAGCGGGTCGTGGCAGCTGTCGGGGGCGCGATGACGGCGCGCCCGAGGCCACCGGCCCCGCGGATCGGCGCCGGCAACGGACCGGACGGCGGCGGGGTGGAGGGCGTCCTCATGGTGGTGACGCCCGGAGAGTGCGGGCCCGCGCTGGCGCCCGACGAGTTCTCGTTCTGGGGCTGGAACGCCTGCGGGGGCGACGACATCGGAGCCGTCTGCCGGTGGGGCGGCGGCGCCGGTGACTCGACGGTCCTCCTCATCAGGCGGCCCAGAGCCCCGCCCGGGACCGGGGGACGGGCGGGACCGGGGGCCGGATAGGTGGTCTCCACCTTCCGGCCGACCACGCCGCCGGGGCGGGAAGGGACGGTCTGGCGGGTGACGCCCGACGTCTGGGGCGACGCCGAGGCGGCCGACGGGGCTCCGGCACGCTTGACGAGGGGCCGGTGGGCTCCCGCCACGTGCGCCGGGGCGCCGTGGGCTGGCGGGGCGGCCTGCGGCGGAACCGGGGCCGGGGTCTGGGCGGCGACGGCCGGTGCGGCCGGTGCGGCGGATGCGACCGGTGCGACAGGTGCGACCGCTGCGACCGCTGCGGCGGGCGCGACCGGTGCGGTGGGCGCCGGGGCCGGGATCGCCTCGGGGGCGGCCGCGACGGGGGGAACCGCCGACGGGGGAGCGACCTCGGCGATCACGGGCGCGGGAGAGGGCTTCTCCTCGGCCGCGACTTCCGTCTTCTCGGGCTTCTCGAACTTCTCCGTCTTCTCGGGAGGCGCCGGGGCGGCTTCCACGGGGACCGCCGGGGGAGCGGCCGGGGGGATCACCACGGGTGTGGCCGGAGCCTCGAGGGCCTCGACGGCGTCGGAGGCCGGGGCGGGAAGGGCCGACGCCTCGCCGGCGCTGCCGGCCTCGCCTCCCTCCACGGATTCGGGGGACTTCTCCACCAGCTTGATCCGCTTGAGGGCGGCCCGTTCCGGCTTCGGCTTGACGGCCGGGGCCGCCGCTTCCTTGACGGGCGCGGTGCCGACCTGTCGGACGATCAGGCTCTTCGGGGCCTGGGTCTTCCCGGTGAGGATCGCCTGGGCCGTGGACGGGTCGAGCGTCGAGTCGACTCCCTTGACGTCCACGCCGATCCCCTGGAGGAGGAACAGGACTTCCTTCGCCGGCTTGCCGAGTGTTTTCGCCAGCTGGGCGACGGTGAATTTGGCAGGGGTGCTCTTCACTGTTTCGCGTTCTCCGTCACGGGCGCCGGTTTGTCTCCGCCCTCGGCCTGTTCGGCTTCCGCCGCGGCTTCCTCGCCGACCTCGCCGACCTCGCCTTCGTCGGCCTCGCTGTCGTCGGCTTCGGCTTCCTCGTCCAGTTCTTCGTCGTCGGACTCGGCTTCCTGCTCGGAGGCGGGAGCCGACTCGAACTCCCCGATGATCTCGAGGGCGGCCTCGCGCGTGTCGACGTCCAGGTCGGATTCCTCGAAGGCCTTCCGGTCCTCGGCCTCCTCGGCGTTCGCCGAATCGAGGACCTCTCCCACGGTCTCGAGGCCCGCGGCCGCGAACGCGGCGATCACCGCCTCCTCGAGGCCGGGCACCTCCACGAGGGGGGTCGCCCGGCGCTGGGACGAGATGAGCATCCGCTGGAGCGCCTCAGCGACCTCTTCCTTTACGGCCTGCTCGCTCTTGATCTCGATCCGCGCGCCGATCAGGGCCGCCGCGAGGCGGACGTTCTGGCCCCGCTTGCCGATCGCGAGCGAGAGCTGGTCCTCCTCGACGATGCACTCGAGCGTCGGGACCGCCTCGGTCGTCTGGCCGTCCGGGCCGATCTCGGGCTCGGCCTCTTCGTCGGCGGGCATGGCGGAAACGCGGGTGATCTTCGCGGGAGAGAGGGCGTTCTGGGCGTACGTGACCAGGTCGTCGGAGAACTGGATGATGTCGATCCGCTCGCCGCGGAGCTCGCGCATGATCGCCTGGACCCGCGCGCCGCGCATGCCGACGCAGGCGCCGACCGGGTCGACGTCCCGCTCGCGGGAGAGCACGGCCACCTTGGCCCGCTCCCCGGGTTGCCGGACGCAGCCGCGGATGACGACGGTGCCGTCGTAGATCTCCGGGACCTCCATCTCCATCAGCCGCATCAGCAGCTCGGGGGCGGTCCTGGAGAGGACGATCTGGGCCCCCTTCGGGTTCCGGTGGACGTCCACCAAGACGCCGCGAACCCGCTCGCCCTGCGTGTACCGCTCGGCGCGGGACTGGTGGTCGCGCGGGATGACGGCTTCCGTGCGGCCGAGGTCGACGATCATGTCGCCCCGCTCGAACCGCTTCACCGTCCCGGTGATCAGCTCCCCGACCTTCGGGAAGTACTCGTTGTAGATGTTGTCGCGCTCGGCCTCGCGGACCTTCTGGTAGAGGACCTGCTTGGCGCTCTGGGCGGCGATCCGGCCCAGTCCCTCGGTGGAGCGGTAGAGGCGGATCTCGTCGCCGATCCGGGCCTCGTCGGGTGCCACGGGCGTCTCGACCCCGTCGGGATCGCGGACGATCCCCCAGCTCTTGCCGGCCAGCTCGTCGCTCAGGAGGGCCGGGACCTCCTCGGGGAGCAGCTCGACCCAGGGGAGACGGATCTCCTTCTCCGGGTCGTGCGCCACGGCGACGGCGGCCGGGGCGACCGTCTGCCCGAGGGGAACGTCGTCCGGGTCGACGGGACCTCCGCCTTCTTCCTCTTCCTCGGGCCGAGTCTTCTTGTCGACGATCCGGTAAGGCGTCCACGCGGTCAGCTCGCCGGTTTTCGGGTCGAACCGGGCGGCCATCTCGCGGACCTTGTAGACCTTTCGCGCGGCGGTGGCCATCGCCTCCTCCAGCGCGACGACGAGGCGCTCGAAGTCGATCTCCTTGTCGCGGGAGGCGGCCTTGAGGGCGTCGATGATCTCGTCCGCCTTCGACGGCGGGGGGGCCTTCGCGGCTTTGGCCGTCTTCGCGGTCTTGACGGTCCGCGGGCGCACTGCCTTCTTGGGCGTTTTCGCGGCCGCCGCGTCGCTCTGTCCGGTCCCGCCCGGGTTCTGGCTCGAAGTCATCTCGTCCATCTCTCCATGCTCTGTTTCACGAACCGCCGCGCCCCCGGAGGGGCGACCGATCCCGCCGATCTCTCGCTATTTCTTCCGTCCCCTGGTCCGCGTGGTATCCGGCTTCCCTGAAACCCCGCCGGTCCCGTCGTTCTCGTAGTCGGGGACCAGCCGGGCGACCTTGACGTCGCCGAACCGCACAGTGTAGCGGCGCCTCTGGTCCTCATCAAGAATCGTCACCTGCTCTCCGTCGGCCGTCTCCAGGAGCCCTTTCAGGTTGGCCGACCCGTCCACGGGCTTCCACAGCCGGAGACGGACCCGGCTCCCGGTGAAGCGCCGGAAGTCCTCCGGGGTGTAGAGCTGGCGGTCGAGGCCCGGGGACGACACTTCCAGGACGTACGGAGACGAGAGCTCCTCGACCGTCTCCAGGAAGGCGTCCACCGCGCGGGTAGCCTCCTCGCAGTCGGCGAGCGAGACCCCCCCTTCGCGGTCGATCGTGAGGCTCAGCACTCCCCGGCTCCGGCCCTGCCGCCAGTCGACGTGATACAGCTCCAACCCCTGCCGCGCCAAGAGGCTGGCTAGTGCCGAGGAGGTCTCGGTTCCGAATGGGAGCGTTGCCTGATTCGATCTGGTCTCCATGTCGCCGTGCTGCGATGTCCTCGATGCCCGTTGAAGGAAAAAAAAAGCGGGCCCACGCCCACCCCCAAGGTCCTTGAAAGTCAGCCGGGCAACTTATATCACCCCGGTCCAGCAGGTTCAAGTCGGGCCGAGGCTGTAACATCCTGTCTCGCGGCTGGCCCGGCGTGTCGAAGTTGGCACGCTCTTCCCATGGGGCCCGGCGGACGCGCCATAAGGTGTCCTAGTGAGGGGACTATCAACGATCTGATCGACATCCGGCTCTCGGAGCCGCAGGAGGAAGTGGTCTCGCCCCCGTGGTGGGCCATCAGCGGGGAGAGGGCGGCCTTCCTCTCCGTCATCATCCACCTCCTCATCATCCTGGCTCTCCTCGTGGCTCCGCCGCCGAAGCCCAAGCCGGAGGTCCCTCTCGACCAGCAGCCCGACCCCCTCGGAATCATCACGATGCTCTCGAAGCCGCCCGACCCAGGGCCCATCCCCGTCCAGTTCTTTCCCTCGCCGGGCAAGGAGTCGAAGGCCCCGGGGAAGAACCCGCTCCCTTCCGACGCCAACCGGGTCGCGGCAGGCGGGGACCCCAAGCTCCCGAAGATGGACTTCCCCAAGTCGGTCGCCAAGCCCGGAATCCAGGACCTGGACCAGGGCAAGAGCGGAGAGCAGCAGGCGGCCGCGCCCCGGAAGGGAGAAGGGGGCGAGGACGAGTCCACGGGGGACAAGAAGGAGATGTCCGCGGCCCTCACCCAGCCGAACCAGACGTCGGGCGGGCGCGCCAAGGGCCTCGTCGGCATTCCCGATTCGAGGATCGCGGGCCTGACGGCCGAGAAGGTCGCGCGGGCGGCGGCGTCCACGGGCCAGGGAGGCGACGAGGGCGGGGGATGGGACCGCGAAGGGGGCTTCGTCGACTCGGGCCCCCTCTCCTTCGACACGGCCAACTACGACTGGGGGAGCTACGCCGCCGAGATGATCCGGAAGATCAAGCGGAACTGGGAGGTCCCTTCCCTCGCGCATTACGGGATGAAGGGGAAGCTGACGATCCGGTTCTTCATCCTGAAGGACGGCCGGGTCCAGGGGGCCACGATCATCGCGGCGTCCGGGGTCCCTCCGTTCGACAACGCCTCCCTCCAGGCCATCCTCCGGTCCAGTCCCTTCAAGCCGCTCCCCGCGGACCTGGGGAAGGACCGCGAGGGGGTGACCGTGACGTTCCTCTACAACATCCGGCCCGAGGAGCTGAGCGGACCGAGGAGGTAGGGAAAGGGGCGCCGAATCGGCGCGACCTCTCCGGCACGTGTCTTGCCACGCTGCTGCCGATATGATGAAGGAAGCCATGCAGACCAAAACCAAAGTCCTCTCCCTCACGGTGCTCCTGGCGGGCGCGGTCGTCTTCGGGATGATCCTGGCCGGGACGCTCGACCTCACCCGGGGAGCCTCGGCCGAGAAGGCCGCTGCGCCGGCCCCCGCGGCCGCCTCCGGCGCCGCGGGCGTCGCCAGCCTCCCGTCCTTCGCCGACCTCGCCGAGGAGGTGATACCGGGAGTCGTGTCGGTCAGGTCGACGGACATCGTCAAGGCGGACAAGCGCCGCGTCCCGTTCCACAACTTCGGCGGCGAGGGAAGCCCCTTCGACTACTTCTTCCGCTCCCCGAACGACCCGCGCAAGGGCGGCGAGGAGGAGGACCACAAGGAGCTCTCGGGCGGCACCGGCTTCATCATCGAGGCGGACGGCTACATCCTCACGAACAACCACGTCGTCGAGAACGCCGACAAGGTCGAGGTCCTCGTCGGGGCCAAGGACGAGGTCTTCCCGGCGAAGGTCGTCGGCCGGGACCCCGCCACCGACCTCGCGCTCCTGAAGGTCGAGGGGCCGAAGCCTTTCCCGACGGTGAGGCTCGGCGACTCGGACAAGCTCCGGGTGGGCGATTGGGCCATGGCGATCGGCGACCCGCTCGGCTTCGAGAAGACCGTCACGGTCGGCGTCATCTCCGGCAAGGGGCGGCAGGCGGGCCTCTCCCGCGCGACGCAGAGCTTCGAGAACCTGATCCAGACCGACGCGGCGATCAACTTCGGCAACTCGGGCGGCCCCCTCGTCAACATCCACGGCGAGGTGATCGGCATCAACACTGCCATCAGCCGCGTGGGCCAGAACATCGGCTTCGCCGTCCCGATCAACGTCGCCAAGCGGCTCCTTCCGCAGCTGAAGAAGGGGAAGGTCGTCCGCGGATTCCTCGGCGTGACGATCGCCCCGATCGACAAGAACTACCAGGAGGCCTTCGGGCTGAAGTCCAGCGACGGCGTCCTCGTCCAGTCGGTCGAGAAGGGGATGCCGGGCGACAAGGCGGGCCTCAAGCACGGCGACGTGATCACGAAGGTCGACGACCAGGTGACGAAGACCAACCGGGATCTCATCGACTACATCTCCAGCAAGGCCCCGGGGACGAAGGTGACGATCTCCTACATCCGCGACGGCAAGGAGAAGTCCTCGGTCGCGACCCTCGATACGCGGTCCGTGGACGGCGAGAAGCCGGAGGCGGCTCCCGTGGAGGAGAAGGAGACGAAGGAGAAGATCGGCATCACGATCAAGGACCTCGACCCTGCGCTCCGCCGCGGCTACCAGGTCGACAAGAACGCCCAGAAGGGGGTCGTGATCGTCCACGTCAAGCCGGTCTCGCCGGCGGCCGACGCCAACCTCGCCGAGGGCGACGTGATCCTGGAGGTCAACGGCGTGGAGGTCACGTCGGTGGCCGACTACCAGGCCGAGATGAAGAAGGCCGGGAGCTCCAAGTGGATCCGGTTCTACGTCCTCCGTTCGATGCCGCGCGTGCAGAACTTCATCGCGGCGGTCAAGGTCCAGGACTAGCTCGAGGACTTCCTCTCCGGATAAAGGGTGAGCCCGGCGGCCGCCTCTCCTCGCGGGGAGGCGCCCGCCGGTTTGGTGGCGTCCTCCTGCCCCTTGGAGCGTTCCGGATAAGCGGCGGGCCGTCCCTCTCTGCCCTTAGTACCCCGTTCCACAAACACGGTGACGTGTGCGCATGGCGCCTGCGAGGCGAGTTCAAGGCGCGCCGACGCAGGCTGGAGTTGGCTCTCCGCCGAGGAGGCGCAACGCAGAAATCGCCCGCAGCCGCCTTGCGCCCTCCGGGTTCGGGCGGCGCGCGGCCATCTGCTTCGTTGTCGCTCCTCCGAGGTCGGACGGCCACGTTCGTCGCGACGCCTCGCACCTGGCCGCGCGGCGCTCCGAACGCACGTCATCGTACTTAGGGAGCGGGGTACTCAGGCGCGGACGATCTGCGGGAGGTGGTCGAAGTGCCGGTCGCGCGAATGAAGGACGAGGTTGTGCTGCAGGACGAGCGCGGCGATCCAGAGGTCGTTCGTCGGGATCGGCGTTCCCTGGTGCCGGAGCTGGCGGAAGACGGAGGCGTAGTGATGGGACGTCTGATCGTCCGGGTAGAGGACGCCTGCCCCGTCCACGAGGAGGAAGCGGCGGAGGGTCAGCTCGTTCTCCGACGACTTCCGCCCCATGGCGAACCCGGCCCTCAGCTCCGCGACGACCGCGAAAGGAAGCGAGACCGACTCCGCGGTCTCGACCAGGCGGGCCGTCCCCGCCACCCCCTTGCAGAGGTCGACGTAGGCATTGGTGTCGAGGGCTAGCCTCACTTCCAGAGGGCCTCGTCCACCTCGTCCTGAGCCGCGATCGCCTGCTCGACCGCCGCCTCGCGGCGCCACGTCCCGGCGATGCCGGTCAGGTCGCGGCGGGCGATCTCGCCGCGGCCCAGGCCGATCCCTTTCGCCATGGCCTCGAGGGTGGCCTCGTTCAGGCTCGTCCCCTGAGCCTTCGCCCGCGCCCGTAGGGCCCTGTCCACTTCCGGGGGAATTCCCCGCACCGAGTACTGCATGCATTCAATATAGGCGCTGCAGGCACCGCTTGCAATCAACCCGCTTCCGGCCGTCGCGGGTCAGGAAGAGGTCCTCGGGCTCGAGGTGACGGTGCCCTTTCAGGCGCTCGCGATTCCGACGGCGGCCGCGGTCAGGAGGACGACGAGGATCGGCAGCCTCGTGAACGAGAGGACTCCGACGCAGGCGAAGAAGACGCCCGCCGTCGCTGCTCCCGTCACGGAGGAGCGCCCGATCAGGTAGGCGCTCGCGAAGACCATCCCGATGGTGATCGGGCGCATCGCCTCGAGGAGGCGGTCGAGGACGGGGTGATTTCCGAACCGCCGGACGCCGGCGCACGCCGCCTGCATCAGCGTGGCGCTCGGGACGAACATGCCGAGCGATGCCACGGCTGCGCCCGCCCACCCGGCGGCCTTGGCGCCGACGAGGAAGACGAACAGGGTCGACGGGCCGGGGGCCGAGCGAGAGAGGGCGAACGCCTCGGCGAACTGGCGGTCCGTCACCCAGTGGTGGACGAGGACCGTCTGCCGCTGGATCTCGGGGATCGCGATGTTGCCGCCGCCGAACGACGTGAGGGAGAGATAGGCGAAGACGACGGCCATCGCGGCCAGGTCGGCGTTCATCGAGGGCCTCCGGATATCCGGGCCGAGCCAGACCGCTGGAGCCAGATCGAGAGCGGCAGGAGGACCGCGAGGGCGGCGGGCACCGGGAGACGGAGCACTCCGACCGCCGCGAAGGAGACCGCGGCGATCACGAGCTCGGTCCGGCGAAACTTCGCGGCCCGGAACATCTCGATCCCGGTCGACGCCATGAGGGCGGCGCCGAAGGCGGCGAGCGCGCCGAGCGCCCCGGCCACGGAGGGGACGGCACCCCAGCGGGCCCAGCCGACGGCGAGCAGCGAGAGGGCCGCGAGGGGGACGACGAAGACCGAGCCGACCGCCACGAGCGACCCGACGACCCCGTGGAAGCGGTGGCCGACGAAGACGGCGAGGTTGACGGCGTTCGGCCCCGGGACGGCCTGGGCGATCGAGAGTCCGCGGAGGAACTCCTCCTCCGACAGCCAGCGCCGCTCCACGACCAGGGCGCGGCGCAGATAGCCGGTCAGTCCTCCGCCGAAGCTCGTCGCGCCGACGAGCAGGAAGGTCTCGGCGAGGTCCCGCATCGAGACGGCCGGAGAGCGGGGGAGCGGCGCGGCGGGTTTCTCGTCATGCGGGCCCCCGTGGGGGATGCCGTCCTTGGCCGCGCCGCCGTTCACGCCGTGGAATGTAGCCGAAACCCGGCGACCCGGTGCGGTGCCCCCGGTTCTGCGGCGAACCCGCTATCCTCGCCGGGCTCGGAGGCATGCTCGAGAGGTGACGACGGTGGACGGACGCGACGAAGGGGTGGCGGGAGAGACCGGTGAAGGTCACCGCCCGTGGACCCTCCTGACGATGGGCCTGCCGGCTCGCCAGGCGCGGGCGGCGGCAGAGGCCCTCTCGGGGCCGGGGAGCGCAGCGCCCGCGGTCCTCGACATCACCGCGTGGAGCGAGGCGGATCTCGAGGGATACCGGTGCCGCGCAGACGATGCCGTCCTGCTCTGGATCACGGGGCCCTCGCCGGAAGGACTCGCGCGGGTTCGCGCCTTCCAGGCGAGACATCCGGGCGTCCCCGCGCTGGTGCGGGTCCCGAGGGGCCGCGCCGAGCTGGCCGAGGAAGCGCTGCGGGCCGGCGTGCAGGAAGTCTCCACGGGGGTCGCGCAGCTCGGAGAGTCGATGGCGCGGGCGAGGGCCCGCCTGTCCGGCTCGCCGGCGGCCCGGACCGAGCCGGTTCCGGAAGCGGCTCCCGAAGGCGCCGAGCACGCGACCGGGACGCTCTTCCCGAACTTTTTCGACTGGATCTACGTCGTCGGGATCGCCGAGGACGGCGGGATGAGCTTCGAGACCGTGAACGCGCCCCTGAACGCGGGGAAGGGCTACCTCGACCCGGGCTTCGCGGGCAAGGCGGTCGAGGAATGTCTTCTCGGGACGAACGCCGCCCCTCTCTTCGTCCACTTCGGCCAGGTGGTGAGGGAAGGGACGCCTCTCCAGTTCGAGGAGCAGCACGCGGTCGCCGGGAAGACGCGGAGCTTCCAGACCATCCTCACCCCGGTCCGGAACAAGTGGGGGCGGATCCACCGGGTGGCGGGGGTCTCGCGGGACATCACCGCCCTGAAGGAGGCCCTGGCCGCCCTGCGGGCCTCCGAGGAGCGTCTGAACCACGCCCTGGAGGGGACGCAGCAGGGGCTTTGGGACTGGGACCTCGTGACGGGTCACGTCTACCGGAGCCCCCGCTGGTTCGAGATGATCGGGCTCGCGCCGGGGGCGATCGCCGACGACTACGACGCGGGGTTGAAGCTGATGCACCCGGAGGACCGGCGGCAGCTGGAGGCCGCGATGTCGGCCCACCTCGAGGGGCGCCTCCCCAGGTTCCAGGCCGAGTACCGGCTGAGGACGCGGGGCGGCGAGTGGATCTGGATCTTCGACGCGGGGAAGGTGGTCGCGTGGGACGCCCGGGGGCACCCCTCCCGCGTTGCGGGGATGTGTACCGACATCACCGAGCGGCGCCGGGCCGAGGAAGCGCTGCGGGCCCTCGTCGGCGGCGTCGTCCACGAGATCCGGAACCCGGTCTACGGCATCGTCATCAACCTGGACGCGCTCGAGGCCACGTTCGGCGACGAGCCCCGGTACGGGCCGTTCGTCGCGGCCCTCCGGGAGAGTGCCGAGCGGATCTCGAGCCTGATGAACGACCTCCGCGACTACGGCGAGCCCAGGACGTTGAACCCGGAACCCTGCCTGGTCCGGGGCCTCATCGACAGCGCCGTCCGCTCGTGCGATTCGCTCGCCGCCGGGAAGTCGGCCCGGGTCGCGGTCGAGCTGGAGGTCGACTCCCTCCTCCTGCCGGTGAACGCCCGGCGGATGCACCAGGTCTTCCGGAACCTCCTCGAGAATGCCCTTCACCACGCGCCCGAAGGTTCCGTCGTCGAGATCGCCGGCCGGCGCACCCGGGCCGAGGGGCTCGACTGGTGGACGTTCACCGTGGCGGACGGAGGGGGAGGGTTCGACGCAGAGGCGCTCTCCCGCGGCTTCGAGCCGTTCTTCACCCGGCGGGAGGGGGGCACGGGGCTGGGGCTCTCGATCGTCAAGCGGGTCGTCGAGGAGCACGGCGGGACCGTGGAGGCCGCGAACAGGCCGGAGGGAGGGGCGTGCATCACGGTGCGGCTGCCCGCCCCCCGGCGTTCGCTGGACCTGATGGAGGGAGCCGGTGCCTGACGCGAAGATCCTGCTGATCGAGGACGACCCGGCGGTGCGGCACGGGATGGCCGCGTTCCTCCGGGCCAACGGCCTGGACGTCGAGGAGACCGAGACCTGCCAGCGGGCGCTCGAGCGCTTCAAGGCGGTGGGGCACGACGTCATCGTCGCGGACTATTCCCTTCCCGACGGGACCTCGCTCGACCTCCTCCCGCAGATCAAGAAGCTGAGCGAGGAGACGCCGTTCATCATCCTGACGGCCCACGGGTCGATCGACCTGGCGGTGAGGGCGATCAAGGAGGGAGCCGAGCAGTTCCTGACGAAGCCCGTGGAGTCGAAGTCGCTCCTCGTCCTGGTGCGGCGCCTCCTGCAGCAGCAGCGCCTCCGGAAGCGCCAGGAGGCGGCGGCCCGCCTCCAGCCCGGCATGCTCGACCCCTTCGTCGGTGCCAGTCCCCAGATCCGGCGGCTGGACGAGCGGGCGCGGCTGATGCTCGAGTGGGACAGCCCGGTCCTGATCCTGGGAGAGACGGGCTCGGGGAAGGGGGTCCTGGCCCGGTGGATCCACGTTCACGGCCCCCGCCGCGAGGAGGCCTTCGTCAACCTCAACTGCGCCGGTCTCACGCGCGAGCTGCTCGAGTCCGAGCTGTTCGGCCACGAGCGCGGCGCGTTCACGGGCGCCGTCAACCCGAAGCCGGGAATGCTGGAGGTGGGGCACCGGGGGATCGTCTTCCTGGACGAGATCGGCGACATGGACCCGGCGATCCAGCCCAAGCTGCTGAAGGCGCTCGAGGAGAAGACGTTCCGGCGCCTCGGGGACGTGCGGGACCGGCACGTCGACATCCGGCTGATCGCCAGCACCAACCTCGACCTGGAGGCGATGGTCCGGGAGAAGAAGTTCCGCGACGACCTCTACTACCGGATCTCGACCCTCACGCTCCGCATCCCGCCGCTCCGGGAGCGTCCCGAGGACATCCTGGTCCTGGCGCAGAACATCCTGCGAGGGGTCTGCGCCAGGATGGGGAAGCCGATGGTGGCCCTCAGCCATGCCGCCGAGGCGAGCCTCCAGAAGTACCCCTGGCCCGGCAACATCCGGGAGCTGTCGAACGTCCTCGAGCGGGCCATGATCCTCCTGAAAGGCGATCTCCTCGACGGCGCCGACCTGGGGCTCGACGGGGCGCCGTCGGTCCCCTGGTCCGACGGCTCGAAGCTCCTCACCCTCCGGGAGATGGAGCGGCTTCACATCGAACGCGTCCTGATGAAGACGGGGGGGAACGTCACGGAGGCCGCCGGGATCCTCGGGATGGCGCGCCGGACCCTCTACGACCGGCTCAAGTCCCTCGGGCTGGCTGCCAAGGACTGAGCGGAACCCCGCACGTGGAGTGCGGAATTCCGCACGCAGCACTCGGCGTTCCGGCCTTTCCTCTTTCGGGGCCAACGAGTTAGCGGGGAGTCCTCCCCTCGCGGCGGTGGCTCGGGGATTGCAGTCTCCCCGCCGTCCCCGGTGTGAATTCCGGCATGCTGCCGGCCCACCGGCCGGACCGACAGACGAGGGGGAGTCTCTTTCCGGGGGTCCCGATCAACAGATGAATCGCGTAGGAGGCAGTTGCATGGTCAGAAGAATCGTCCCGTTCCTGGTCTCGGCGGTCCTGCTCGCGCCGATGGGCGCGG
>CAIMWE010000304.1 GCA_903845115.1 uncultured Acidobacteriota bacterium | reverse complement strand
CTCGGTGACGATCACGCGCCCGGGGCAGCCTTCCCGCCGCTTTCGGGTGGTCAACGACGCCGTCCTCTCAAAGTCGGCCATCTCGCGGATCGCGACGATCCGGGTCGAGATCGAGGGGCGGACGGTCTCCCGGTACCGGGGCGACGGCCTGATCGTCTCGACGCCGACCGGGTCGACCGCCTACAACCTCTCGGCCGGCGGGCCGATCCTCGAGCCGACGATGCCCGCCATCGTCCTCTCGCCGATCTGCCCGCACACGCTCTCCCTCCGCCCGCTCGTCCTCCCCGACTCCGTCAAGCTGGGGCTCGCCGTGGAGGGGGATCCCACCGACATCTACGTGACGCTGGACGGCCAGGAAGGGTTCCTCGTCAGCTCCGACATCAGGATCTGGATCGCGCGGGCGCAGGAGACCGTCCCGCTCATCCGGATGCCGGGCCGGGCCTTCTTCGACGTCCTCGCCGCGAAGCTCTCGTTCGGCGGGGAGCGAGAGACTCCCTCCTCCTGACCTTCCGCCCGATGGTCCGGATTCCGCACCCGCACATCCCTCACCTCTCGCTGAGGCAGGTCAAGGTGCTGCGGCTGTACTTCCTCCTGGCGGTGATGTCGGGGCTGGTCCTCTACTCGGTCTTCCGGTCGCACCGGTTCCAGGAGCTGATGCGGAGGAAGTCCGAGAAGGTCTTCTCGGAGGCGGCCGGGCGCCCCGTGACGATCGGGGGGTTCGACCTGGCGCTGGTTCCGCCGGCCTTCATCGTCCGCGACGTCGCGGTCGCGAACGACCCGCGGGGGCTGCCCGGGAACGCCTTCTCGGCGGCGGAGGTCGAGGTGCGGGGCATCCCGCGGTTCCTGCCGGGGTCGGTCGACCTCCCGAAGCTCCGGGTCCTGGGACCGCGCGTCGTCCTCGAGGTGTTTCCCGACGGGTCGACGAACTTTTCGACGCTCTTCCCGAAGCTGGCCCCGTCCGACGGGAGCGGCGTCGACGTGCGGCTGGGCGAGGCGGTCATCCAGAAAGGGACTTACCGGTTCAGGGAATGGCGGGGGAAGCTGGACGTCATCCTGAAGGACTCGGCCCTGATCGCGCGGTCGGGGACCTTCTCGCGCGTGACGGCGGCCACGTTCCTCTGCCGGTCGGTCCGCCTGAAGCTGGACGACGGCGAGGAGCTCGACTTCGCGCTCCGGACCGACGCGGTCCTCTCCCCGGGGAGGGTCCACTTCAGCCGCCTCACGATCCGGAGCAAGGCCCTCTCCGTCGACGCGACCGGCGGGATCGAGGACGTGAAGAAGCCGGTCATCGCCCTGCTCGCGAGGGCCACCTTCACGGGGGAGACGCTCCGGAGGCACTTCGGCGTGGACCTCCCGCTGGACGGGGCGGTCAAGGTCCGGGCGTCGGTCCGGGTCCCCTCCGGGAAACCGTTCCAGGTGCGGGGAGTCTTCGAGGTTCCCTCCGCCCGCTTCGGCCCGTTTCCGATGCGCGGGACCGGGCTCATCAGGGTCGACCGCGACGGGCTGCTCGTCGACCTTCCCGGGCTCGAGTACGGCGGAGGGACGCTGGAGGCGTCGGTCCACCTCGCCCGGCTCGACCACCCCCCGGTCCCGGTCCAGATCACGGTGAAGGGGAGGAACGTCGATTTCGAGAGGTTCTTCGCCGACATCGGCCTCCAGGGGACGGGTCTGATGGCGCGTGCCGACGTCGACACGACGCTGACGTTCGGCCCGGGGGGGATCGAGCACGCGAACGGCGTGGGGACCCTTCTCCTCCGGCCCGACCCGGGCCGGCCCTCGGCGGTGAAGGGACGGCACGCGATCCCGGTGTCGGGAGGCGGTCCCCTGACGGTGAAGGACGGGAAGATCGTCTTCGACAGGACTCCGCTCGTCACCGCGGGAGGGGTGGAGCTGATGCTCGACGGGACGCTCTCGTTCGGGGCGTGGACCCCCGACTTCCGGATCGAGATCGACGCGGTCGACCTGAAAGAGGTCGAGCGGCTGGCCGACAACCTCTACCCGGCGATCCAGAAATCTCCGCTCACGCCGCCCCTGCTCCTGGGAGGGAGGGGCCGGATGACGGGGACGTTCACCCGCGCGTTCTCCGACCCGCTCGTGACGGGGAGCCTCTCGGCGACCGGCTTCTTCCTCAAGGGGGCCGATTTCGGCGACGCCGAGGCCTCCTTCACGGTCGACCACGACGTCCTGACGCTCTCCCCGTTCCGGGCCCGGAGCGCAGGAGGAACGCTGGTGGCGGCGGGAAAGTTCGCCTGGGGCGGCAGGCTGGGAGACCACTACCAGCTGGACGGCCTGGACCTCGATCTCGACCGGTGGCCGATCGAGAGGATCATGAAGTTCCTCTCGTTCGACCTCCCGATGGAAGGTCCGCTCACCGGGAAGGTGCCTCTGTCCGGCATCACGCCCGCCATCCAGGGCGCGGGCGACGTCGTCTGGGAGAGCGCGCTGGCGTGGGGCCAGCCGTTCGACCGGGTGGCCGGGCGCCTCTCGTTCGAGGGGGACCGGCTGCGCCTCTCGGGCGTCGTGGGAGCCCTGGGCCAGGGGACGGCGAAGGGGGACGGCTGGTACGGCTGGGACGGCGGATACGGGTTCGACCTCTCGGCCGAGGGGTTTCCGCTGGAAGGCGTGGCCTCGTTCTCTTCCTCGTTTCCGGGTCTGACCGCGTCGGTCTCGGGCCGTCTCCACGGCGACGGGTCGGTCGACCGGCCCGGGCTGGAGGCCTCGCTCGACCTTTCCCGGGCGGCGTACCGCGGGAGGCCGGTCGGGAAGGAGGCCGCGAACGAGGTTCAGGTCTCGCTCAGGGACGGGGTCCTCGACGGGGCGGTCGTCGTGCCGGGCGCCGGACGGTTCCAGATCCACGGAGAGAAGTCGTCCTCGAAGGTGGCGGTCGACGTGAAGTCCCTCGAGGTTTTCGCCCCAGCGCTCGGCCTGCCGGCGGAGGCGGGCGCCGCCGGATCGCTCCTCTTCGACGCCGACCTGGAGATGGACGACGGGGGAGCCCTCCGGAACCTGAGGGGGTCGGTGAAGCAGGGGGACCTCCAGCTCTACGGAAAGCGCGTGGCCGTCTCCGGCGGCTCCGTCTCGTGGGAGGAAGGGAAGCTGACGCTCTCGGGCCTGACGCTCGAGGACGCGGCGCGGACCGGCCCGTCCCGGAACCGTCTCGTGCTGAACGGGACCGTCGCCCCGGGCGGGGCGGCCGGGGGACCGCCGCAGCTCGACCTCGGAGTGGAGGGGACGTTCGACGCCTCGTTCCTCTCGGCCTACCTGCCGCAAGGGAACGTCTCGGGGCCGGTCTCCGTCACGCTGCGGGCGGAGGGAGCTCCCGACGCCCCGCGTCTGACCGGGAAGGCCGTCCTGAACGGGGTCGACTTCGCGCCCGCGGGCGGCGGCACGCCGGTCGAGGGCCTCACCGGGACGCTCGTCCTGACCCCCGGGAAGGTGACGACCTCCGGGCTCACCCTTCGCTACGACGGGAACTTGGAGATCTCGGGAAGTGTCGGCCTCGCCGGTACCGCGCTGAACGGTGTGCGGGTCAACGCCCACCTGGAAGGTCTCAAGAGCCAGCCGTTCCCCGGCTTCCGGACGATCGTGTCGGGGGACCTCGTCCTCCTCGGCGACACGTCGCTCCGCACCGTGCGAGGCGACCTGACGATGCTGAAGGGGACGTACGACCAGGGCGTCAACCTGGGACTCTCGACGCTGCTCGGGAAGATGAGCGGGTCGTCGGCCGGACTGGTCCCCGCGACCACCCCGCTGGACGCCGTCGGGCTGGAGGTCCGGATCGGCATTCCGCCCTCGGCGATCGAGATCCGGAACAACATCGCGAGGCTCCGGGCCGACGGAAACCTCGTCGTGCGCGGGACCTGGGGCCGCCCCCTCCTCTTCGGCCAGGTCGAGGCGGAGGATGGCGGACGTCTCACGCTCCGGGGGCTGAAGTACGACGTCCTCGGGGCGAAGCTCCTCTTCTCGAACCCGGCGAAGATCGACCCCTTCTTCGAGGTGGAGGCCCGGACGGACGTCAAGGACTACCGGGTGACGGTGGCGCTGTCGGGGACGATGAGCCGGATGGTCCCGCGGTTCTCGTCCGACCCCCCCCTGTCGGAGGCCCAGATCATCTCGCTCCTGACGACGGGCGACGTGCCGGCGTCCGTCTCGTCGGGGGCGCCCGTCTCGAGCCCGATCTCGACGGAGGTTTCGATCGCCCAGGCGACGCGCGAGCTGCTCGCGGGGCTGGCGACGGACGCCGCGGCGTCCCGCACGAAGGATTTCCTCAAGCTCGACCGGCTCCAGATCGACCCGATCTTCATCGGCTCGACGTTCGACGCGCCGCGGCTCACGGTGGGCAAGAACCTCTCGCCCGATCTCTCCGTGACCTACTCGTACAAGGCCTCGACGAACCAGGAGCAGGTCATCCAGGTCGAATACCAGCTCTCCCGCGATGCGTTCCTCCAGTTCGTCCGCGACGAGAACGGCGTCTACTCCGTCGACCTGAGAATCCGGCAGAGGCTCCGGTGAAGAGGGCGCTCCTCGCGGCGCTCCTCGCGTGCGCCTTCGCCCGCCCCGCGGCCGCGGACCGGCCATCGCGGAGCGCCTGGTACGGAACGCCGATCGCCTCCCTGTCGTTCCGGGGCGACGCACCCATCGACGAGAGCTACGCCGCCCGCATCGTCACGCTCAGGAAAGGCGGGTTCCTGACCGATTCGGCCGTCCGCGAGTCTCTCCGGAACCTCTTCGCCACGCAGTGGTTCTCGGACCTCTGGGTCGAGGTGGGGAAGGGCGAGCCGGGCACCGTCGTCGTCATCGGCTATTCGGCCGCGCCCCGGATCCGGTCCCTTCTCGTCGTGGGTTCCGGCGTGCCGTCGAAGTCCTCGCTCAAGGACGCGATCGGGCTCGCCCGGGGCGATTTCTGGAATTCCGATCGCGGCAGGGCCGCCGAGCTGGCGGCCGGGCGATTCCTGCGCGAGCGCGGCTTCTTCGAGGCGCAGGTACGGACTGCCGCCGATCTCGCCGCGGACGGCAGCTCGGTGGACGTGACCTTCACCCTCGAGGTCGGGCCCGAGGCGAGAACGGGGCCGCCGCAGCTCCACGGGGAGCTGGCGCCGTTCGCGGCGGCCGACCTGGTAACGGCTGCCCGCCTGAAGCCGGGGAAACCCTACCGCCAGCAGGCGGCCCGGCGCGCCGCCGAGAGCTACGCGTCCTTCCTGCGGTCGAAGGGATTCGCCCGCGCCGAGGTCCGCTTCGAGGAAGAGACCTACGACGCCCGCACGCGCACTGCGACGCCGACGTACGCGGTCTTCGTCGGGCCCCGGCTGGTCCTGGAAGTCGAGGGGGCGAAGGAGGGTGACCTCCGGAAGGACCCGCGAGCGCCGTGGGCGAAGGGGTCCCCGCCGGACGAGGAGTCGATCCGGAAGTTCGCGAGCGTCCTGAAGCAGGAGTACCAGGAGAAGGGGTGGGCCCACGCCGAGGTGGTCGTCGCGTTCCGGCCGTCCCCGGGGGAGGAGGTCGTCTCGTTCCGCGTCCGGACGGGCGACCGGTACGCGGTGTCGGCCGTTCGCGTCGAAGGGAACGCCGCGATCCCCTCGGGCGAGATCCTCCCGCTCCTGGGGACGGACCCCAGGGGAATCACGACGACCGGGCGGGTCGTCGACTCGGTCCTCGCCGCCGACCGGGGGTTGATCGAGTCGCTCTACAGGTCCCGCGGCTACACGACGGTCAAGGCCGGGGAGCCGGTGGTCTCGGAAGGGCGCAGTCCGTTCACGCTCGTCGTCACCTTCCCGGTCGAGGAGGGGCCGCGGACGGTCGTCGGGGACCGGATCGTGGAGGGAGCGGTGTCGACTCCGGTCCGGGACGTGGAGAGCCTTCTGGTCGTCCGTACCGGAAAGCCGTTCCGGCCGTCGGACGTCGACTCGGACGTGGCCTCGATCCAGTCCCTCCTCGCGGGCCGCGGGCTCGCCCTCTCCCGGGTGGACGCGGTCGCGACCCCGCTCGAGGGGACCGCGGCCGAGCCGAGCCGCGTCGCCGTGAAGTACACCCTCTTCGAGGGCGACGAGCTGAAGGTCGGCAAGACGATCGTCCGGGGCAACCGGGTGACCCGGATCGCCGAGATCGAGCGCGAGTTCACCTACCGGGAGGGGGATCCCCTGTCGTACGCGAAGGTCGCCGAGACCGAGCAGCGGCTCGCCCGCCTCGGGATCTTCCAGCGGATCGACATGGCGTCGCTCCCGGCGACGCCGGGGTCGGACAAGATCCCGCTCCTCCTGACCGTCTCGGAGACGAAACCGTGGAGCATCCTCTACGGCCTCGGCGCCGAGTACGACCCGGGCGTCGCCCACCGGATCAACCCGCGTCTCTCCCTTGGCGTGTCGTACTACAACCTCTTCGGGGGCGCGATCACGACCAGCTTCGAGGCCCGCTACTCGGCCATCGAGAACCGCGTCCTGTTCGCCGCCCGGAAGCGGTCGATCTTCGAGACGTTCGGCCCGGGTGCCTTCACGATCTACTCGGCCAACCAGGTCTTCCCGACCTACAGCGTCTACCGGGTCGGCACGTTCCTGGAGGTCGAGAAGAAGCTCGCCGAGAAAACGAAGGCGACGTTCCGGTACCAGTACGAGATCGTGACGCCGACGGCGGCCGACCCGTCGATCATCGGCGGCATCGACCGCCAGGACCAGCCCATCAGGATCTCCTCTTTCTCCACGGCGGTGATCCGCGACACGCGAGACGACCCGGCGGCGCCCCGCACCGGCTGGTTCCTCCTGGGGGACGTGAAGTGGGCGTTCTCGCTCTTCCAGGCGGATGCGAAGTTCCTGAAAGCCGCCGCGCAGGCCGCGCGCTTCTTCCCCGTGGGAAAGACGGTCATCGCCGTGTCGCTCCGGGCGGGGGCGATCGCGTCGTTCAACGCGTGCGACCCGGTCGCGAACCCCCCCTGCCTGCCGAACATCGACGTCCCCATCGTGGAGAGGTTCTTCGCGGGCGGCCGGACGACCTTCCGGGCCTTTCCCCTCGACAACCTGGGGATCGAGGGACAGACGCTCATCAACGGCTCGGGGATAGGAGGAAACGCGCTCCTCCTGGGGAACCTGGAGTGGCGGATCCCGATCTTCGGAGACCTCGGGCTGACGGTCCTCTTCGACACGGGGAACGTCTGGGCGGGCCCGAGCTACGTCCGGGCGGACCAGATCCGGTACGGAACGGGGCTGGGGCTCTCGTTCATGACTCCCGTGGGGCCCCTCCGCCTGGAGTACGGGCTGAAGCTCGACAGGAAGCCGGGAGAGGACCCCGGCGCGTTCAACTTCAGCATCGGCTATCCCTTCTAGATCAGAAGTAGACTGGAGAGCGGATGCCGCGCTTCACCGTCCTCGAGACGTCCGCCCTGTTCTCGAGCAGGGTCAAGTACGACTACCTGTTCGAGATGGAGATGTGGCTCAAGGGGATCGAGCGCTTCTTCGACCTCGATTGCCTTCCGCTCTCGGCCTTCGAGCGGAGCCACGCTTCGCTGAAGAACTACGTCGAGGAAGTGGCCGTGGTGAAGCACGGGATCGGCCACCTCGCGCTCCTGACCACGCACCTGCTCGGGGAAGGGAAGGAGGACCTCTCCTCCTTCCTCCTCTACCTCGACAGCCAGGTCTCTCGCGGCACCACGGACCTCGACTCCCCGCGCCGGAAGGGTTCGGCAGAAGCCGAGCTGGCCGGAGTGGTCGAGAAGTTCGACGACTTCTCGAAGGTCCTCGACGAGATGTCGCGGGGTCCGTTCCTCCCGCTCCAGACCTACCTGTCGGTCGGCCGCATCCTGGTGGGGACCCTCCGCTCCGACCGGAACCTGGGCGTCCTCTTTCGCGAGAACCTCCGTCCGGTGCTCGACCGCGCGTCGAAGCAGTCGCTGTCGCGGGTCCTCCAGGGCGTCCCCGACGCGGCGCAGAAGACCGCGCTGGCCGCGCTCTTCGTCGAGCTCTTCAAAGGGCTCCGGTACACGGAGATGATCCGGGAGGTGATCGCGTCGCCCGTCACGGCGAAGAGGTCCCTTCTGGTCTTCTCGCTCGTCCAGGCGGAAGCCGGGAACCTCTGCCGGTTCGTCAAGCGGCGGCTCCTCGCGCGCTTCCCGCAGGGCACCACGCTCTACGACAACCTCGACCGCCTCGCCTTCTCGACCGAGATGGAGGTGAAGAAGGTCATGGAGCTCGAGCTGGTGGACGTCGCGCTGATGAAGGACCCCAAGCTCGTCTTCGGCCGGCTGGAGAACGCGTGCGGGATCCTCCGGGACCTCTTCCAGCAGAACATCATCGCGCTCGCCGGGACCTTCTCGTCCGAGGTGGACGGCCGGACTCTCTTCCCCGACTTCCGGACCCGCCTGGAGCAGAGCGTCAACCTGCGGGACGACCTCTGGGCCCTCGTCGTCGCGACGGCGTCGTTCCAGAAGGCGCCGGACAAGAAGGCCCTCGAGGTGCTCGTGGGCGGGCTCGACGCCTTCCGCCGCGGGACGATGCGCCACCTCATGTTCAAGGACTGGTCGCTGTTCGAGCGCTTCCAGGCCGGGTTCAGCCGGGAGCGGTCGCCCCGCGCCTTCCTTCCCGCCGCTCACCAGTTCGAGGTCTTCCTGCGCACCCTCGTGCGGGAGGTGGGGAAGCGGTCGGTCCTGAGCGGAGTGCCCCTGAGGGGGCCGCGGCCGCCGGCCTCCGAGGCGGCCGCAGAGGAATAGCCGACCCGCTACAATCCGGGCGGGGCCGGGCTCCAGCGCTCGGGCCGCCAGGAGATTTCCAGGTGGGATTCATCAAAGTCGCCGAAGCCGCGGTCCACTACCGGCAGGGGAAGTTCGTGATCATCGTCGACGACGAGGACCGCGAGAACGAAGGGGACCTCTGCCTCGCAGCCGAGCACGTCACTTCCGAGGCGGTGAACTTCATGGCCCGCGAAGGGCGGGGCCTCATCTGCGTCCCGCTCACCGAGGAGCGTTGCGACGAGCTCGACCTGCCGCCCATGGTCGAGCAGAACACGTCGAACCACGGCACGGCGTTCACGGTCTCCGTCGAGGCCCGCGGCAAGACCACGACCGGCATCTCCACCGCGGACCGGGCGGCCACGGTCAAGGTCCTCGCCGACCAGAAGTCGAAGCCCCAGGACCTCCTCCGGCCGGGGCACATCTTCCCGCTCCGGGCGAAGAAGGGCGGGGTCCTGAAGCGGGCGGGGCAGACCGAGGCCTCCATCGACCTCGCCCGGATCGCAGGCCTGACGCCGGCGGCCGTGATCTGCGAGATCCTGAACGCGGACGGCACGATGGCGCGGGTTCCCGACCTGCTGAAGGTCTCGGAGCTCCACGGCATCGGGATCGTCTCGGTGGCGGACATCATCCGGTACCGGATGCGGAACGAGCGCCTGGTCCACCGGGTGGCGGCGCCGCAGCTCCCGACCCGCTTCGGCGACTTCCGGGCCGTGGCGTACCGTTCCGAGGCGACGAACGAGGAGCACCTGGCCCTCGTGAAGGGGGACCTCGAGACCGACGTCCCGGTCCTCGTGCGGGTCCACTCGGCCTGCCTGACGGGCGACGTGTTCGGGTCGGCGCGGTGCGACTGCGGCGCGCAGCTGGAGAAGTCACTGGAAATGATCGCGGCCGAGGGCCGCGGCGTCCTGCTCTACCTCCTGCAGGAGGGGAGGGGCATCGGGCTATTCAACAAGCTCCGGGCCTACGAGCTGCAGGAGCAAGGGCTCGACACGGTCACCGCGAACGAGAAGCTCGGCTTCGCCCCGGACGTGCGCGACTACGGCATCGGCTGTCAGATCCTGCGCGACCTGGGCGTGAAGAAGATGCGGCTGATGACCAACAACCCGTCGAAGTACGTCGCGCTGGACGGCTTCGGCCTGGAGATCGTCGAGCGGGTCCCGATCGAGATCCCGCCGACCGACGGTACGCGGGAGTACCTGGCGACGAAGAAGGCGAAAATGGGTCATTTGTTGAAGCTCGTTTGAGCTTCAACAAATGATCCCCCGGGGTCGCACAACATGTTCCGGGGGAACCCGGACCGGGTTCCCCCGGGCCCCCTCCGCGTCCGGGAGAAGTCGCGGAGCGGGGACCGGGATCGGCCGGGGATTCCTCGGCTATCGCGATCGATCCGGCTCGTTTCTTCCCCGATATTCCTCGGCCAGGTCGAAGGGCGAGGCGCCGAGGTGCCAGCGGAGGAGGATCGACCAGTTCTTCGCGACGTTCCTCGCGATGCCCCGCGACAGATACCGGCGGGGGGAGGTGAGCACGGAGGGCGTCAGGATTGCGATCGGGCCTTGGCTCCTGAGCCGCCGGCCGAAGTCGACGTCCTCCAGGAGGGGCCAGGGGGCGAAGCCGCCGAGCTTCTCGAAGAGGTCCCGCCTCACGAAGGGGGCCTGGTCGCCGTAGGGGACGCGGGTGACGGAGGTCCGGAGGTTGGCCGCTCCGGCCACGAAGGCCAGGAGCGGGCCGCCGCCCGAGAACGCCAGGCGGAAGGCGCCTCCGGCCGCTCCGGCTTGGACGGCCTCCCGGACGGCCGCCGCCCAGCCCTTCGGAAGGCGGGTGTCCGCGTGGAGGAAGAGGAGGACCTCTCCGCTCGAGGAGGCAGCGGCTCCGTTCAGCCGGGCGCCGCGGGGCCGGTCCGAGCGGACGACCGAGGCCCCGGCCCGGCGCCACCCCTCGAGGGCGGGCTCGGCGGCCGCCGGGTCGGCGGCCACCACGAGGCCGCTCACGCCCGGCTCAGCGAGAGGGGCGAGAACCTCCGGCTCCGGAGGACCTTCCCCCCGGACCGGCACGACGACGCTGATCACGGGGGTGATCGTAGCGCCAGGCTACGGAAGGGCGCCCTGGGCGATTCGGGCTAGCATGGGGGCGTGGCGTTCGGATTCGTGCTGGTCGGGGGAACCTCGCGGCGCATGGGGGAGGACAAGACGCGCCTCCTCTACCAGGGGAAGCCGATGGCCCTGCACCAGGCCGAGAAGCTCTCGCTCGTCTGCGGGCGGGCGGCTCTTGTCGGGAAGGGGGCTCACCCGTTCCCCGATTCCGGCTACCGCTTCGTGGAAGACGCGGCAGAGACGGGCGCGCCGATCTTCGGAGTGCTGGCGGCGCTCTCGTGGAGCCCCGACGACCTCAACCTCGTCCTCGCGGCCGACCTCCCGCGCTGCCCCGAGTCGTTCCTCGCGGCCCTTCTGGAGGTCGCCGAGGCCGTGCCGGCGGCGGTCGTCGTGCCGGTCGTCGGGGGGGAGATGCAGACGCTCTGCTCCGTCTGGCGCCGCAGCGCCATCCCCCTCCTCCGGGAGGCTGTCCTCGCGGAGCGGTTCTCCATGAAGGGCCCGATCTCGCGCCTCGGCGGGGTGATCATCCCGGAGGTGGAGACGGTCCGGATGCCCGGCGGCAGGCCCGAGAACTTCCTCAACGTGAACAGGCCGGAGGACTATGAAGAGCTCACGAAAGACGGCGGCGCTCACCCATCTCGACGCTGACGGGTCGGCCCGCATGGTGGACGTCTCCTCGAAGGGGGGGACGGCCCGGTCGGCGACGGCACGCGCCGTCGTGACCCTCGGGCCGCGGGCGTTCGCCGCGCTGGACGCGTCGGAGAACGCCAAGGGGGACGCGCTGGCGGTCGCCCGGATCGCGGGGATCTCGGCGGCCAAGCGGACGGCCGACTGGATCCCGCTCTGCCACCCCCTCCTCTTCGACGCCGTCGACCTCTCGCTCGTGCGGATCCCGGCAAGGAAGGCGGTGGAGATCGTGGCGACCGTCCGCGGGACGGGGAAGACCGGGTACGAGATGGAGGCGATGGTGGCCGCGTCGGCCGCGGCGCTGACGCTGTACGACATGTGCAAGGGAGCCGACAAGGGGATCGTGATCGGCCCGGTGGAGCTCCTGGCCAAGAGCGGCGGGAAAAGTGGAGATTGGATCTCAAAGCAACGGGAAGGGAAGTAGACTCGGGGCGATGGCGGAACTCGTCGACGGTCACGGGCGGCGCGTCACGTACGTCCGGATCTCGGTCACGGACCGCTGCAACCTACGCTGCGTCTACTGCATGGCGGAGGACCAGAAGTTCCGGCCGCTCCCGCACCTGATGACGCGCGAGGAGATCGCCCGATCGGCGCGGCTCCTCCGGTCGTTCGGGATCGAGAAGATCCGGCTGACGGGCGGTGAGCCGACGACGCGCCCGGACCTGCCGGGGATCGTCTCCGACCTGTCGGCCATCGGCTTCCCGGGCGGCCTCGCGCTCTCGACGAACGGCGTCCTCTTCCCGAGGATGGCCAGGGAGCTCCTCGCGGCCGGCCTGACGCGGGTGAACATCTCGCTCGACTCGGCGGAGGCGGAGCACTTCCGGAAGATGGCGCGGCGAGACCACTTCCAGCCGGTGCGGGACGCCATCGACCTCGCCCTCGCCCTCCCGTTCGAGGCGGTGAAGCTGAACGCCGTCGTGATCCGGAGCTTCAACGACGATCAGGTCCGGCCGCTGGCCGCCATGACCTACGACAAGAACCTCCACGTCCGCTTCATCGAGTTCATGCCGTTCGGCGACAACGAGTGGAACGAGAGCGACTGGGTCGGCTGGGAGGAGATCCGGGGACGGCTCGAGGCCGACGGGTACGTCCTGAGCTCCGTCCAGAAGAGCGCCGTCGCCGGCCCGGCCGACGAGTTCCGCGTCGTCTCCGGCCGGGGCGAGCACCGGGGGACGATCGGGTTCATCACCCCGGTCTCGGACCGGTTCTGCGACAGCTGCAACCGGATGCGCCTGACGCAGGACGGGTTCCTGAAGGGGTGTCTGTTCGGGCACAGCGACGTCGACCTCCTCCGGCCGATGAGGCTCGGGGCGACAGACGAGGAGCTCTCCACCCTGATCCGGCACGCGGCCGAGGTGAAGGAGCAGCGCCACCCGATGTTCGTCGGGATGGACAGGGCGCGGCTCCCGCTCCACGGCCGGAACATGAGCGAGGTCGGGGGGTGAGCCCGATTCGCGTCGCCGTCCTCACGGTGTCCGACCGGTCGTTCCGCGGGGAGCGGGAGGACCGGGGCGGACCGGCCGTCGTCCAGGCCCTGCATCGCCTCCTCGGCGGCCTCGAGATCGTCGAGACGCGGATCGTCCCCGACGAGGAGGACGACATCGCCTGGAACCTGCGGCGGCTGGCCGAGACGGACGCGGCCGACCTCGTGGTCACCACCGGCGGAACCGGTCTCTCCCCGCGCGACGTGACGCCGCAGGCGACCCTGTCGGTGATCGACTACCAGGTCCCGGGCCTGGCCGAGGCGATGCGGGCCGAGACACGGGTGACGGTCGCGACGGCGGTCCTCGCCCGCCAGGTCGCCGGCGTCCGGGAGCGGACGTTGATCGTGAACCTGCCCGGCTCCCCCCGCGGGGCCGTGGAGTGCCTCGCGGCGATCGCGCCCGTCCTCGGGCACGCCGTGGCCTCCCTCCGCGGCGAGGCGCTCCACCCGCCCTCGGGCGAGACGGCCTGACGACGACCGGGCGCCGACCGGAACCGGCGCGGGTCTCGGATCGGGTCCGCAGGAGGGGGGCGAGGAGTGGCCCTTAGAATCCGGCCCGCGTGAGGCGCCCGGCACACACCATCCTCGGCATCGGGCTCCTCGGGGGGCTCCTTCTCGTCCTCGGGCCGGCGGCCCATTCGAAGCCCGACGCGGCCGGCCGCTTCCGTCGAATCCTCCGGATCGGGACGGGGAAGGTGGAGACGGTCCCGCTGGAGGCCTACGTCGCCGCGGTCCTCCCGGCCGAGATCGGCAGCCGCGCCCCGGAGGCGGCGCTGGAGGCGCAGGCGGTGGCCGCCCGCTCGTACGCGCTGGCCAAGAGCGGCCGGCATCAGGACGAAGGGGCGGACCTCTGCGACGGGACCCACTGCCAGGTCTTCCAGGGCCTCTCCCGCGCGACCCCCGCGACGCGGGGGGCGGCAGAGGCGACGCTGGGCCTCGTCCTCGTGCAGGGGGGGCGCGTCATCGCGGCGCCCTTCAGCGCCAACTGCGGCGGGCGGACGGCCCGCCCGGCCGACGTCTGGGACGACGAGGAGATCCCGGACCTGGAGTCGGTGGAGGACGACGCGTGCCTCGGGACGGCCGGTTCGGCCTGGACCTTCCGGCTTCCGCGCACCGCGATCCCGGCCCTGGGCGAGGCCCTCGGACTGCCGGAGGCGAGGTTCCTGGAGGTGTACGGGCGGGACGGGGGAGAGCGGGTCACGGCCGTCCGCCTGGTCGGACCGGGTGGAAAGTCCCTGATCGTCCGCGGATTCGACTTCAGGAGGAGCGCTTCGGAGCTGTGGGGCTGGTCCACCGTCCGCTCGACCTGGTTCGACCTCGAGGAGACGCGGCCCGAATACGTCCTCTCGGGCCGGGGCACGGGGCACGGCGCCGGACTCTGCCAGACCGGAGCGATCGTCCGGGCGAAACGGGGCGAAACGTGGGAGGCGATCCTGGCGCACTATTATCGAGGGGCGCGGGTGGTCGCTCTCGACGTGCTCGAGGCCGCCGCGCAGAAAAGGCCGTGACTTGACCAGTAGACCGCCGCTCCTCGTGGGCCTCGACCGCCTCTGCGCCGACCCGGCGCCCCTCCGCGGGAAACGGATCGGTCTCCTCGTCAACCCGGCCTCGGTGACTTCCCGCTTCGCCCCCGCTCGGACGGCGCTGGCCGGAGCGGGCCTGGACGTCCGCCTCCTCTTCGGACCGGAGCACGGGCTGACCGGCGCCGCTCAGGACATGGTCGCGGTGGAGGACGGCGGCGGCCGCGAGGAGATCCCGGTCGTCTCCCTCTACGGGAAGAGGGCCGCCGACCTGGCTCCCCGCCCGGAGCACCTGGCCGGCCTCGACGCGGTCGTCTCGGACCTGCCCGACGTCGGGAGCCGCTACTACACCTTCGTCTGGACCACCGCTCTGATGATGAAGGCCTGCGCGACGGCGCGGATCCCGCTCTTCGTCCTCGACCGGCCGAACCCGCTCGGGGGCCTGGCGGTGGAGGGGAACCTCGCGGAGGAGCCGCTCCTCTCGTTCATCGGTCTCTACCCGGTTCCCGTCCGGCACGGCATGACGCCCGGCGAGATCGCGCGTTTCGTCAACGAGGAGTACCGCCTCGGCTGTGACCTGACCGTCGTCCCCATGGCGACGGCCGCGGGCCTCCTTCCGCCGCGGGAGCGCCTCGGCGAGCCCGGCCCGTGGGTCTTCCCCTCGCCGAACATGCCCACGAAAGAGACCGCGCTCGTCTACCCGGGCGGCTGCCTCTTCGAGGGGACGAACCTCTCGGAAGGGCGCGGGACCACGCGCCCCTTCGAGCTCGTGGGAGCCCCCTGGATCGACGCGGGGAAGGCGGCGGACGGGGCGAACGGCCTGGGCCTTCCCGGCGTCGTCTTCCGGCCTCACCTCTTCCGGCCGACGTTCCACAAGCACGCGGGCGTGGAGTGCGGCGGCGTCCAGATCCACGTCACCGACGAGGACGCCTTCCGCCCCTTCGAGACCGGGCTGAGGCTGATCCGGCTCCTCCGGGACCAGGCCCCGGCCCGATTCGGGTGGCGGACCGAGGAGTACGAGTACCGCTCCGACGTCCCCGCGATCGACCTGCTGGCCGGGACGGCCGAGTACCGCCGGCTCGTCGACTCGGCAAGGCCGCTCGACGAGTGGATCGGAACGTTCCCGGCGGACGTCGCGCGGTTCGCGCCCGTGCGCGAGAAGGCGCTCCTCTACCGGAAGGCGGGGGCGCCGGTGCCGACAGTCCTCGTCGTCGGGGCTCACGATTCGGGGAAGACGGGGGTCACGGTGAGGTTGATCGAGGGGCTGGCCGCGCGAGGGCTGAAGGTGGGGAGCCTCAAGCACACCGGGCACGACGAGGAGACCGACGTGGCGGGGAAGGACTCCCGGCGGCACGCGGCCGCGGGGGCCAGCCCGGCCCTGTTCGTCGCCGGCAGCCGGACGGCGGCTCACCGCCGCGGAGAGCAAGGCGGGCTCTCGGCCTTCATCGCCCGGGAGATGCCCGGGGTCGACGTCGCCGTCGTGGAGGGGTTCAAGGCGGAGCCCGGATTTCCGAAGGTCGAGGTGGTCCGGGGCGCGACCGGCCGCGAGCCGATGCTCGGGGCCGACCCGGAAGTCTTCGCGGTCGTCACCGACCGGGGAACGGGGCACGACTCCTCCGTTCCGCGCCTGGCGTTCGAGGAGGCCGGCCGTCTGCTCGGGCTGGTCGTCCGGCGCCTCGACCTGGAGAAGGGATGAACTCATGAAAGCGATCCTCGTCCCGTCCCCGGGCGGTCCCGAAGCGCTCGTCTTCGGCGACGCCCCCGCTCCGGTCCCCGCGGCCGGAGAGGTGCTCGTCCGCGTCCGGGCGACCGCGGTGAACCGCGCCGACCTCCTCCAGGCGGCCGGCAAGTACCCGCCCCCCCCTGGCGCATCCTCCATCCTCGGCCTGGAGGCGGCGGGCGAGGTGGACGGGATGGGAGAGCGGGTCTTCTTCCTCCTGCCGGGCGGCGGCTACGCCGAGAAAGTGGCTGTCCCCCGCGGGATGATGATGCCGATCCCCGCCGCGATGGCCTTCGTCGAGGCCGCGGCGATCCCGGAGGCATGGTTCACGGCCTACCTGAACCTCTTCCGGGAGGCCCACCTGGCGAAGGGGGAGACGGTGCTGATCCACGCGGCGGCGTCGGGGGTCGGCACGGCGGCGATCCAGCTCGCGCGGCGCGCGGGCGCCCGGGTCGTCGCGACGGTCCGGTCGGAGGCGAAGGGGGGGGCGCTGAAGGCCCTCGGCGCGGACCTGGTCGTCGTCGCCCCGGACGGGAACTTCGCCGGGCCGATCTCGGCGGCCCTCGGCCCGCTGGCGGTGGACGTCGTCCTCGACCCGGTCGGCGGGGCGACGCTGGGAGGAAACCTGTCGTTGATGAAGCCGGGCGGACGGCTCGTCCTGATCGCGACGATGGCGGGCGGGGCGGCGAAGCTGGACCTGCGGGTCCTCCTGGCCCGCCGGCTGCGGTTGATCGGGTCGACGCTCCGCGCGCGGCCGCTCGCCGAGAAGCTAGACCTGACCGCGGCGTTCGTTCGCGACGTCCTGCCCGGGTTCTCCGACGGGAGCCTCGTGCCGGTGGTCGACACCGTCCTCTCGCTCGAGCGGGCGGCCGACGCCCACCGCCAGATGGCGGCCAACGCGAACGTCGGGAAGATCGTCCTCGAGGTCTCGTGAGCACCGGCGGATATCGGGCGGTCGTCTTCGACCTGGACGGGACCCTCCTCGACTCCTACGAGGGGATCCGGGCGGCGTTGAACCCGGTCCTGGTCCACTACGGAAAGGACCCTGTGACCCTCGACCAGACCCGCTTCATGGTGGGAGAGGGACTCCCGCGCCTCATCGAGAAGGCGATCGGCCCCGAGAGCGTGGACGAGGGGGTCCGCCTCTTCCGCGAGCGGTACCGCGAGACGGCCCTCTCCGGATCGACGCTCTTCCACGACGCGGAAGAGGTGATGGCGGAGCTCTCCCGCCGCGGCATCCCGATGTCGATCGCCTCCAACAAGCCGGCCCTCTTCTCCCGGCAGATCCTGGACCACCTCGGGATCGCCTCGCGCTTCGCCTTCGTCGGCGGACCCGACCTGGGCTTCGTCCCCAAGCCCGACCCGGGGATGGCCCTGGCAGCGCTCGCGGCGATGGGCTCGGCGCCGGAAGAGACTCTCTTCGTGGGGGACATGCCGATCGACGTCCAGACGGCCCGCGCCGTGGGGATGCCCGTGGCCGTCCTGGCGACCGGCTCGTCGACCCGCGAGGAGCTGTTGGAATCCGCCCCGGACCTGATCCTCCGCACCCTGGGCGAGTTGCTTCCCCTGTTCCGCGGGCTCTGACCGGCAGAGGCCGGAGCGAATTCCAGATTTCGGACGATTTGTCACCCGATATGACGGGAACGACCGTCCGGCCGGAGAAGGGACGGCCGTCACGGTTCGGGCTCGTCGTCGCGCCCCTCCCGGGCGGTAGAATCCGGCGCATGAGCGCACAGAATTTCGACTCGACGTCCGGCCACCAGGGACAGGTCAAGTTCTATAACCCGGGGCCCGTCTGGGTCCGCCCGCAGGTCCTTCAAGCCCTCGGCGGACCGATGATGTCGCACCGTTCCGCCGCCTTCTCCGACCTCTACGGGAGGATCCTCGAGAAGCTCCCGAAGGTCTTCCGGACGAAGGTCCTCTCGCACACGCTCGCCACCTCTGCCACGGGCGTGTGGGAAGCGGCCCTCGTCTCCTGCGTCGAGGGGCCCGTTCTCTCCTGCTGCAACGGCGCCTTCTCCGACAAGTGGGGCGAGATGGTGAAGCGCCTCGGGATGGAAGGGGACGTCTGCAAGGCCGAGTGGGGCACGCCGATCCTGGCCGACGAGGTGAAGAAGGCGCTCGCCGCCAAGAAGTACGCCGCCGTCACGGTCGTCCACAACGAGACCTCCACCGGGACGATCTCGGATCTCCAGGCGATCGCCAAGGTGATCCGGGAGAGCTCCGACGCCCTCGTCCTCGCCGACGTCGTCACCTCGCTGGCCGGGACGAAGATGGAGTTCGACGAGTGGGGCCTCGACGTCGCGGTCGCCGGCTCCCAGAAGGCGCTGGCGCTGCCTCCCGGCATCGCGGTCTACGCCGCCTCCGAGCGGGCCATGACGCGCGCCAAGGCGAAGAAGTTCCGCGGCCTCTATCTCGACCTCGTCGACGTCGAGGCCTTCGGCCTGAAGAAGCAGAACCCCACGACGCCGTCGCTCCCGCTCCTCTACGCCCTCGACGTCCAGCTCGACCACATCCTGGCCGAGGGGATGGAGAACCGCTGGGCCCGCCACCACGAGATTCTCGCCGCGGTGGAGGCGTGGGCGCCGAAGGCCGGCTTCCGCTTCCTCCCCAAGGCCAGGGAGAACTACTCGCCCACGGTCTCGTCCCTCTTCCCGCCCGAGGGAGTCGCCCCCGACGACCTGAACAAGGCGCTGAAGAAGGACGGGTACACCCCCGGCTCCGGCTACGGCAAGTTCAAGGCCTCCAACATCCGCATCGGCCACATGGGCGACGTCGACGTCCTCTCGGTGAAGAACTACCTGGCGGCGATCGAGGT
The DNA here is from genome assembly GCA_903845115.1 of uncultured Acidobacteriota bacterium. Taxonomy (GTDB): domain Bacteria; phylum Acidobacteriota; class Thermoanaerobaculia; order UBA5066; family UBA5066; genus CAIMWE01. Next base: position 15,807 of record CAIMWE010000304.1, on the reverse strand, counting down.
GGCTGCGGCCAAGGTTCGCTCGGCCGCCCCCGCGGGAACCGCCGCGTGACGGGCGGGAAGGAGACCGGGAAGAAGAAGGTCCTCGTCTCGGAGCCGCTCTCGGAGACCGGCCTGGCCGTCCTGGCCAGGGCCGGTTATCCGTGCGACGTGAAGACGGGCCTCTCCCGGGAGGAGCTGCTGGCCACGATCGGCGGCTACGACGCCCTCGTCGTCCGCTCCGCCACCCAGGTCGACCGGGAGCTCCTCGCGGCCGGGAAGAGGCTGAAGGTGGTCGGGCGGGCCGGCGTCGGCCTCGACAACGTGGACGTCAAGGCCGCGACCGAGCTCGGGATCCTGGTCGTCAACGCCCCGTCGGGGAACGTCGTCTCGGCGGCCGAGCACACCATCGCCCTCCTCCTCGCGCTCCTCAGGAAGGTCCCCGAGGCGCAGGTCTCGCTGAAGGCGGGCGAGTGGAAGAGGACGAAGTTCGTCGGGACCGAGCTGATGGGGAAGACCGTCGGCCTCGTCGGCATCGGGCAGGTAGGCGCCCGCGTGGCGGCCCGGCTGAAGCCCTGGAACGTCCGGGTCATCGCGTACGACCCGTACGTGGCGGCCGAGAAGGCCGCTGAGCTGGGCGTGAGGACCACCACGCTCGAGGAGGTCCTGGAGACCTCGGACATCGTCTCGCTCCACACCCCGACCACTCCCGAGACCAAGGGGCTCCTCAACGCCGAGCGCCTCGCCCGGATGAAGAAGGGGGCGCTGGTCGTCAACTGCGCCCGCGGCGCCCTGATCGACGACGCCGCGCTCATCGCCGCGCTCGACTCGGGCCACATCGGGGGAGCGGCCCTCGACGTCTTCGCGGTGGAGCCGCCGAAGGACTTCACGCTCGCGAAGCACCCGAAGGTGGTCTGCACCCCGCACCTGGGGGCGTCCACGGTGGAGGCGCAGGACCGCGTGGCGGTGGAGACGGTCGAGCTCCTCGTGGAGGTCCTCTCCGGCGCGCCCTTCGTCGCCGCGGTGAACCTCCCGTTCCCGTCCGGCGGCGACCCGCACGGCGTGGTCCCCTGGATGAAGCTGGCGGAGCAGGTGGGTGAGCTGGCCGTGCAGCTCCTTCCGGAAGCCCCGTCCAAGATCCACCTGGAGATGGCCGGCCTCAAGCCGTCGGTCCTGAAGGCCGCCTCGGTGGCGGCCGTGAAGGGGGCCCTGAGCCGGTCGATGGCCGAAGGGGTGAACCTCGTCAACGCCTCCACGGTGGCCCGCCTCAACGGGATCACGGTCACCGAGACGATCCACGCGGAGTCGGTGAAGTACGCGAGCCTCCTGACGGTCACGGTCTCCTCGGCGAAGGGGGAGCGGAGCGTCTCCGGGACTTTCTTCGGGGAGGAGCTCGGCCGGATCGTCGCGATCGACGGCTACCCGATGGAATTCACGCCCGACGGGTCGTTCCTCTGCCTCGTGAACCGGGACGTGCCCGGGGTGATCGGGCGGATCGGGACGTTCCTGGGGGAGCGAGGAGTGAACATCGCCGACCTCGCGCTGTCGCGCACGTCGGGCGGGCGGGCGCTGGCGGTGGTGAAGTTCGACCACCCGGAGGGGGTGGACGTCCGGAAGCTGCTGGACGGCGTGGCGAAGCTCGACGGGATCGAGTCCGCCCGATTCGTCACCCTCTCGTGAGCCGGGCGTGAGCGTCAGTCGCGTCGGGGTCGTCTTCGGCGGCCCGTCGAGGGAGTTCGGGGTCTCGTTCCTGTCGGCCCGGTGCCTCCTGGAGAACCTGCCAAGGGAGTCGTGGGAGCCGGTGCCGCTCTTCGTCGGCAAGGACGGCCTCTGGCACGGCCCGGCCGCGGCCCGGGCCGAGATGGAGCGCTGCTTCGCCAGGCCGGCGAGGGAGGCCCTCCTGGACGGGATCGTGGCGGGCTCCGCCCCGGCGCCGTTCGAGGAGACGGTGGCCTCGTTCGCGGCGGCGATGCGCGAGGCCCGCCCCGACATCCTCTTCCCGATCAACCACGGGACGTTCGGGGAGGACGGCGCGCACCAGGGCCTCTACGAGTCGTTCGGGATCCCGTACGTCGGTTTCGGCATTGCCGCCTCGGCGGTCGGGATGGACAAGATCCTGATGAAGGCGGCCTTCGCGGCCGCCGGGCTGCCGCAGGTGGAGTACGTCCCGTTCTCGCGCGCGGAGTGGGGAAGCGCCGGCCGCCGCCACCTGCTGGAGGAGCGCCTGGGGATGCTCCACCTCCCGGTCTTCGTCAAGCCGTCGTGCGCCGGCTCCTCGGTCGGGATCACGAAGGTGAAGCACGAACGGGACCTGCCGAAGGCGGTGGCGGTGGCGCTCGAGGTAGACCACCGGGTCCTCGTGGAGGAAGGGGTCGACGCGAGGGAGATCGAGTGTTCGGTCCTCGAAGGGGAAGAGGGCAAGCCGACGGAGGCTTCGGTCCCGGGGGAGATCATCCCGGGCCACGAGTTCTACGACTACGAGGACAAGTACATCGACGACCGCTCGCGGAGCGTCATCCCCGCGGACCTGCCGGAGGAGATCCGGAACGAGATCCGCGGGCTCGCGATCGCCGCGTTCGACACCCTCGGCGGAGCCGGGTTCGCGCGGGTCGACTTCTTCGTCGAGCGGGGGACCAACCGGGTCCTGCTGAACGAGCTGAACTCGCTCCCCGGCTTCACGCCGATCTCGATGTTCCCGAAGATGTGGGAGGCGACCGGCCTTCCGCTTCCCAGCCTCCTCGACCGCCTCGTGAGAAGCGCGTTCCGGCGGCCCCTTCGCGGGAGGTGAGCCCCCGGGGCCGGCGCGCGACGCCAGGAGGACCGCTCCGGCCAAGGCTCGGGAGATGGCTGGAGTGAGATGCTGAGGGAGAAGGTGGCGGTCATCTGGCCCCCTTCGGGCGAATGCAGGCGGAGGTTCTTTGTCGTCCTTGATGATGACGACTGGACCGAGAATGGTGAGCCGACAGTAGGCAAAGCCATCCTTCATGCAGAGCAGAATGGCTGCGAGAAAGTGCTCGAGAAAGTGCTCGAGGGCGTCGGCCATCAAGTGTCAAGGAAGGTCAAGTAAGATGACTTTGCCTCCTCGAATATGTGATCTGCCTTGTATCGTTGTCAGCCCCGATGAAATATGGGCAGAACGTGGCGAAGCCTTCATCGAACGCTTCAGGCCCACAGGAATCAGGTGGAAGCGTTTCCGTGGTTTCATGGGCCTTAAGTTGGGCCTCAAGGCGGCCAGTCGCTATCTGATAGATCATCCAGGTGCCCATGATTGTCCTCACTGTGGCCGTAACATGGCCTACGAGATAGGACCAGGCGTCATAGGATGTTCACTTTCATGGCAATCGGCAGTCAGAGCAGCAGCCCTGCTGGAACTGCCATCTGTGCTGTTTGTCGAAGATGACACGGTTCCATTGCCTGATTTACAGGAACGCTGGACAGACATGTTGCATTATTTGCCACCGCAATGGCAGCTGATCAATTTGGGTGGCGATGGGCACGAATCGGGCACTGCTCATCGGTGGAACGAGAGGATCATCGAAGGCAGCGTCAATCAGAACGAAGCCATCATCATGAACACGGAAGCCATGGATGCCTATATTCAAGATCAGCAGGGCTGGGCTCCATGCGACTGCTATTGGGTGAACTATACGAATCAGAGATTGAACTGTTTCTATCCACGGCCAGAGTTGTTCACGCAGTTGAGCACCAAGGGAGGTTGCAGGTCAACTCTATGAATGGGCAGGCCGGAATGGTCTTCCCCTTCCTTCGGCCGGCGCGGCGAGCGCCCGACCGGATCGGCACGCGCGGCTTCAGCGGTAGGGGAGGACGATTCCGGCGAGGCCGAGGTCGGAGAGCGAGTCCCGGGCGGACTCTGCCTCGCTCTTCGACCGGTAGGGGCCGAACTTCACTCGCTTCAGCCCCGAGAACTCCTCGGTCCAGGGGGTCGGGTAGCGCTCGGCCAGCCGGTCGCGGAGGCGCCGGGCGTTCGCCTCGTCCGCGAAGGCGCCGGCCTGGACCGCCCACGCCGAAATGGACCGGTCGTCGGCCTGCGAGGAGGCCTTCCTCCGCGAGTTGTCGCCGACGGTGACGACCGTGAGGGTCACGGGGACGACGCCGTCGGCGACGGAGTCGATCTCGGCCGCCGCCGCCTTCGACAGGTCGACGATCCGTCCCGCCACGAAGGGGCCGCGGTCGTTGACGGCCACGCGGACGGTCCGGCCGTTCTTCTCGTTCCGGACGTCCACGACGGTTCCGAGCGGGAGCGTGCGGTGCGCGGCCGAGACCTTCTCGGGGCGGAAGATCTCGCCGCTGGCGGTCGGAAGGCCGGCGAAGTCCGCCCCGTACCACGAGGCCAGCCCCCGCTCGGTCCGGCCCGGAGAGGCGAGGTCGGGCGCGGCGGCCGGCTTCGGGCGCGCGTGGCAGGCGGAAAGGACGAGCAGGGCCGCCAGCTCGAGGAGTACCAGGCGCGGCAGCGCCGGCCCGCGCGCAGTCAGACCCTGACCTCCTCGGCCGCCCCCGCGAGCGCCCCCTGGTGCGCGGCCAGGATCGGGTCGATCTCGGCGGCGAGGAACTCGTCGACCTGTTCCGGAGCGCGCCCCACGAAGAGGGCCGGGTCGATGGCGTCCGCGATCTCCCGGGCGGTCAGGCGGAAGGCCGGGTCGGCGGCGACGTCGGCCAGGAGGGTGTTCTCGCCCCCTTCGGCCTTGAGGCGGTCGCCGGCCGCCTGGGCCAGGACGCGGATCCGCTCGTGGAGGAGCTGGCGGTCGCCCCCCTTCTTCGCGGCGGCCATCAGGAGGTTCTCCGTGGCGAGGAAGGGAAGCTCGTCTCGGAGGCGGCGCGCGATCACCTCGCGGTTGACGACCAGGCCGGAGACGACGGCTTCCCACAGCAGCAGGATCGAGTCGGCGGTCAGGAAGCTCTCGGCCAGGGCCAGGCGCCGGTTGGCCGAGTCGTCCAGCGTCCGCTCGAACCACTGGTGCGCGTGGGTCCAGTGGCCGTTCTCCGCGGTCGTCAGCAGCCAGCGGGCCAGCGAGCTGATCCGCTCGCACTTCATCGGGTTCCGCTTGTAGGGCATGGCGGACGAGCCGACCTGCGACGTCCCGAACGGCTCCTCCACCTCCTTCAGGTGCTGGAGAAGGCGCAGGTCGTTCGCGAACTTGGAGGCCGACGCGGCCAGCCCCGAGAGGGCGGAGAGGACGAATCCGTCCTGCTTGCGCGTGTAGGTCTGCCCCGCGATCAGGAACCGGCGGGAGAAGCCGGCCTTCTCCGTGACGAGCCGGTCGAGGCGGGCGGCCCTCTCCTTGTCGCCGTCGAACAGGGCGACGAACGACGCCTCGGTCCCGGTCGCCCCCTTGCACCCCAGGAAGCGGAGCTCCTCGCGCCGGCGGACCAGCTCGCGGTGGTCGAGGGCGAGGTCCTGGAGCCAGAGGCAGGCCCGTTTCCCGACGGTGGTCGGCTGGGCCGCCTGGAAGTGCGTGAAGCCGGTGCAGGGGAGGTCCCGGTGCTCCCGGGCGAAGGCCGCGAGCGCCGCGATGACGCGGGCGCTCCGGCGCTCGAGGAGCGTGAGGGCGTCGCGGACGACCAGGATGTCGGCGTTGTCGCCCACGAAAGCGGAGGTCGCCCCGAGGTGGACGATGCCGCGCGCCGCCGGGGCGGCGTCGCCGAGCGCGTGGACGTGGGCCATCACGTCGTGCTTGGTCTTCCGCTCGTACCGGTCGGCCGAGGCGAGCTCCTCGTCGGTGGGGACGAGATGCTCGCGGAGGGCGGCCAGCGCCTCGTCCGGGATGGCGAGCCCCAGCTCCTTCTCGGCCTCGGCCAGGGCGAGCCAGAGCCGCCGCCACGTCCCGAACTTCGTCCGGGCGGAGAAGAGGGCGGACATCTCCGCCGAGGCGTACCGGGAGACGAGCGGGTTGTCGTAGAGGTCGGCGCTCATCAGTCGGGTTCCAGCTCCTCGAGGTCGGGCACCCGGAACTCGGCCGGGCCGTCCGCGCCGCAGACGGAGCAGAACGCCGAGGCGACCGTTCCCTTCGCGTCGACCTCGAAGACGTAGCAGGGGGACTCGCAGTTCCGGCAGACCAGGTAGTCGATTTCCTCGGACATCGGCGCCTTCCTTCGCTGGCTCGGGATTGCCTCGAGATTCCTTTGCTAGTATCCCCCGGCTCCCGCAAAGGGGCCTAATGCCGCTCGCCATGCCGCTTCGAGTCGACTCCGAGATCGGGAAGCTGAGGTCCGTCCTCGTCCACCAGCCGGGGGCGGAGATCGACCGCATGGTGCCGTCGATGATGCAGGACCTGCTCTTCGACGACATCCTCTTCGGCGGCCGGGCCCGCGAGGAGCACCGCCGCTTCCAGCAGCTCCTCCGCTTCGTGGCCGACGAGGTCCTCGAGGTCCAGGACCTGCTCGCGGAGGTCCTCGGGGAACCCGGCCAGAGGAAGGCGATCCTGGAGGGGCTGGTCGCCGAGCTGCATCTGGACGCCCGGCTGCTGCCGCCCCTGTGGGACCTCCCGTCCGACCGCCTCGCGGCGGCCCTCGTGGAGGGGATCGAGCGGGAGTCGCCCACGATCACCGGCTCCATCGACTCGCTCTACCTCCTGCCGCCCGTTCCGAACTATTTCTTCCAGCGGGACCCGGCGATCGTCGTGGGCGACCGGGTGATCCGCTCGTCGATGGCCACCCCGGCCCGGGCGCGGGAGCCGCTCCTGTCGGGGGCGGTCTTCGAGTACCACCCCCGCTTCCGGCGGGAAGGGGAGCGCTTCTGGTTCCGGGAGTTCTCGGCCGAGTTCGACCGCCCCGTCTCCCTGGCCCGGATGCGGCCCGCGATCGAGGGGGGGGACCTCCTCGTCCTGCGCGAGGACCTCCTCGTCATCGGGTACTCGGAGCGGACCGAGAAGACGACGATCGAGCGGCTCGCCGAGGCTCTCAAGCGCGAGAAGAGCCCGGTCAAGCGGATCCTGGTGGTGGCGATCCCGCCGCAGCGCTCGACGATGCACCTCGACACGGTCTTCACGCAGATCTCGCGGCACGAGTGCCTCTGCTACCCGCCGATGGTCCTCCCCGGCGGGGCCGAGGAAGCGGACGTCTACGAGGCCGACCTGACGAAGCGGGAGATCACCTGGACCACCGAGGACGACCTCCTCTCGGCGCTCCGGAGGCGGAGGATCGACCTGGAGCCGATCCCGTGCGGCGGGACCGACGCGATCGCCCAGCAGCGGGAGCAGTGGACCGACGGCGCGAACGCCTTCGCCCTCGCCCCCGGCGTGATCCTCTGCTACGACCGGAACGAGCGGACCGCCGAGCAGCTCGCGCGCCGGGGATACGACGTCGTCACGGACGACGACCTCCTCCTCGGGAAGCGCTCGATCGACCTGAAGAAGCCTCGCGCGAAGGTCGCGATGCTCCTCACCGCAACCGAGCTCTCCCGCGCCCGCGGCGGCCCCCGCTGCATGACGATGCCGCTCCGGCGCGACCCCCTCTGAACCTCTGACGCAACAGGAGGCGCCATGGCCCAGCAGGTCGTCTTCGGATTCGTCCCGAAAGTGGCCGTCGTGGCATTCGGCGGTCGGGCCCTGCTCCCTCCGGAGACGGACGGCACGCAGGAGGAGCAGCAGGCCCTCGCCCGCGAGTCGGCGGTCTGGCTCGTCGACCTCGTGATGAAGGGCTACGAGCTGGCGGTCGTCCACGGGAACGGGCCGCAGGTGGGGAACGTCCTGGCTCAGGTGGAGCAGATGGTCCTCCAGATCCCCCCCGTGACGCTGGACGTGGCGGTGGCCGAGACGCAGGGGGCGATCGGCTACCTTCTCCAGGCGGCGATCCGGAACGAGCTGGCCCGGCGCGGGGCGGTCCGGGAGGTGGTCACGCTGGTCTCGGAGGTCGAGGTGGACCCGGACGACCCGGCTTTCCGCAGCCCGTCGAAGGCGGTCGGTCCCTACTTCAACCGGTTCCGGGCGCGGATCCTGACGGAGGAGCGGGGCTGGACCATGAAAGAGGAGGCAGGGCGCGGCTTCCGGAAGGTGGTCCCGTCGCCCAGGCCCCGGCGGATCGTCAACGTCGACACCGTGCGGAGGCTGGTCTGCGGGGGGACGGTGACGATCGCCGCCGGCGGCGGGGGGATCCCCGTCGTGAGGCGGTCGGACGGGGACCTCGTGGGCGTGGAGGCGTTCATCGACAAGGACCACGCGGCCTCGCTGCTGGCCATCGAGCTGAAGGCGGACCTCTTCGTCGTCCTGACCGGCGTCCCCCGGGTGATGCGGGGCTTCGGGACGAGACGGGCGTCGGAGATCCCCGAGATGCGCGTCGCGGAGGCGAAGCGGCTGCTCAAGGAGGGGGAGTTCCCGCCGGGCTCGATGGGGCCGAAGGTGGACGCGGCGATCCGGTTCGTGGAGGCGTCCGGCGGAACGGCCCTGATCACCGACCCCGCCCACCTGCGCTCGGCCCTGGCGGGGGAGCACGGAACGGTCGTCAGGCCCGACGCCGCGCCCGTCCGTCGCGCCGCAGGGAAGAAGGGGGCCCGTCGGAAGACTCAGGGCAGGAGAGAATCGGGGGAATGAAGCTCGTTCCCCTCGCGTTCCTCGCGGTCCTCGCCCTCGCGTCGTGCGGCCGGAGCCGGACGCCGGTGGCCAAGGCCGAGGAGGGAGACGTCAGGGCGTTCGTGTCGCTGGAACGGGTGGACGTCCGGTCGGGGCCGTCCGGGGAGATTGCCCGCGCCGGCGCCCTGGCCCGCGGGGCGGAGGTCCGGCTGCGCGGCTATTCGGGCGGTTTCGGCCGGGTGCTCCTCCCGACCGGCAAGGAAGGGTGGCTCCCGGCGGGGAGCTTCGAGCGTCTGGCCGATCGCGAGGCGCGCCGGGCCCGGACCGAGGCGGTCCTCCGTTTCACCCCCCAGTCGGGCCGGACGGTGGAGCCGACGCTGCTCTTCCTGGGTCCCGACTACGGGGCCGCCCAGTACACCAGCTACGAGGAGGGGGCCAGCGTCGACGTCCTGCTCGCCGACCACGACTTCTACGGCGTCCTCCTGCCAGGGAAGGTCCTGGCCTTCGTCCCCGCGAGGAGCGTCCAGCTGCTCGAACGGATCGCGCCCCCGGCGCAGGCCGCCCCCGAACCCGCAGCGCCGCCGCTTCCCGGGGAGCCGGCCGGAATTCCGTCGCGGGGGGAGCCGGCGCCGAGGGCCGTTCCCGGACCCGGGTTGCCTTCCCCCCCGGAAGCGGTCCGGCAGCTCCCGTACGAGTCGCTCCCGGCCGACGCCGAGCCGCCAGTCCTCGTGACGCGAGTGGACCCGAGGTACCCGGAGTTCGCCAGGAAGGCCGGGCTCTCCGGGGAGGTGCAGCTGAAGGTGCTGGTAGACGTGGACGGACGGGTCTCGCGGGTCGAGGTGGTGGCGGGCGCCCCGGGCGGGATGACGGAGGCCGCGACCGAGGCGGTCCGCCGCTGGGGTTACCGGCCGGCCCGCGTGGGCGGCAAGCCGGTCGCGGTATGGAAGGTCGTCCGGGTCCACTTCGCGATCGACGGCAAGGCGGGCCGGGATGAAGAGAAGCCGCCCCTATAATCGCGCGACAACCGATGCTCGAATTCGTTTACGAGGTCGAGGGGAAGCCTCAGCGGTACCGGTTTTCCGGCTCGGAAGTGACGCTCGGCCGGTCCAGCGACAACAACGTCGTCCTCAACGATTTCTCGGTCTCCCGCCGGCACGCGCTGGTGCAGCGGGAGGGTGAGGCCTGGGTCGTCGCCGACCAGAACTCCACGAACGGGGTCAAGGTCAATGGGCGCTTCGTCACGAACGCCGCCCTCTGCCCCGGAGACGTCGTCACCATCGGCACCTTCACGCTGGGGGTCCGCGAAGAGGAGATCCAGCCCCTTCCCTCCGGCGGCGGCCCGATCGACACCTCGGCGACGGTCATCCGGTCGATCGCCGACTTCAACAGGGACTTCGGCCTCGACCACGTCGCCCCGGCGGAACCCTCCCACCCCGTGACCGGCACCGGCCGCCGCATGACGCCGCCCGGCGCGCGGGGGAAGATCTTCGAGATCCTGGTCCAGGTCGCCAAGACGCTGATCGTCGCCCGGGAGGTGAACGAGATCCTCTCGAAGGTGATGGACCTGACGTTCGAGTACCTGCAGGTCGACCGTGCCGCGGTGGTCCTGCTGGACGACCACGGCCGGCTGATCCCGATGCTCGCGCGCGAGCGGGGGAAGAAGACGGCGGACGCCGGGACGATCTTCTCCCACACCATCGTCGAGAACGTCGTGAGGGAGCGGGTCGCCGTCCTGACGTCCGACGCCCTGGCCGACGGCCGGTTCGAGGCGGGCCAGTCGATCCGGATCCAGCAGATCCGCTCGGCGATGTGCGTCCCCCTCTGGAACCTCGACCGGATCATCGGGGCCCTCCACGTCGACACGCCGCTCCGCGTCGGGACCTTCAACGCCGACGACCTCGACCTGCTCACCGCGCTGGGCAACTTCGCGGCGGTCGCCATCGAGCGGGCCCGCCTGCAGAAGAGGATCGAGCAGGAGGAGCGGATCCGCGAACGGCTCTCCCGGTACCACTCGCCCGCCGTCGTCGAGGAGATCGTGTCGGACGCGGGCGTCTCGGGGAGGGTCGAGGCGGTCAGGACGCGGGACGTGTCGGTCTACTTCGCGGACATCGTCGGGTTCACCACGGCGGCCGAGAACATGGAGCCGGAGGCGCTCTCCCGCTTCCTGGGGACGGTCTTCACCTTCGCGGCCGACGCGATCTTCGCCGAGGGGGGGACCCTCGACAAGTTCATCGGCGACGCGGTGATGGCGTTCTTCGGCGCGCCCATCACCCACAAGGACCACGCCCGCCGGGCGATCGCGGCCGCGGCAAAGCTGATCGAGGAGGTCCGGGTGTGGAACGCCGAGAGGCTGCGGCGCGGGGAGTCGGCGGTGGCGGTCCGCATCGGCATCAACACGGGCCGCGCGGTGGTGGGGGACATCGGCTCCGACCGGCGCGTCGACTACACCGTCCTGGGAAACACGGTCAACATAGCTTCGCGCCTCGAGGAGCACGTCGCGGGCCCGAACGAGATCGTCGTGGGGGCCGAGACCGCCCGCCAGGCGAAGGAGTTCTTCCGCTTCGAGCCGCTGGGCGACCTGAAGCTGAAGGGGCTCACGCAGGGCTTCGCGGCCTACCGGGTCATGCTGGACGACCGGGGCGTCCCCTTCCCTCCCGAATCGTGACCGCCCCGTTTCCCGGCAGCCTCGTCTTCGTCACGTCGAACGCCGGGAAGGCGCGGGAGGCGTCGCACTTCCTCGGCCGCGAGGTACAGGCCCGTCCCCTGGAGCTCCTGGAGATCCAGTCCCTCTCGTTCGCGGAGGTCGTCCGGGCGAAGGCGCTCGACGCGGCCAACCGGCTGGGGACCGCCGTCCTCGTCGACGACTCGGGCCTCTCCTTTCCTCACTGGCACGGCTTCCCCGGGCCGTTGACGAAGGCGACGATGGAGGGGGCCGGGATCGAAGGGCTGGCGCGGATGGCCGACCTCCTCCCCTGCCGGCGCGCCGACGCGGTGGCGGCGCTCGCCGTGGCCCGGCCCGGCGACGGACCCGAGGCGGTCGTGGTGGCGGAGGGACGCGTCGCGGGGACGATCGCCCCGGCTCCGCGAGGCTCCAACGGCTTCGGCTGGGACCCGATCTTCGTGCCGGACGGCAGCGACCGGACCTGGGCCGAGATGAGCGGCGAGGAGAAGAATGCTCTTTCGCACCGGAGCCGGGCGTTCGCGGCGTTGAGAGCCCTTCTCGCGGACCGATGCCGTTCACCCGGCGAATGAGCTGGGCCCCAGCGTACGCGGGCGAGGCTGATGGGGTTGCGCAGGCAGGTGCGGGCAAGAGCCTCGAGTGAGCGGCCGTCGCCGGCTGAGCACGGCCGACGTCGGCGGGCGCTCGAAGAGATCCTCTCGGACTGGAGATCGTCGGGGAGGACCTCGAAGAGCTGCCGGTACCGCGGATCCGGCTCCCGGCGTTCGAGGTTGCAGTCGATGTTCCCCCCGAGGACGACGGAGTGTCAGACCGCTGATCCCGCCAGCTTGAGGGTATCCGCGCTCAGGTCTGCGCCGTTCGGCCATTCCACGAAGTAGCCATTGTTGCGGGCCTGACGAAAGAGCGCCGGATCCTGTAGCTCCTCGAAGGCCTCGCAGGAGAGCAAAGGCTTCATGTCGAAGACCCCGCGGGACCCGTCCTCGAAGACCACCTCCAGCGTCCAGTCGGGGCGAGCGGTGAGATGGGCGATGGTCAGCATCACTCGAGTCCTTTGATCCGGAAGGTCTTTTCTCCGGCCACTGCCAGGGTCCAGTCCGCGATGAGTTCGTCCCGGTGGATCTCGATCCAGGCCAGAACGAGCTTCTGCTTCGAGGGGGGCAGCTCTCCCTCCAGCAAGGCTCCATCCCCGATCGCAAATACCCCGACGTGACCCTGGAATTCCGCATGGACGTGAGGGAGATGGTGCCGCTGGTTGTCTCGAAAGAACATGCGGATCACGATCCCGTAGAACATCGCGATGATCGGCATGAATCCTCCCCGGGTTCAAGTATAGGGGGCAGCGCTGCCGGAAGAGACGGGGTAGGAAGACCGGACCTGGGCCGAGATGACCGGCGAGGAGAAGAAAGGTCTTTCGCACCGGAGAACGGCTTCCCCTGCCCCTGAAAAGGCAAACCGTGCATCCCTCGGACCGGTCCATTTCAGTCTACATCGTAGATTGGTCCGGACCGTTTCCTTATAAGCGCGATAATGGACCCATGATCGAGCGCCCCCGCTTCTATGCGACAGTCCTGAAAGAGCACTTTCAGCGGAACCGCCAGATGGCCTTGGTCAGCGGTCCCCGTCAGGTTGGAAAGACCACCGTTTGCCGGGCCCTGGGCAATCTCTACCTCAACTGGGACAACACCGATGACCGGCGCATCTTGCTGAAGGGTCCAGCGGCGCTGGCGGAGTTCATGGAACTGGATCGCCTGCGCGCGGAACCTCCGATCGCGGTGCTGGATGAACTTCACAAGTTCTCCCGATGGAAGGGACTCCTGAGGGGTTTCTTCGATACCTACGGAGAAAGGGTCCGCCTGCTCGTGACGGGAAGCTCGCGGCTCGACGTGTTCCGCCGGGGCGGGGACAGCCTGATGGGCAGGACCCTCCTCTACCGGATGCATCCCTGGTCCGTGGCCGAGTGTGTCAGGGTCGGGATCCCCGGTCGTGAGGTCCAGGAGCCCGTGGAAATCGACTCTGCCGATTGGGAGGCACTCTTGACCCACGGCGGTTTTCCCGAGCCCTTCCTTCGAAGAGATCTCCGCTTCACACGCCGCTGGAACTCTTTGCGCCAGGACCAGCTCGCCAGGGAGGATCTGCGTGAAGTGACACAGGTCCAGGAGCTCGGGACGATGGAGACCCTGATGCGCATCCTGGCCGAGCGGAGCGGACAGCCGCTCGTCTATTCCAATCTGGCGGCCGAGCTGAGCGTTTCGATGGACACGGTGAAGCGCTGGGTCGATCTCCTCGGACGCCTGCATTACGGATTCCTGGTGCGTCCCTGGTACAAGAATGTGACCAAGGCCTTACGGAAGGAGCCAAAGTGGTTCCTGAGGGACTGGAGTGGCCTCAGGAACGAAGGAGCCAGGGCGGAAACCCTGGTGGCCTGCCACTTGCTGAAAGCTGTGGACGGCTGGACCGACCTGGGCTTGGGCGATTTCGAGCTCCGGTATTTGCGGGACAAGGTGAAGCGGGAAGTCGATTTCCTCGTGGTCAAGGACCAGAGCCCCTGGTTCCTGGTCGAGGTGAAATCGAGCGACACACATCTTTCCCCAGCGCTCCGCCACTTTCAGCAGCAGACGAAGGCTCCCCATGCCTTCCAGGCCGTGCTCTCTTTGCCCTACGAATCGACGGATTGTTTTGCCGCTGAGCGGCCGGTCGTGGTGCCGGCGCTGACCTTGCTCAGCCAGTTGCTCTGAGGAACGATGTTCGTCCCGTGGACCGGTGCGACCACCCTCGTGGAGCGTTCGCCTCTAAATCGCAGAGGCCATCGAGGAAGCGCCCGAGGTCCCGGAGCCCACGAATTCCTCGGACTCGAGGCACTGACTCCGCGCCGGGCCTCCTCCGCGCTCGCCGGTACCGCGGATCCGGCTCCCAGCAGAAAGATGCCCCCCACGTCGCGCTGAGAGCCCTTCTCGCGGACCGATGCCGTTAGCTCTTCTTCTGGGCCGCCGCCGCGGCGATCAGCTTCTCGGCCAGGGCGTCGGCCTTGACGATCAGCTCTTCTGTGGTGCCGTCGTTCATGACCACGACGTCAGCCACCGCCTCCCGACCGGCGTCCGGGAGCTGGGCCGCGATCCTCTTCGCGATGTCGGCCGAGTCCCCTCCCGGGCCCCGGCCCAGCGCGCGGCTGAAGCGGACCATCTCCGGCGCCGAGACCGTGACGATGAAGTCGTAGCGGGTCCGCCCGCCGGTCTCGACGAGGAGCGTCGCCTCCACCACGCCGATCGGCTGGCCGGCCTTGGCCAGCGAGTCGAACCACTTCGCCTGCTCCGTGATGACCAGCGGGTGGATCAGGCCGTTCAGGATCTTGAGCGACGGCGGGTCGTTGAAGACCCGCGCCGCCAGCTTCTTCCGGTCGACGCCGCCCGTGGAGTCGATCACCTGGACCCCGAACACCATCGCCACCGCGCCGGCTCCCGGACGGCCCGGCCTGTAGAGGTCGTGGACGACCTGGTCGGCGTCCAGGACCGGGATCCCGTACTCGGCCAGCCGCTCGGCGACCGTGGTCTTGCCGGACGCGAGGCCTCCGGTGAGACCCACCTTGAAGGTCATGCCGCCCCCTGCGCCGGCCGCCGCGCTTTCGCCAGGTTCACGGTGTTCGAAATCAGCATCGCGATCGTCAGCGGCCCCACGCCCCCCGGCACCGGCGTGTAGCGCGAGGCACGGGACGGCACCGTGGAGGGGTCGCAGTCGCCCATCAGGACCGAGCCGTTCTTCCGGAACGCGGCCTCCCGCGCCGCGTCGCCGGGGAAGAAGCGGGCCACGTCCTCGGCCCTGTCGATCCGGTTCATCCCCACGTCCACGACGATCGCCCCCTCCTTCACGTAGTCGCCCGTGACGAGACCGGCCCGGCCGATGGCGGCCACGAGGAGGTCGGCCTCGCGGCAGACGCCGGGGAGGTCGCGGGTCCTCGAGTGGGCGATCGTCACCGTGCAGTGGGCGGCGAGGAGAAGCGACGCCATCGGCTTCCCCACGATGTCGCTCCGGCCCACCACCACCGCCCGCAGCCCCGCGAGCGCGATCCCCTCCCGACGCAGCATCTCCATGATCCCGGCGGGAGTGCACGGGACCGGCGCCGGCTTGCCCTGCACGAGCCTCCCTGTGTTGAAGGGGTGGAAGCCGTCCGCGTCCTTCCGCGGGTCGACCGCCTCGAGGATCCGCTGTGTCGAGATGCCCTTCGGCAGGGGGAGCTGCACCAGGATCCCGTCGACGGCGTCGTCGCGGTTCAGGCCGTCGATCGCGGTCAGCAGCTCGCCCTCGGTCATCGTCGCCGGGAAGCGGAGCGTCTGCTCGCGGATCCCGGCCTCCCGGGCGGCGGTCTCCTTCCCCCTGACGTAGACCGCGCTGGCCGGGTCGTCGCCCACCAGGATGACCGAGAGGCCCGGCTGGTGGCCGCCCGCGGTCAGGAGGGCGGCTTCCGCGGCCGCCTCCCGGCGGATCGCGGCGGCGACCTTCTTGCCGTCCAGGATCTTCGGGTCGGGCGGCGGTGGGGCGGGCGCGGTCGGAGCGGTCATGGCTGTCATCTTCTCCCCTTTCGCGCGAGGTGGATCACCGCGATCCCGAAGGAGAGGGGGTGGATCTCCACCG
>CAIMWE010000303.1 GCA_903845115.1 uncultured Acidobacteriota bacterium | reverse complement strand
GGCGTCGACCAGGCGCAGGACGTCTGGGCGAGCGTCGAGCGGACGTTCCTCTCGCTCCGGGCGGCCCTCGAGACGCCCACCTCGCTCCAGACCGCCATCCTCCACGAGTTCCACAGCGTGCGCGGACTCCTGAAGGAGCCCCGCCTCCTCTCGGGCCACGAGATGGCGACGCTCCGCGTCAACGCGATCACGGATCCCCTCACGGGGCTCTACAACCGGCGGTTCCTCCTCGACCATCTCGACCGCGAGATCAACCGCGCCGAGCGGACGGGAAGCGTCGTCTCGCTCGTGATGATGGACCTCAAGGGGTTCAAGGGGATCAACGACCGCCTCGGGCATCCCGTGGGCGACTCGATCCTCGTGCGGACGGCGAAGGCCATCCGGGAGTCGCTGCGCACGATCGACGCCGGGTGCCGGTTCGGCGGGGACGAGTTCGTCGCCATCCTTCCGAACAGCGACGTCGTGAACAGCCTCGCCGTGGCCGAGCGGATCCGGAAGCGCGTCGAGAGGATCCACATTCCCCTCCGGGTCGGGCTCCGGGTCGGCCTGAACTACGGCGTCGCGAGCTATCCGACCGACGGTCGGGTCCTCGACTTCCTGATGAAGATGAGCGACGTCCGGCTCTACTCCTCGAAAAAGCAGACGAGCCACTCGAGCGGCCCCACCCGCCGCTTCCCGCGGTTCGTCGTCCCCGGGCTGAAGCTGAAGGTCGCGACCAGGCGCGCCGTGAAATGCGGCTCCGCGGAGGTTCGCGACATCGGCTACGGGGGGATCTCCTTCGTCTGCTCGGACTTCAAGCCATCCTCCCGGCTCGACGGCGAGATCTCCCAGCGCTTCAGCCCCGAAACGCACGAGGTCTCCATGAAGCCCATCAGCACGGTCGCCCTGCCCGACGGGCGGGTACGGGTCGGCTGCGCCTACGAGCACTAGGGGGAGGCACTGGCCGCACCGCCCAGCATCCATTCCGGAGCGCGCGGCCTCCTGGCCGCAGGGTTTCTCGTCGGCTCGATCCTCCTCGCGGTCGTTCTCGGGAACCTCTCCGCCGCGGCCACCACCCGGCTTGCCGCCGTGGCCGCCGTCTCGGTCCTGGGTCAGGGGGCCGTCCTTTCGGGCTGGCACCGGCGGCTCTTCGGCCCCTTTGCGGCTCCCCTCGAGCTGGGGCTGGAGCTGGTCCTCGTCCTCTTCGCCCTCTCCCTCACCGGGGGCGTCCGGAGCGACCTCTACCCCCTCCTGCTGCTGAACATCGTCCTCGCGCACCGCTTCGCCGGGCGCGAGGCGTCCCGTTTCCTGGTGGCCCTGACGGTCCTGGGGCTGGCGTACCTGGTCGGCCTCTCCCTGTCGGCCGCACGCGTCCCCGAGCCGCTCCTCCCTCTCGCCCTGTCCGGGCTCTGGCCCGTCGCGCTCCTCCTCGGGCTCGAGCTCGCGGGACTCGATCTCTCCGCCGAGGCGGACGCCGGCGCGCGGATTCCCGGCCGGGCCCCCCGGACCCTCGAGCCTTCCTCCGCGCCTCTCTCCTCGCCCGCGCCTCCTCCCCCCGCTTCCCGGCCCGAGCTCCGGGACGAGATCCTCCACGACCTGAAATCCCCCCTCTGCGTCCTGAGGGCCTACACCGACCTGATCACCGAGGAAGCCGGACGGGGCGAGCCCCCGTCGGACGAGCACCTCATGAACCTCAGGCGGGAGCTGGGGCT
>CAIMWE010000302.1 GCA_903845115.1 uncultured Acidobacteriota bacterium | reverse complement strand
GGGCCGGGCAACCCGCCCGTCGTGGTGGACCCGACGGCCGACGTCGAGAAGGCGGCGCGGGACATCGTCCTGGGCGCCTCCACCGACAACAACATCATCTGCGTCGACGAGAAGGAGACGCTCGTCGTCGCCTCGGTCGCGGACGCCCTGATCGCCTCGATGGGGAGACAGGGAGCGTTCGTGGTGCCGAAGGAACGGCTCGAGGAGCTTTCGAAGGTCGTCTTCAAGACGATGCGCGGCCCGCGTCAGGAAGCCGAGATCGACCGGAGCCTGATCGGGAAGAACGCCTCGGTCATCCTCGGGAAGATGGGGATCTCCGTTCCCGACTCGGTCCGCCTCGCCGTCGTGGAGGTGACCGAGGACCACCCGCTCCTCTGGACCGAGCAGATGATGCCGGTGATGCCCGTCTGCCGCGTGGCGGACGTGGGCCGGGCGATCGACCTGGCCGTCCTGGTGGAGGGCGGGAACCGCCACACCGCGGTGATGCACTCGAAGGACCTGGACGCCCTGAGCCGGATGGCGAAGGAGTGCAACGGCTCCATCTTCGTGAAGAACGGCTGCTCGCAGGCGGGCCTCGGCCTCGACGGCGAGGGGTTCTGCTCGTTCACCATCGCGAGCCCCACCGGCGAGGGGCTCACCTCTCCCCGTACCTTCTCGCGGTGGCGCCGGTGCGTCCTCGTCGACCACTTCAGGATCACGTGATGAAGAAGGTCCCCGCCCTCGCCCTCCTCGACTTCGCCGGGATCCCGGCCGGGGTCGACGCCGTCGACGCCCTCCTGAAGAAGGCGTCGATCGACTTCCTCCGGTCCGGGACCGTCACGCACGGCCGCTTCCTGGTCCTCTTCGGCGGGTCGACGGGTGCCACGGCGGAGGCCCTCGGCGCGGCCGTGGCCGTCGGCGGCGCCCCGCTCCTCGACCGGGCGTTCCTCCCAGACATCCACCCGGCCCTGTTCGACGCGGTCTTCGGCGCGAGGAGGGAGCCGTCCGGCTCGCTCCTCGTCCTGGAGACCGCCACCGCCTCGTCCCTCCTCCGCGCGGTCGAGGCCGCGCTGAAGGGGACGCCCGTCGACCTCGTGGAGCTGCGCCTCTCGGACGACGGCCTCGCCGGCAAGGCGATCGCGTTCCTCTGCGGCTCGCTGCCCGACGTGGAGGCGGCCCTCCAGCTCGCCGAGGGGGGCCTGGGCGATCCGCCGCTCGGCCTGACCCACCGGCTGATCGCGGCGCCGCACGAGGCGCTCGAACGCGGCCTCGCGGCCGCCACGCGCTTCGTCGACGCTCCCCTCCTCGAGCTGGACGGGGAGAAGGGCTGACCGCCCGATGCTGCTCGGCCGCGTCATCGGCTCCGTCGTCCCGTGCGTCGTGACGCCGGGCCTCGCAGGGGTCCCGATGCTCCTCGTCCAGCCGCTCGACCCCTCGCTGCGGCCGAAGGGGAAGGTCCTCGTCGCCGCCGACGCGACGCGGATGGCGGGACCGGGCGAGCTGGTCTCCTACGAGGGGGGTCGCGAGGCGGCGATGGCCCTCGACGAGACGTTCGTCCCGGTGGACCATGCGATCGTCGCGATCGTCGACGGGGTCGACCTGATCCCGGAAGAGGATCGCGGATGATCCTGGGACGCGTCGCCGGCGCGGTGCACGGCACGATCCAGCACCCGTTCTTCGAGGGAAAGACGCTCCTCGTGATCGAGAGGACCGCGCCGGACGGAAAGCCGACCGGCGACTACCTGATCGCGGTCGACTCGGTGGGCGCGGGCGCCGGCGAGCGGGTCCTGGTCCTGGACGAGGGGACCGGAGCCCGGCAGGTCCTCGGCTCGAAGGACGGCCCGGTCCGGTCGGTCGTCGTCGGCATCGTCGACGCGGTCGACCTTCCCGGCTGAACGCCTTCGCCGGGGCGAAGGCGCTGAAGAGGGCGCCTTAGCCCCTACCGCTTCAGCTCGAACGTCACGTTGACCGCCGCCCGGACGGAGATCTTGCCGAGCGCGACCGATTCGCTCGCCTCGCCGGCTCCTCCCGACGGCGCGCCGGTGTTCGACGTGGCGTTCTGGACATTCTGGGTCGGCCCCGCGCGGTACCAGGACGGCGCCGGGGCGGGGCTCTCGGTGATCTGGAGCACTGGCCCCAGCTTCTCGCCGAGGACCGCCGCCATTCGCTCGGCCTTCTCCTTCGCGGCCTGCAGAGCCATCTCCCGGGCCCGGTCCCGGTGCTTTCTCAGCTCGCTCGTCTGGAACTCGACCCCGCCGAGCGAGACCGCCCCTGCGGCGAGGAGCTTGTCGGTCAGCTCCTCCAGACGGGACGCGTCGGACAGGGTGATCGCCAGGTGGTTCCGCACCGCGTACCCGAGCAGCCTCTGCTTCTTGTAGTAGTCGTCCCACCGCTGGTCCACGGAGAGATAGTCGGTCTGGATCTCCTTGTCGGCGACGCCGCACTCGCGGGCCGCCGCGAGGACCTTCCGCGAGATCTCGGCGTTCCGCTGCCTCGCGACGCCCACGTCGAGATCCACGGTCTCGACGTTCGCGCTCACCACCGCGCGGTCGGGACGGACCTGGACGACCGCCTCGCCGCTCACGGTGATCCTGGGCCGTTCTACCGCGCCGGCCTGCGCCCGGAGCGGTCCGGGACAGAGGAACAAGAGGGCCGGGAGCGCCGCCGTCGTGATTCGTCTCATCGCCTCTCCTTTCGACGGTTCGATTATCGGCTCCCGGCGGGCGACCGGCCGCCCATCGCCTGCCTCGCCTCCCCGGCTCGGCCGCGCCATACTTCCCCTCATGAACGACAGAGCCCCGAACCATCGCGCCGACCTCCACGCCATCGCCCGGCGGGCGATGCTCGAGCGCGGGTTCGCGCCGGACTTCGAGCCGCCCGTCCTCGCGGAGGTCTCGGCTCTCCCCGCCGTGCCCGCCGTGGACGGCCGCGCCGCCGACCTGACGGGCCTTCCCTGGTTCTCCATCGACAACGACGACTCGCGCGACCTCGACCAGATCTCGACTTCGAGCCGGCAGGGAGACGGCTCGATCAAGATCCTCGTCGCCATCGCCGACGTCGACTCGACGGCCCCCGCCGACTCGGCCACCGACGGGCACGCCTGGACGAACACGACGTCGATCTACACCGCCGGCGGGACCTTCACCATGCTCCCCGAGCGGCTCTCCTTCGACCTCACGTCGCTGAACGAGGGGGAGGAGCGGATGGCGGTCGTCATCGAGATGGCCGTCCAGCCAGACGGGACGGTGAGCGCCTCGACCCTCTCCCGCGCCCGCGTGAAGAACAGCGCCCGCCTCACCTACGACGCCGTCGCCGCCTGGCTCGACGGCCAGGGGCCGATGCCCCCGAGGATCGCCAGGGTCCCCGGGCTCGAGGAGCAGGTGAGGATGCAGGACGAGGCGGCGGGGTGGCTGAAGGAGATGCGGCACGAGCACGGCGCGCTGGCCTTCCAGTCCATCGAGGCCCGCGCGGTCTTCGACGGCACCTCCATCGTCGACCTGAAGGCCGAACGCCCGAACCGGGCGAAGGAGCTGATCGAGAACCTGATGGTGGCGGCCAACGGCTCGACGGCCCGGTTCCTGGAGGGGAAGGGGCTCGCCTCGCTCCGCCGCGTCGTGAAGGAGCCGGCCCGCTGGGACAGGATCGTGGAGGTGGCGGCCCGGTACGGGGAGCAGCTGCCGGCCCGGCCCGACAGCAAGGCGCTCTCGGCGTTCCTCGTGAAGCGGCAGCAGGCCGATCCGCTCCGCTTCCCCGACCTCTCCCTCGTCATCGTCAAGCTGATGGGTCCCGGCGAGTACGTCGTCGAGCGCCCCGGGCAGGAGGCCGAGGGCCACTTCGGCCTCGCGGTGAAGGACTACACGCACTCGACCGCCCCGAACCGGCGCTATCCCGACCTGATCACTCAGCGCCTGGTGAAGGCAGCGATAGCGGGCGCCCCGACGCCCTACGACGCCGCCGCCCTGGACGGCCTCGCGCGCCACTGCACCGAGAAAGAGAACGACGCGAACAAGGTCGAGCGGCGCCTCCGGAAGTCGGCGGCGGCCCTCCTGATGACCGGCCGGATCGGCGACCGCTTCGAGGGAGTCGTCACCGGCGCCGGCGAGAAGGGGACCTGGGTCCGCATCCTCGAGCCGCCGGTCGAGGGACGCGTCGTCCGGGGCTTCAACGGCCTGGACGTCGGCGACCGCGTCGCCGTGACCCTTCTCGAGGCCGACGTCGAGAGGGGGTTCATCGACTTCGGCCGGGCGCGCGGGTGACGGGGCTCGTCCTCCTGGATCTGAAGCTCCCCAAGGTGGACGGCCTGGCGGTCCTCGAGAGGATTCGCGCCGACGAGCGGACGAAGGACCTGGAGGAGAGCCGGCAGCGTGATGAAGATGGGGAGCAACCTCGGCGGCCTCCTCTGGCGAAGGATCTCGCCGCGGCCGGCCTCTGCGGCGGCCTGACGACGGCTCTATTCGAACCGATCGCTCGTCACCTCGCCAGGAGAGTCCGCGGATCGTTGGTCGTGTTGTCGATCACCGAGGCGTACGCGGCCACTTCACCGCCGCTCGTTGGAATCGACAGGACGAGCCGCGCGCCGTCGGTATTGTGGGCCACTCCCAGCGCCCGGACGACACGAGACACTTGCGTCATCCCCAGCGGCGGAAGCGGAATACGTTTCGTCCCGAGCGATACGCCCGATTCCGACAGTAGCGCCACGTCCACGTCCACGGCGCTCTCGGTCGAGTTCGCCAGGATCAGATTCGTCCGGAACGCATCGTCCTCGCGGGCGCCCAGGATCGACCGGGGGGTTGCGGGCGTCACGTATTCCCCGTGGCCGAAGAGGGGGACGCTCTGGCCGAACGTGCCGCCGCCCGGCCCTGGCGTGGAAGTCTGGCTCGTGGCCACCACACCCTGCACCGCGGTGCGGACCTCGATCGCGCCATACCCCGAATCGACGTCGAAGACCGACTTCAGCACGTCGCTGTAGGTGACCGAGCGGCCAGCGGCCAGCGAAACCCCCTTCTCGATACCCGACCGCCCGTCCTGGTCGTGTCCGAGGAACTTCAGCGTGAGGGCGGCGTCGATCGAGCCGAGGTTCGAGATCGAAAGGTCGGTCGTGTAGAAGGCGCCGCCCTGACCTTGCGCCCGGGCGCTCGACGGGAGAAGCGCCGAGGAAAGAGCGGGCAGCAGCGTGCGCGCGTCGTTCGTCGTGTTGTCGATGGCGGTGGCGTAGGCCGCGAACCAGGTGCCGAGAACAGCTGACGAGAGCTGCAGCCGGGCCCCGGACAGGTCGCCCGAGACTCCCAGGTCCCGCACCACGCGGCTGGCCTGCATCATTCCGAGGGGTGGTACTGCATACGTCTTCGTGCCGAGAGTCTCTCCCTTCTCCGAGATCAGCGCGACCGCGACTTCGACGGTGGTTCTGTTCGGGTTCGAGAGGATCAGGTTCGTCCGGAAAGACGAATCCTCCCGGATGCCGAGGATCGAACGTGGCGTCCCTCCGCGAATCAAGTCGCCCGCTCCCGACCCCGGAACGCTCTGCCCGAAGGTGCCGCCATTCGGGCCCGGGGTGGAGGTCTGACCGACGACGCTGAGGGTCCCCTTGGAACCAGTCACCCGGATGGCGCCGTAACCGGAATCGACGCCGAAGAGAGAGCCGAGAACGTCCTTGAAGGTCCGGGAGGTCCCGGCTTCCAGTGAGAACCCCTTCTCGGTCCCGCCCGAGCCGTCCGCGTCGTGGCCGAGGAACTTCGCCGTCACCCAGACCGGCGCCGTGGCTGAGTTGGCGACTGTCAGGTCGGTCGTGTAGTACGACCCGCCGGCACCCGCGGCGCGGGCGCTCGAGGGAAGGAGCCAGGTCGCAGGAGGCGGGCCCGGCAGCGAGCCGGTGAAGGGCTTGAGGTTCCGGACGAATCGATAATCCCAGTTACCCATCGAACTGTTGACAGCAAGAACGTCCGCTCGACCGGTGCCGGCGAGATTACCGGCGACCGGCTCTTCGCTCGAGCCGGGCCTGTCGATCGGCAGCAGCTCGGTGGCGT
>CAIMWE010000301.1 GCA_903845115.1 uncultured Acidobacteriota bacterium | reverse complement strand
GCGGCCCATCGCGTCGATCTTCTTGGTGAGAAGGTCGACCTTCCGGCCCAGGGTGTGCAGCTCGTCGAGCGTCGGGACGTTCATCTTGTGGAGGGACTTCTCGATCATCTCCTCGACGGCGTCGGTGACCTTCATCGTCACTTCGTCGGCGATCCGGGTGGCCTCCTTCGAGACGTCGTGGGTCATCTTGACCGCGTACGCTTTCGGGTCCTTCGCCCAGGTCTCGCCCTGCTTCTTCATGGTCGTCGCGGCCGAGCGGACCTTCTTCTCGAAGCGGGTCGCGGCTTCGCGGGTCTGCTCGGCGACTTCCTCGACCTTGACCGTGGCGTCCTTGAGCATCTTGTCGAACGGCGGGGGAACCTGGAACGGCATGGCGGTGGGGGCGGCGTGGGTCTTCCGGGTGGTGGTTCTCATGACTTCTTTCTCCTACTCGTGTTGGTGCGTGACGCGCCCCGCTGGGCGGTCTTTCGCGGTTGCTTCCCGTTGTTGCCGTGAGCCGGGGCGCTCCCGAAGGACTTCGCGGCGACTGCTTCGAGCTGTTCCAGGCGGCTCCGGAGCTCGGCGAGCTCGTGGGCGTGCTCGGGGGCGGCGGAGTGGTTCATCCGGGAGGTCAGGTCGCGGAACCGGGCGAGGACGTCGCCGAAGCTCTGCTGGAAGACCGACCCGACCTCCTGCTTGAGGCGGGCCCCCTCCTCCCAGGTGAGGCGTCCCTTGCCCACGAGGCCGCCGACGATCCGCTCGACGTCGACCCGGGCGTTCTCGAGGTTGCGGGTGAGGGGCGAGAGCGTCTCGGCGAGGCGCTCGGGGGCGGCGGCACGCCGGACCGTGGCGGCGAGCCTCGTCCCGCCGACCCTCTCCACGACGCCGGCGACCGTGTCGGCGGCGTCGCTCCCGGCCTGGAGGATCCTCGTCAACGTGTCGGTGGACGGGGGGACGGCGGCCTTCTCCGAGGCGAGCGCCCGGGAGAGGATCTTCGCGGTGATGTCCTCGCCGGTGTCGGCGGCCCGGACCTCCACGCCCTTGCCCGACGCGACGCTGTGGGCGAGGTCGTGGATGGTCACGAAGCGCCTCTCGGCGGGCTCGTAGAGCTTTCGGTTGCGATAGCGGACGACCCGGCGGATGTCGGAGTTCATGACACGGAGAAGATAACGCGGCGCGTAATGATTGTCAAGGGAAAAATGACGCAGCGTGCTATCGGGGCCGCCCCGAGAGCCGCCGCGGAGCGCTAACATTCCCCGGATGACGACCGCCACCGCTCCCCGCGGGACCTGGGCGCCCCCGGCGCTCCCTCGAGGCCTTTCCCTCTCCTGCCGCTCCTGGCTCACCGAGGCCCCCTACCGGATGCTCCTGAACAACCTGGATCCCGAGGTGGCGGAGCGGCGGGAGGACCTCGTGGTCTACGGCGGCTCGGGAAAGGCCGCCAGGAACCCCGAGTGTCTCGAGACCATCCTCCGGGAGCTTCGCGCGCTCGGGCCGGACGAGACGCTCCTCGTCCAGAGCGGGAAGGCGGTGGGGGTCTTCCGGACGCACGAGGACGCCCCCCGGGTCCTGATCGCCAACTCGAACCTGGTCCCGAAGTGGGGCACGTGGGACGAGTTCCGGCGGCTGGAGGCGATGGGGCTGACGATGTACGGCCAGATGACGGCCGGGTCGTGGATCTACATCGGGACGCAGGGGATCCTCCAGGGGACCTACGAGACCTTCGCCGAG
>CAIMWE010000300.1 GCA_903845115.1 uncultured Acidobacteriota bacterium | reverse complement strand
GCCTCGATGATCCCGTCGATCCCCGGGTACTGGATCTTCACCGCCACGGTCCGGCCGTCCTTCAGGACTCCCCGGTGCACCTGGCCGATCGACGCCGCGGCGACCGCCTGCGGCTCGAGGCTCCTGAAGGTCTTCTTCCACCCTGGTAGCTCCCGGTCGAGCTGCCGCGTCACAGCCTCGAACGGGATCGGCGGCGCCTGCCGCTGGAGGGTCCTGAGGACCTCGGCCACCTCCGGCGGGAGGAGGCTGTCCTGAAGGCTCAGCATCTGGCCGACCTTCATCGCCGCCCCCTTCAGCTCGCCCAGGGCGTGGACGATCCGGTCGGCGTTCCGGACGAGGTTCCCGAGCTGGTGCTTCTCGCGGGAGGGACCGGAGCGGACGAGCGAAAGGAGCTGCTCGACGGCCAGGGAAGCACCCACCCGGCCCACCAGGCCGCCGAGCCTCAGAAGCCGGCCGACCGACGAGCTGGCCGGTCCGCTCGTCAAGGCTCGATCTTCGTCCCCAGGACGCCCAGGAACTTGGCGAGCCAGTCGGGGTGCGCCGGCCAGGCCGGGGCGGTCACCAGCTTCCCGTCCACGTATCCCTTGTCCATCGGGACGTCGACCCAGATGCCTCCGGCGCGGTTCACCTCGGGGCCGCAGGCGGGGTAGGCGCTGCACGTCTTCCCGGTCACGACGCCCGCCGCGGTCAGGATCTGAGCCCCGTGGCAGATCGCGGCGATCGGCTTGTCGGAGCTGGCGAAGTGCCTCACCACGTCGAGGACGGCCGGGTTCAGCCGCAGGTACTCCGGCGCGCGCCCGCCCGGGATCACGAGGGCGTCGTAGCTCGCGGCCGCGATCTCGGCGAACGTCGCGTTGAGGGCGAAGCCGTGCCCCGGCTTCTCGCTGTACGTCTGGTCCCCCTCGAAATCGTGGATGGCGGTCCGGACCCGCTCCCCGGCCTTCTTCCCGGGACAGACGGCGTGGACCGTGTGGCCGACCATCGTCAGCGCCTGGAACGGCACCATCACCTCGTAGTCCTCGACGAAGTCGCCGACGAGCATCAGGATCCTCTTCACGCTCATGGAAGCCTCCTTGCGCGGAAAATCGTACTCCCGATCCCTCCGATCCGCTCGTCCGCCATCCCGGGGGAGCGGGCCGCCGGAAGAGTGCAGAATCACGGAGCGAGGGAGAGGATGAAGGACAAGCGCTGCTACGAGGACATCCTGGAAGTGATCGGGAACACGCCGATGGTCCGGCTCCACCGGATCACGGAGGGGCTGGCCTGCGCCGTGTACGCCAAGCTGGAGTTCCTGAACCCGATGGGAAGCAGCAAGGACCGGATCGCCCGCTACCTCGTCGACCGGGCGGAAGCGGACGGCCGCCTCCGCGCCGGCGAGCTGATCATCGAGAACTCGTCGGGCAACACCGCGATGGGACTCGCGCTCGTGGCGATCCAGAAGGGGTACCGGCTGAAGGTCGTCGTCCGGGACCGGACCAGCAAGGAGAAGCTCGACCAGCTAAAGGCGCTGGGTGTGGAGGTCGTCCGGGTGGACACTTCCCTCCCGCCGGAGCACCCCGACAGCTACAACAACATCACGCCGCGCCTCGCGAGGGAGACGCCCGGGAGCTACTTCCCCGACCAGCACAACAACCGCGAGAACAACGAGGCCCATTACCGGTCGACGGGCCCGGAGGTCTGGGAGCAGATGGACGGGCGCGTCGACGTCTTCATCGCGGGGATGGGGACCGGAGGCACCATCGGCGGCGTCGGGCGCTACCTCAAGGAACGGGACCCGAACGTGAAAGTGGTCGCCGTCGACGTGGAGGGCTCCATCTTCACGGAGTACTTCCGGAGCGGGGAGTGCGGGACGCCGGCCCCCTATCTCCTGGAGGGGCTGGGCGACGAGTTCCTGATCGGCTGCGCCGACTTCTCCGTGATCGACGAGATGGTGCAGGTCTCGGACGGGGACGCCTTCCGCGCGGCCCGCGAGCTGGCGCGGCGAGAGGGGCTCCTGGTGGGGGGCTCCAGCGGCGCCGTCGTCTGCGCGCTGCGGCAGGTCGCGAAAGACCTCGGCAAGGACGCCCGGGTGGCCATCCTCTTTCCCGACAGCGCCTCGCGCTACCTGAGCACGATCTTCAACGACGACTGGATGCAGGAAAAGGGGTTGCTCTGACGGGGGAATCGGCTTCCACCCGAGCGCTGATGCCCGGGTTCGACCTCCGGGACGTGGCGGCCAGCGGCGCCCGGATCCGGGTGGCCGTGGGAGGAGAGGCCTCCGGAAGGCCGGTCCTCCTGCTGCACGGTCACCCGCAGACCCACGTCACCTGGCACCGGGTCGCGCTCGGGCTGGTCGAGGCCGGCTACTCGGTCGTCGCGCCGGACCTGCGGGGCTACGGCGACTCCGGCAAGCCGCCGGGGGGCGAGAACCACGTCAACTACTCCAAGAGGGCGATGGCCCTCGACCAGGTGGAGGTCATGCGGAGCCTCGGCTTCCGTCGCTTCGCCGTGATCGGGCACGACCGCGGCGCCAGGGTCGCCCACCGGATGGCCCTCGACCATCCCGAAGCGGTCGACCGGCTCGCCCTCCTCGACATCGCCCCGACCGCGACGATGTACGCGCGGACAGACAAGGAGTTCGCCACCCGGTACTTCTGGTGGTTCTTCCTGATCCAGCCGTACGACCTCCCGGAGCGGATGATCGGCTCCGACCCCGACTACTTCCTGAGGAGGCACGTCGCGGGGCAGACGAAGACGTCGGGGGCGCTCGACGAGGCGGTCGTCCAGGAATACCTCCGCTGCTACCGCGACCCGGCCACCATCCACGCGATCTGCGAGGACTACCGCGCCGCCGCCACCATCGACCTGGAGCACGACGCGGCCGACGCGGAGCGCAAGGTGGCCGCCCCGCTCCTGGCGCTGTGGGGGGCGAGGGGGACGGTCGGCGCGCTCTACGACGTCCTGGCCACCTGGAGGGAGAAGGCGAGCGACGTCCGGGGACGCGCCCTCGACTGCGGCCACTCCCTGCAGGAGGAGCGGCCGGAGGAGACGCTGGCGGAGCTGCTCCGCTTCCTGGCGTTCTGAGGCCCTCGGCGGCCCTCCGCCCTCCCGACGGTACCAGGAGCTCCCCTAGAATCCCCCGCTTGGTGCGTCCTGACGACGAGATCAGGCTGGGGTGTGAGGAAGGTCTCGAGGCAGGCTCCGTGAATCCAGCGGGTGGAAGTCCCGTCCCGGTAAGCGCCGGAGCGCCGGGTAGCAGGCCTCATGTGGGAGGGGAGACCCGACCGACCCGAGCGGGGTGTCAACAGCCCCTGAAGAGGGGGGAGCAACAGCGCGGACGGCAACATGAAGTGAAGCCTGCAGCCTCTGAAAATAGGCAATGGGGGGGCCGAGCCGCTCATGTCCCGGCGAAAGCGATGGCCGCGTACCAGCTGCCGCCGACGTTCCGGATGTCGATCGAGTTGCGGTTCCAGTGCCGCTTCCCCGCCCCGGCGAGGAGCGCGGGGAGCTGTTCTCGCGGCTTCGGGCGGGCCGGCATCAGGAAGCGTGCCGCGGATGGCAGGGCCTGGCTGACCTACAATCGTGACCGCAGGAGGCCCGGGGAATGGTACCGACGACGACCATCGACGTCCTCAGCCGGCTGGGCAGCGAGTCGGACCGGCTTCGGGACTTCGGAGTTCGCCGGCTCTCGTTGTTCGGGTCGGCTGCGCGCGGGGACGAGCGGCCGGAGAGCGATCTCGACTTCCTCGTCGACTTCGACCGGAAGACGTTCCGGAACTACATGGGATTGCTCCGGTTCCTCGAGGGGACGTTCGGTCGAAAGGTGGACCTCGTGATCCGGGAGGCGCTGAAACCCGCCCTGCGCGAAGCCGTCCTCCGCGAGGCCCTGGATGTCCCGGGGCTCTGATCTCTACCTCGACGACCTGTCGTCGGCCATCGCCGCGATTCGCCAGTATCTGCGTGGCGAGCCCCCCGCCAGGCGACTGGCAGAGAGCGCGCTCGTGAGGGACGCCGTCGTCCGGAACGTGGAGATCATCGGGGAGGCGATCAAGCACCTTCCCGAGCTGCTTACCGCGCGACACCCCGAAGTCGACTGGAATGGATGGTCTCGTCTGCGGGACGTCCTCGCACATCAGTACTTCGGCGTCGACGTCGAGCTTCTCGCGGACGCCCTCGAGAACGAGCTACCAGTGCTCGACCGGGCCGTCGCCTCTCTGAAGACGATCTGAGATCGGCATCATCCAGGCCACTCTCTACTTCTCCGGCGGCTGCTTCCCCGCCCCGGAGAGGAGCGTACCGAGGCCGCCCAGGTCGACGCGAATCCGGTCGGTCGTGATCTTCTCTTCGAAGGCGCGGCTTTCCGCCGCGGTCGTCCGAACGACTGCTCCTACTGCGCCACGGCCCGGATCCAGGGCCGGCAGATCCGGATGCGCCCCCTCGGCGAGGTGGCCGATCACGTGGCCCGGCTGGCAGGCCTCGGCTACCGGAAGCTCTATTTCGTCGACAACTCGTTCAACATCCCCGAGCCCTACGCCCTCGACCTCTGCGGCCTCCTCCGGCTGCCCGGACCGACGTCGGATGGCGCTGCATCCTCTCCCCGCAGGGGCTCCGGGAGGAGCTAGCCGCCGCGATGGCCGCGGCAGGCTGCGTGGAGGTCTCCCTGGGTTTCGAGAGCGGCAGCCTTGCCGTCCTCCGCGAGATGGGGAAGCGGTTCACGCCGCAGGACGTCCGGGAGGTCTCGAATCGCCTCGCGGATCACAGCATCCGCCGGATGGGTTTCCTGCTGCTCGGGGGCCCGGGCGAGAGCCGCGAGACGGTGGAGGAGAGTCTCGCCTTCGCGGACTCCCTTCAGCTCGACTCGCTCCGGATCACCGTCGGGATCCGGATCTACCCCGGTACGAAGCTGGCGGAGCGCGCCGTGGCGGAGGGGGTCGTCGCCCCGGAGGACGACCTGCTCCTCCCGCGCTTCTACCTCGCCCCGGGGCTCGAGCCCTGGATCCACGACCGGGTTGAAGCACTTCGGTCTTTACCGTAGGCAGGGGGCTGCTCGGTGGACGGGACGGTGCCCTCCTCCGCCCCGTGGGAGGCCCCTCGCGAGGGAGTGCCGGCCTCCGAGGAGGAGGGAGGCTGGGCGGCCTCGGATCGGTACCGGAATACCCCGGATCCTCCGGTGGCAAGGTGCCTCTCGATCCACTGCGACACGGAGAAGCCCCTCTGCCGTCCCCTCTCCAGGTGGGCAGCCATCCGTCACCCGTGGAGATCTGTGACTTGCCGCCCGGACCGGGAAAGGCCTGCACGTAGACCTCGGACCGCCCCGATTCGTTCGAGTCGTACGCCAGCCACCGCCCGTCCGGCGAGAAGCGGCTGGACCCGCTGTCTCCGGCGCCAGCGACGGCCATCGTCTTCTTCCCGCTCGACAGATCGAGGACCCAGACCTGGAGGTCCCTCTTCCCCTGCGCCGGAATCGTCTGGAGCGACAGGAAACGGCCGTCCCGGGACCAGTCCTCGGGCCGGTTGTCGTCGCCATCCTCGAGCAGGATCTCCTCTTTCCCCGCGCCGATGGCTTTGATCCAGACGTCGTTCTTCTCGCTCCCCCTGGCCTTCCGGTCGTCGGCGAAGGCGATTCGCCTACCGTCGGGCGACCAGACAGGCAGCCAATGGTCGCCTGGTCCGAAGACGAACTTCGCTTGTCCACTTCCGTCCGCGTTGTAGAGCCACAGGTCGGGGGCGTTCCGGGCGGGCTCGAAGACCTGAGCGGCGACTCGCCGGCCGTCGGGAGAGAGCCGCGGGGATCGAAAAGGGGCCCTCTCGCCGACGGAGGCGATCTCCTTGCCGCTCCGGTCGAGCCAGGAGAGCTGGGAGAGCTGGGAGGAGGGCCGGAAGACGGGCGCGAGGAGGAGAAGGCCGTTCCGGGAGACGGTGAACATCGAGAGGTACATCCATTCGGCAGTCCGGACGTTCTGCGCGACTGGAACTGGCTCACCGACCGGCTCGAATCGGTCGTCGAGGCGCTGAGCGATCAGCGCCCATCCCGGGCATAGAGGAGGTGACCCGACCCGAAGACAGCGCTGGAGGCAAAGGCGACCAGAGCCCTGTCCTCCTTTCCGTCGAGCGAGCCGAGGCGGACCCTGTTGGCAGGATCGTCGATCGGGGCGGAAAGATTGGCGGAGGTATAGAGGAACCGGCGCCCGTCCGGCAGGAACTGCGGGTAGCGATGCGCCGTCTCCTTGCGGGAGGGGTCGAGCTTCGTCACGGCGACGGGCGGGCCTCCACCGGCCGGGACGCGATAGAGGGGCGACGTCGGGGTTGGGGCGAAGAGGATGGTGCCATCCTGGTTCCAGGTCCCGCCCACCCCGCGCTCTGCATCGCAGATCGTGAGGAGGCTTCCTCCGGAGGGAGTGATCCGCTTCAGCTTCCCGTCGCTCGTGATGAAAGCGACGAAGCGGCCGTCGGGAGACCAGAAGGGGAAGTTGGCTCCCTCTGTCCCGGCGACCGGCTGACCGCTTGCCGCGTCGAGGGACCGGATCCAGAGCTGGGGCTGACCTCCGGGCTTGCTCGCGGTGTAGGCCAGCGTCGAGCCGTCGGGAGAGAGCACCATCTCGCCGAGGAACATCTTCTCGGGCAGGGGGATTGCCGCCCGGACGAGCCGGGCGGACTGGGGCGCCCGGCGGACGGTCACGATGCCCAGAGTGATGGCAGCGAGAAGAGCCAACGCGAAGGCGGACCAGGCCAGCGTCTCGCGGTTCCGGCGGCGCGCCGCGACCGGCGCAATAGCCCCTGGCTGCCCCGGCTGTGATCCCCCCTCGGCGATCCAGGCCAGCTCCCGCTTGACGTCGTGGGCGCTCTGCCACCGTTCGTCCGGGTCCTTGGCGAGGCACGCCTTCACGACGCTCTCGAGGGCGGGGGGCGACATCGGCACCAGCGCGGAGATCGGCTGCGGCTCGTCGCGCAGGATGGCGCTGATGAGGCTCGCCTGGCTCGTCCCGGAGAAGGCCCGTTTGCCCGTGGCCATCTCGTAGAGGACGAGGCCCAGCGCGAAGAGGTCGGTGCGGGCGTCGGCCTCCTTCCCTTCGAGCTGCTCGGGGGCCATGTACTGCACCGTGCCGAGGACGGCCCCCTTCCCGGTCAAGGGCTCGGCCTCGGTGGCGAAGGCCGAGAACTCCGGGCTCTTCGCGCCGAGGGAGGCCTTCGCCAGGCCGAAGTCGAGCAGCTTGGCCCCGTCCTTCGTCAGGAAGACGTTCCCCGGCTTCAGGTCGCGGTGGACGATCCCGGCGCGGTGTGCGCGGTCGAGGGCTCCGGCGATCCCGGCGCCGATCGCGAGGAGCTGCGGCAGCAGGAGCGGCCCCTTCTGAAGCCGGCTCGCAAGCGTCTCCCCATCCAGGTGCTCCATGACGAGGAAGTCGACGCCCTCCTGGTGGCCGACGTCGTGGAGGACTCAGATGTGGGGGTGCTTGAGCCCCGAGACGACGCGCGCCTCCCGCTCGAAGCGGGCCTTCAGATCGGGGTCTCTCGAGAGGTGCGACGGCAGCACCTTGATGGCGACGGCCCGGTCGAGCCGCGTGTCCTTCGCCTTGTAGACCTCGCCCATCCCCCCCGCACCGAGGGGGGCGAGGATCTCGTAGGGGCCGAGGCGGGTGCCGGAGAGTAGGGTCACCGGGCGCCCTCGACGACGCGGACCTGGGGGGTGACCCGGTGGCGGCCCGGCCTCATCTCAGCAGGCTCCCCGACCAGAGCTCACCTGCGAACTCCTTGTAAGGGAGCACCTCGATCCCGTCCTCCGTGATCCGCCGCTTCGCGTCCAGGCTGACGATGAAGCGCCTCTTGACCGACCGATGATCGACGGCAAGTTCCCGGAGACCTTTCAGATGATCGCTCGTGACGTGCGCTGTCGCCTTCGCTTCGATGGCTAGGGCCATGTCGTCCACGATGAAGTCCACCTCGGTTCCCCCGGCCAGCCGCCAGTAGCTCAATTCGTGGGGCCGCCCGTGGTAGGCCGAATAGCATCTCAGCTCGTGGAAGACCCAGTTCTCGAACGCCTTTCCGAAGAGCTCGCTGCGCGGTTGCAGGACCCCGCGGCGAGCCAGGCAGTTCACCACCCCCACGTCGTCGAAATAGAACTTGGGTGCCCGGATCACTCGCCGCTTCGGGCGTTTCGTGTACGCGGGGAGCAGGTGCCCGAGGAGAGTGTCGACGAGGATCTGGTAGTAGTCGCGGACGGTGTGCCCCGAGACGGCGCAGTCCCTGGCGATCGTCGCGTAGCTCAGCATTTCCGTGTCCGAGAGCGCAGCAGCCGACAGGAAGCTCGAGAAGACGGGAAGGCGGCGGACCAGGCCCTCGAAGAGGATCTCCTCCTTGAGGTAGTCGTGGACGTAGCCTTGCAGCAGGGGCTCCGCGGTCTCGGAGAGGTAGTGCGAAGGCAAATAGCCGCGGTTCAGCATCCGCACGAGATCGAAGGCGGGCTCGACCTCGCGGGACACGAGGCCCGACAGCTCGAAGCGCCGGGCACGGCCGCCGAGCAGGTTGGCCGGCGTCCTGCGGAGGCGCCGGGCGCTCGACCCCGAGAGGGCGAAGACCAGCTTGCGGTTCTCGATGAGCCAGTGCACCTCGTCCAGGAGAGGCGGGGTCTTCTGGATCTCGTCGATGACGACGAGCGAGCCCCGGGCCAAGACCGCCGTCTCCTCGCGCAGCAGGTGCGGACGCTCCCCATACCGAAAGAAGAGATCGGTCTGAAGGAGGTCGATCCAGAACGCACCGGGGTAGAGGGCGTGCAGGAGCGTGCTCTTGCCCGTCTGGCGCGGGCCCCAGAGGAAGAACGAGGTGGAGGGACGCTCGGGGAGAGTGATGGCCCTGGAGAACATGTGGTTCATGTTGTCATGATAAACGGAAGTGGTTGCTCTTCGCCTTGGCGGAGGGTCGAATCTCGTACGGGTCGAGGCGGGTACCGGCGGCGATCGTCACGAGGTTGGAGAAATTCTAGGCCCATCGTCGCCCGAACGGATCCGGGATGCACCCGGTGGGGAATCTGGCCGCCGGAGGCTCACGGGGGGACCCAACCACCGGTGGCGTGCTGCCGGTCAGCCCGTTCAGGAACGCTTGCGGTGGCCTCTTTGGCCTCGAGGCGCCCTCCCGGATTGCTCCTCCGATTCGAGAGGCGGGAGGACCTCGATCCCCTCCGCTGCGGCCGCCTTGCGGAGAAGGTCGTCCAGGGATGCGAGGGGAACGCCTCTCGCGAGCGCGAGCTGGAGATAGAGGGCGTCGTACACCCGGAGACCCGACCGGTCGACCAGGTCGAACAGCGGAGGTATTCCTCGGCCCCCCTCCGGCGGAAGCGTGATGAGCTGGATCCCGGGCTCGACCGCGGCCGAATAGGACCCGAGCCGGTCGGGCCCAGTCATCCGGCCTCTCCTGGCCGCCTGCTCGATCCCCGACATCAGCTCGACGGGAAAGTGGAACGGGGCGATCAGCGGCTCTCCCGCGCCCCATCTTTCCGCGACCGCTTTCACGGCAACGTCGCTTCGTTCGTCCTCCAGAACGCAGGCGAGCATCAGTGAGGCATCGACGACCAGGGTCACGGCCGCCGGCCCGCCCGGACGAGAGCCGCCGCGTTCGAGGCCCCCTTCCGGCTCCTGGACCGCAGCTCCCGGGCCCGCCCGAGCCAGGTGTCGAGGTCGCGGCGGCCGGGGAGCCGAACCTCCGCGCCGGCCGGGACGAGCTTGGCGACCGGGACGCCACGCACGGTGATCGTCACGACCGCGCCGCCCCTCACGTCCTCGAGGAGCCGGCTGAGGTGGGTCTTGGCGTCGAAGGCGCCGACCGAAGCTACCGGGGTCCGGGAGGGGGTGTGTCCTCTCATCAACTAGATCATACGACTAGTTGGACAGGGCCTCACTTCAGTCCCTCCGCCACGATGAGGTCCGAGACCAGGACCCGGGTGCAGGTGCACCCGAGCGTCTTCCCGTCCCCGCTCACCCGCACCTCCGACATCCGGATGGTGGTGGCCGGGTCGGGGGGAACGAGGCGCTGCCACAGGGTCCGCCGGCCGGTGGTGAGCTGGACCCGGTCCACCCGCAGATGGACCGCGTCCTCGGGATGCGTCAGCAGCAACTCGTCGGCCTCGTTCCAGGCCTCGATGGCCTCCCCGGATTCCAGGGTCCAGGAAAGGGGCTCGAGCGGCTCTCCTGCTTCCGATGTGATGCCGGGCCGTCCCTTTTCGTCGAGGCACAGAAAGCGTTTCCCATCCGGCGAGATGGCCTGGATGTTCTGGACCGATTCCGGGAGCACGGTGCCCTGGCTTCCGTCCACGGGGAGCTTCAGGGTCCTGACGGTTCCGACCCCCTGCCGCGCCGTCGCATAGACGTGTCTCCCGTCCCTCGAGAAGCGTCCGCCGGACACATTCCACCCTTCCAGCCGCAATTCCCTGGGGGCGCCCAGGCCCGTGGGGACGAGTCGCAGCCTGGGCCTCTCTCCGAGGGTGGCGACCAGGGCGAAGTCGCCGGGAGGGCTGAGAGGCTGTGAAGAAATCTCGAAGGGTTGCTGCGGCACGGCGCCATCTTCTGCGTTGCCGCTCCTCGGAGATGGCCCCGCATCGCCTGCGTCGCGGCGCCTTGAAGCTGACGCCGTGGCGCGAGCAACGCGGCCCCTTCCAGATTCCTTCACAGCCTCTG
>CAIMWE010000299.1 GCA_903845115.1 uncultured Acidobacteriota bacterium | reverse complement strand
GGATCTCCGAGACCGTCCCGGAGCCGGAGGCCCCCAGGCCGGGCGCCGCCGTGTAGCGCAGCGTCAGCGTGGAGGTCGTGCTCCCGCGATTGGAGTGGGTCAGCTCGGAGGTGAAGCGGGGCGATTCCCCCACGTCGAGGACGATCGGGATCACTCTCGTGACCGACAGACCCGGAGCGCTGCCGGAGACGGTCACGTCGCGCGAGATCGAGCTCCTGCCCGTGCCCCTGGCAACCGTCAGGGTGACGGAATAGGTGCCCGGGCCGGAGAAGGCGTGGGCCGGGTCCTGCTGGGTCGAGACGTTGGCCTCCCCCGAGCCAGGGTCGCCGAAGTTCCAGTTCCAGGAGGCCGGCGCGCCGAGC
Organism: uncultured Acidobacteriota bacterium; assembly: GCA_903845115.1. Lineage (GTDB taxonomy): Bacteria > Acidobacteriota > Thermoanaerobaculia > UBA5066 > UBA5066 > CAIMWE01. The sequence goes on along the minus strand of CAIMWE010000299.1, from coordinate 2,591 downwards.
GACCCGTCGGTGAAGCTGACCGGGTCGCCGGCCAGCGGAGAGCCAGGGGCGAACGAGAAGTCGGCCGTGACGGCGTCCGGCGCGGGAGGGGTCAGGACGGTCAGGGTCGGGTAGGGGTCGTGGCCCGCGACGAAGCGGTTGTTGTTCGGCTTGCCGGCTTCCCACGGCGAGTCCTCGGCCCCACCCACGAGGACGATCGCCCCGACGTCGTACCCCCCGGCCGCCGTCCCGGCCGGGAGCGTGAGCGGGGTCCCCGAGTACTCGGCGTGCGTGTTGACCGGGACGCTGGCGAAGGTGACGGAGCCGAGCGGGACGTCGGATGGCTCGGGGTACTTCCGGCTCCCGGCCGGCCACGCGTAGAAGCGGACCTCGACCGCCGACGCTTCCTTCGTTCCGATGTTCTCCAGGGTCCACTTGTCCAGGGCGAAGGCCTCGCCGGCTATCACGGAGGTGCTCCTGAGCCTGAGCGTCGCGTACGACTGGGCGTACCCGCCGTTGCCGTAGACGAACGGGAAGACCCCGACGTCGGTCAGCGGGACGGCCTGGTTCGGGTACTCGGCCCGGATGGTGTTCGCGTCCATCCGCGTCAGGAACTTCATCACGTCGTGGTTCGCGTAGGTCATCGTCGAGAACGACGTCGGCTTTCCCGGGAGGTTGAAGACATGGTGCAAGCCGAGCGAATGTCCGACCTCGTGCGGCGCGATCGCCTGCACGACCGCGGGGTACCGGTACGTCAGGTCGAACCCGGACGCGAACCAGTCGTCGGTCCACCCGAACGCGGAGCTCCCGTTCAGGAGGACGTCCGCCTCCGCGATCGGGCCGCAATCCGTGGGGTCGAAGTCCCGGCAGACGTTGAACGGCCCGAAGCTGGCCATGGGCTGGACGAAGGAGAACCCCAGGAGGCCCGGATCCATCGCCAGCCCGTAGACGGAGAGCGCGTCCTCGTTGCCGATGAGGACGTTCACCTCGTTGATCCCGTTCCCGGGCTTGCCGAGGCCGCTCGAGGGGTCCACGGAGAGGGCTACGACGTTTGCGAACCGGTTCCACAGAGCGATCGAGTCGGCCGCTGCCTGCTTCGTCGCCAGGCTGCTCGACTTCCCGCGGACGACGAAGTCCCGCGGCATCCCGGTCTGATAGCCGCACCAGCACCCCTCGCCGTTCACCCAGCCCGAGGCCTGCTGCGCCGCGAGACGGGAGGGGACGAGGGCGGCGACGAACGCCAGGACCGCCAGGGATGACGTCCCTCGCATGCGGGCCCTCCTCATCTCGGGCGAGAGAGACTGGCAGGAGCCCCTCATCACTGCGACCTCGCGAGGCGGAAGCCGATGAAAAAGCTGCTCTGGGAGGATGGGTAGCTCGTGCGAGATGCGGAACGTGTGTACCCGAGGTCGAAAAACCAGCCGCCCCCCCGTTGCACCCGGTTCGAGCCCGTCGAGGGTCCCGTCGGATCCGTCACGGCCCCCGCCGGGTAGCTCCCGTACCAGTCCTCCACCCATTCCCGAAGGTTCCCGTGCATGTCGAAGAGCCCGTACGGGTTCGCCAGCTTCGTCCCGACCGGGCGAGACGTACTGTCCGAGTTGTAGGCCCACCAGACGTACGGCTGCGCCTCGGTGTTCAACCCACTTCCGTCGCTCCCCTCCAGCGCGTCCCCGAACGAGAACCTCGTCTGGGTCCCGCCTCGCGCCGCCCGCTCCCACTCCGCCTCCGTCGGAAGACGGAACTTCCCCGCCCCCTCCTGCTCCGTCGACGTCAGATACGCGTTCAGCTTGTCGAGGAACCCCCCGGCCCCCCGGATGTCGTCCCACGAGACGCAGTAGACCGGATAGGTCGCCCCGATGCCGAATTCCCCGCAAGAGGTCCCCATCGGCGTCCCCGTCACCGCCTGCCACTGCTCCTGCGTCACCAGGACCTTCGCCACGTAGTAATCCTGGGTCAGCGTCACCGCGTGCAGCGTCTCGCTCGAGGCACGGCTCCGTTCCGTCGCCGGCGACCCCATCTGGAACGTCCCCGCCGGGACCTTCACCAGCGTCAGCGGGACGTCCCCCGGGAGCGTCACTGTCACCTCGTCCAGGTCCGGCCTCGGCGTGGGGGCCACGACCGGCTCCATCGCGACGTACGACCCGTCGTTCGTCCCCGACGTCGCGTCCGCCCCGTCGTTGATAACTCCGTACGCCAGGAACGCGTCGGTCCCCTTCACCACCGTCAGGCGGCAATAGCCGTTCCGCACCGAGCCGAGGACCGAGTTCCTCTGGTACCACTCCCTCGGCCTCAGCGTCGGGAGCATCTCCTCCGAGACCATCCGGCCCGTCGTCCCGTCGAAGAGCTGCAGCCGGACGTCGATGTCCGCGCCGTCGATGCCGGCGTTCGAGACGGCCACGTTCGACCGCGCGCCCGCCCCCTGCTGCAGGCCGAAGATCCACGCGTCCCGCGCCGTCCCCGCCATCGCCGACCCGGGGTAATAGACGCCGTACTCCCCCCCGGTCGCGGCCGGCGACGAGGTGCGAGCCCCCGCGAACCCCGGCGTCTCCTCCTCCAGGCTCGTGAACGCCACCTGCAGGTACCCGGCGCGGATCGGTCCCCTCGGGCCGATC
>CAIMWE010000298.1 GCA_903845115.1 uncultured Acidobacteriota bacterium | reverse complement strand
GGCTGCATGTGCGCGGGACCGTACGGGCACCTCCTCCTCCACATCGACGAGGACCATTCCAAGGAGATCCGGCACCGCCTGGACGAGGGGCACCTCGGAGAGAAGCCCGGGTGGGTCCGGATCAGCTTCGCCCCGACGGTGGCGGAGGAAGAGTTCCAGGTCCTCCTCGAGGCCGTGGAGCACCTCCGGCTCCACGGGAAGAGGTACCTGGACGACTACGCGCTCCGGGACGACACGGGGGAGTGGGTCCGGAAGACGGGCTGACCTCCCTCTAGAATCCACGGGATGTCTGCCCGGCGCCCTCCCTCCTGGTCCTCGTTCAGGAAGGTGAAGGCGTCGTCCTTCGCGGAGAGCGGATCGCTCTTCGGCGAGGGGGGAGCCGGCCGCGAGGCGCTCACGGTGTCGGCGTTCGTCGCCAGGCTGAACGCCGCGTTCCGCTCGTCGTTCCCCGGCTCGTGGGTGAAAGGGGAGGCGGGCGAGTGGCGGGTCTGGTCGTCGGGCCATGCCTACTTCTCCTTGAAGGACGACGCGGCGACCCTTCCGGCCGTCATGTGGGCGGATGACGTGAGGCGGTTGAAGTTCCGGGTGGAGGCGGGGATGGAGCTCCTGGCGTTCGGGCGGCCGAACTTCTACCCGCCGTCCGGGAAGCTCTCCTTCGTCGTCTCCCAGCTGGAGCCCGCGGGCGTCGGTGCCCTCCAGGTCGCCTTCGAGCAGCTGAAGGCGAAGCTCCAGGCGGAAGGGCTCTTCGCGGTGGAGCGGAAGCGGCCGCTGCCTCTCCTTCCCGCGCGGATCGGACTCGTCACCTCCCGGCACGGCGCGGCCGTGCGGGACGTCCTGAAGGTCCTCTCGCTCCGTTTCCCGAACGCCCACGTCACGATCTACCCGGTGGCGGTCCAGGGAGCGGGCGCGCCGGCGGAGATCGCGCGGGCCGTCCGCTCGTTCTCGGACCGGCTCGCCGCGGACGTCGTCATCGTGGCGCGGGGGGGCGGGTCGAAGGAGGACCTCGCGGCGTTCAACGACGAGGAGGTGGTCCGCGCCGTCGCGGCTTCCTCTATCCCGACGATCTCGGCCGTCGGGCACGAGGTCGACGTGACGCTGACCGACCTCGCCGCCGACGTTCGCGCGGCCACTCCGTCGCAGGCGGCGGAGCTGGTCGTGGGGCGCCGGGAGGAGCTCGAGCGTCTTTTCGTCACGGCGGAGCGGAGGCTCCAGACCGGGATCCGGACGCGCCTCGGCGAGGCGGGGGCGGAACTGTCGTCCCTCGCGGCGTCCGGCGCGTTCGCGGGGTTTCCGGCGGTACTTGCCCGGAGGCGGCTGGAAGCGGACGGGGCGGCCCGCCGCCTCACGTCGGCCGTCCGGCAGCTCCCGGCGGTCCTCGGCGAACGGCTCGGCCACTTCGAGGGGCGCCTCCTCGGGTGGCCCGGCCGCGCCGCGCTCGGTTTCCGGCGCGAGAGCGCGTTCCGGGAGGAGCGGCACCTGGTCGACCGGATGAGGGAAGTGACCACGCGCGCCGGCGAGCGGCTGGGGCTCGCGGCGGGGCGGCTCTCGGCGCTCGACCCTCTGAAGATCCTCTCCCGCGGGTATGCCGTGGCCTACAAGGGGAGCGACCCGGTGCCGCTGACCGATCCGGCCGGGCTGGCGCCGGGCGACCCGCTGCGGGTCCGGCTGGCGCACGGAGAGGTGGACGCCACCATCGTGGCAACCAGGAATTTCGAGTACGAGGGAGGACGTCGTGGGGACGAAACCGAAGAGCCCTAAGGGCCTGACCTTCGAGAAGGCGCTCCAGCGCCTGGAGGAGATCGTCTCCGAGCTGGAGGACCCCCAGAAGGGGCTCGAGCAGGCGCTCGTCCTCTTCGAGGAGGGGGTCGTCCTCTCGCGCTTCTGCCGCGGAAAGATCGAGGAGATCCAGAAGCGGGTGGAGGTCGTCCTGAAGGAGACGCCGCAGGGGTTCGTCACCGGCCCGTTCGGGGGCGAGGACGACGCGGAAGGCGAAGAGGAGGGCGGGGAAGGGGACGGGGACGGCAAGGCATGACGACGTTTTCCCCCGAGACGCTGAGACTCCACCTGGCCGCGCAGCGCGAGGTGGTGGAGGAGGCCCTGGCGCGGGTCCTCCCGCCCGAGGGAGCGTCCCCGGCGCTTCTGACGTCGGCGATGAGGTACAGCGTGCTGGCGGGCGGGAAGCGCCTCCGGCCCGTCCTCTGCCTGGCGCTGGCCGACATCTGCGGGTTCGCCGGGAGCGGCGCCGAACGGGCCGAGGTCGCCGAGGCCGCGGCGGCCCTGGAGCTGATCCACACGTACTCGCTGATCCACGACGACCTCCCCTGCATGGACGACGACTCGCTCCGCCGGGGGCGCCCGACCTGCCACGTCGTGCACGGGGAGGCGATGGCCCTCCTGGCGGGAGACGCGCTCCAGACGCTGGGATTCGAGATCCTTTCGAGCCGCCCGGCCGGGGAGAGCTGCGCGGGGACGCGCGCGGAGGCGGCGTCGATGGTGGCGCGGGCGATCGGCGTCGCCGGCATGGCCGGAGGGCAGGCTCTCGACCTGGTCGAGACCGGCCGGCCTCACGGGGGCGAGGAGGGCCGGACGCTGCTCCGACGGATCCACGCCCTGAAGACCGGCCGCCTGCTGGCCGTCTCGGCTTCCCTCGGAGCGCTCTACGCCGGCGCTCCTCCCAGCCTCCGCCTGGAGGTGGAGCGGTACGGCGAGCGCCTCGGACTCCTCTTCCAGATCGCCGACGACCTCCTCGACGTGACCGGCGACACGGCGACGCTCGGCAAGACCGCGGGGAAGGACTCGGCGCAGGCGAAGCTGACCTACCCGTCTCTCTTCGGGTTGGAGGGAGCCCGCGCGGAGCTGGACCGGGTTCTCCGGCAGACGCGCGAGGCGGCGCTCGCGGTCGAGGGAAGGGACGGGCTCCTCTCCGCCCTCGCGACGTGGGCGGGCCAGCGAGACCGGTGAACCGCCGCCGGGCCGGCCGGCAGGGGGGAGCCGGCGGGGGACCGGATATCATGAAGGGCCCGGAGCGATGCTGACATGACGAACGTCCGTCCCACGCCCCACCTCGATCGGATCCAGTGGCCGCGCGACCTCCGCGGGCTGACACTCGACGAGTTGCGGGTGGTGTCCGACGAGCTGCGGACGTACGTCATCGACGCCGTCTCGAAGACCGGCGGGCACTTCGCGTCCGGCCTCGGAGCCGTGGAGATGACGGTCGCCCTGCACTACGTCTACGAGACGCCGCGCGACCTCCTGGTGTGGGACGTCGGGCACCAGACCTACCCGCACAAGGTGCTGACCGGCCGGAGGACCCAGCTGCAGACGATCCGCCAGAAGGGCGGGCTCTCGGGCTTCACCAACCGGTCGGAGTCGGAATACGACACCTTCGGCGTGGGGCACGCCTCCACGTCGATCTCGGCGGCGCTCGGGATGGCCGCGGCCCGCGACGAGAGGGGCGACGACTACCAGGTCGTGGCGATCATCGGCGACGGCGGCCTCAGCGGCGGCGTGGCGATGGAGGGGCTGAACCAGGCGGGCTACCTGAAGCGGAAGATGCTCGTCATCCTGAACGACAACGACATGTCGATCTCGCCGAACGTCGGCGCGATGTCCGGGTACCTCCTCCGCATCGCCCGGGGGCAGATCTACAACCGGGTCCGCAGCGACGTGGCGAACATCCTCAAGAAGCTGCCGGCCGGCCAGCGGCTGGCGGGGCTGGCCGAGAACCTCGAGGACGGCCTGAAGAAGGTGCTCGTCCCCGGGACCCTCTTCGAGGAGCTGGGGTTCAAGTACGTCGGCCCCATCGACGGCCACTCGATTCCGACCCTCGTCCGGACCCTCCGCGACGTCAAGAAGATGCCGGGACCGGTGCTCCTCCACGTCCGGACCCTGAAGGGGAAGGGCTACGAGCTGGCCGAGAAGGACCCGGTCTACTGGCACGGTCCCTCGCCGTTCAAGGTGGAGACCGGGGAGGTGGCCAAGAAGTCGGCCCCGCCGAGCTACACCGCGGTCTTCGGAGACACGCTCGCGGAGCTGGCGGAGAAGGACCCCCGGATCATCGGGATCACGGCCGCCATGCCGGAAGGGACTGGAATCGACCGGTTCCAGAAGCGGTTTCCGGAGCGGGCGTTCGACGTGGGGATCTGCGAGCAGCACGGGGTCCTGTTCGCCGCCGGGATGGCCACGCAGGGGTTCAAGCCGGTCTGCGCAATCTACTCGACCTTCCTCCAGCGCGCCTACGACCAGATCATGCACGACGTCTGCCTGATGGACCTGCCGGTCGTCTTCGCGCTCGACCGGGCCGGGGTCGTCGGGGCCGACGGCCCGACGCACCACGGGGTCTTCGACCTCACTTACCTCCGCGTCTTCCCGAACATGATGGTCTGCGCGCCCAAGGACGAGAACGAGCTGCGGCATCTTCTGGCCACGGCCTTCGAGGCCGGGCACCCCTTCGCGATCCGCTACCCGCGCGGGAACGGCTGGGGCGTCACGCTCGACCCGGAGGCGAAGTCGCTGCCCGTCGGGAAGGGGGAGGTCCTCCGGGTCGGAAAGGACGGCATCGTCCTCGCCATCGGAGACCCTGTCGTTCCGTCCCTCCGCGCCGCGGAGAAGGTCGCCCTGCTCGGCGGCCCGTCGCTGACCGTCGTGAATGCCCGGTGGGTGAAGCCGCTCGACCTGGAGCTCCTCTCGCAGCTCGTGCGGGACGGGGCGCGGCTCGTCACCGTGGAGGAGAACGTGCTCGCGGGGGGTTTCGGCTCGGCGGTGATGGAGGCGCTGGAGGAGCTGGGGATCTCCGCCCGCGTGAAACGGATCGGCATTCCCGACCGGTTCGTCGCCCACGCCACGCAGCAGGAGCAGCGGCGGGAGCTGGGGCTGGACGAGGAGAGCCTCGTCGTGGCGTTCCAGGAGTGGTTCTCCGTCGGGAAGGGGACCGTGGTGTCGCTCGGGGTCAGCACGCGGGCATGAGCGGGGAGCTCCGCGGAAGAAGCGTGGAAGAGACGGGCGCCCCGGGGCACCGGGGGATCGCGACGCCGCCTGGCGATCTCTACAGGTCGGTCTTCGAAAAGTCGTTGCCGACGTAGAGAAGCGGTTCCCCCGAGAGCTTCGCGACTGCGTACGTGAGGCAGTCCCCGAAGTTGAGGCCGGCGGGGTGCCGGCCCTTGCCGTAGCGGGAGAAGGCGTCCATGGCGGCTCGGGCGTGCTCCTCGACGAAGGGGACGACGTCGATGTCGCCCTCGTCGATCAGGGCGCGGAGAAGGCGAGGGGCCTGGGTCCCGAGCCGCGCCGTCAGGACGGCGCCGGTCTCGGCGAGCGTCGGCGCGCCGATGGCGACGGCCGAGGCCTCCGCGATTCTCGCCAGGAGGTCCTCCCACCCCGGCTCCTTCAGGACGATCGCCACGAGGGCTGAGCTGTCGACGATCACACGCCCTCCGGACCGAAGCCGAGGATTCTTTCTTGCTCCTGCTTCGTCAGCTTCGTCTTCTTTCCCCTCGGCGGAAGGAGAGGCCACACCTCTCCCTCGAGGAACTGCCGCATGACGGCCCCGCGGTCCCGTCGGACGATCCTCGTCTCCAGCCGCTGCCTTCGCTCCAGGAGCGCTCGCCTTATGGCGCCGGTCTTCGTCTCGCCGGCGAGAAGCGCGACCTCGGCCGCGAGCTTCTCGGTCACCGGGTCCTTGATGTTCAGGCCCATCGTCGCCTCCTGCCGCCGAATGGTACCACTCTATAAAAATTCTACCGCCATCTCGACGGACCCGCGTCCGACGCCTAACGGGGCTGCTACGCTTGCACCCGATGCGCGCCCTGTTCTGCGAGCGTCCCGGAGAGGTTCTCCTCCGGGAGCTTCCCGACCCCAGTCCGGGTCCGGGAGAGGTGGTCGTCCGGGTCGCCGCGGCGCTCACCTGCGGGACCGACTTCAAGATGATCCGCCGGGGGCACCCGAAGATCCCGTTTCCGGCGCGCCTCGGTCACGAGTTCGCAGGGACGGTCGAACGGGCCGGCTCCGGGGCCCGGTTCCGCGAAGGAGACCGCGTGGTACCCGCCGTCTCTGGGCCGTGCGGCGAGTGCCCCGACTGCGCCGCCGGCGAGGAGAACCTCTGCCGGTCTGCATTCGAGCAGAAGGCCTGGGGGGGGTTCGGCGACCTGGTCCTGCTGCCGCCGCGGGTCGTGGACCGGGCGCTCCGGAGGGTGCCGGAAGGCCTGCCTCCCCGGTGCGCGGCGCTCCTCGACCCTCTCGCGTCCGTGGTGCGGGGGGTGGCCCGGGCGCGCTCCCCGCGGGACGGGAAGGTCGTCGTCGCCGGCTCCGGTCCGATCGCGTTCCTCTTCTCGGTGCTGTGGCGGCGAGCCGGGGCGGAGGTCCTGGTCGCGGGGCGGCGGAGCCGGCAGCTCGGCCTGCACCGCCGCGCCGGAGCGCGGACGTGCGACGTGCGGGAGGCGAGCCTCGACTCGGCCGTCGCGGAGTGGACGGGCGGCCGCGGCGCGCGCCTGGTGATCGACACGACCGGCAACGCCACGGTGGCCGAGTCTCTCCTCCCGCTCGTCGCCCGCGGCGGCGAGCTCCAGCTCTTCGCCGGCATGCCCGGGGACGCCCGCCTCTCTCTCGCCTCCGGCCGTGTCCACTACGACGAGGTGACGGTCTCGGGCTCCTTCCACTACACGCCGAGGGAGGCGGACGAGGCGCTCGGTCTCCTGGCTTCCGGGGCCATCCCGTCCGGCGACGTCGTCACCTCGACGCGGCCGCTCGCGGAGTACGAGGAGGTCTTCCGGGACCTCTCGTACGGGGATGCCATGAAGACCTGCCTCGTCCCGTGAGAGAGTCGGCTGCATGAAGGCGCTCCGGACGTTCGCCCCGGGAAGGGCCGAGATCGTCGAGCTCCCCGACCCCGAGCCGGGGCCGGGAGAGATCGTCGTCGCGATGAAGGCGGTGGGCCTCTGCGGGAGCGACGTCCACGACTGGTACGTCGCCTCCAAGACGACGAACGGTCCGGTGGTCCTCGGGCACGAGACGGCCGGAGAGGTCGCCCTGGTCGGGAAGGGGGTGACGGGCCTCCGTTCCGGCGACCGGGTCTTCGTCCACCACCACACCTCGTGCGGCGCCTGCCGCTCCTGCCTGCGGGGCGAGGACGTGATGTGCCCCGAGTGGAAGCCGACCCGCCTCTACCCCGGAGGCCTCGCCGAGCTCGTCCGGGTCGACGCGCTCACGGTCTCGCGCGACACGCTGAAGCTCCCCGCGGTGCTGGGGTGGGACGCCGGTGCGATGGTGGAGCCCGTCGCCTGCGGGGTGAAGGCGGTCGACCGCGGCGCGGTGCGGCCGGGGGACGTGGTCCTCGTCCTCGGCCTCGGCTCCAACGGCATCCTGCTCGGCTTGCTGGCCCGGAAGGCTGGGGCCGTGACGCTCGTCGGGAGCGACCCGGACCCGGCGAGGCGCGCGTTCGCCCGGGCGTTCGGGTTCGACGTGGTGCTGGACCCTGGCGCCGACGACGTGGTCGAGTCGACCCGCGAGGCGGGCGGGGGAGCGGGGGCCGACGCGGTCTTCGTCATCCCGACCGGCGACGAGGTGGTCCGGGCGGCCCTCCAGGCAGCGGGAGGCGCCGCTCACGTGGTCCTCTACTCGCCGATCGCCCCCGCGAAGGTCTGGGCCTTCGAGCCGTCGGTCCCCTACTTCCGCGACCAGACCCTGCGGTTCAGCTACTCCTCCGGTCCGACGGAGACGCGCCGGGCGCTGGCGTTGCTGGAGGAGGGCCTCGTGGACCTCGCCCGGTTCGTCACCCACCGCCTCCCGCTCGCGCGGGCCGCCGAGGGGTTCGAGCTGGCGGCCAGGGGGGGCGAGGCCCTCAAGGTCCTGATCGAGATTTGAAGAAGGAGCCCCGGGTCCGGCTCGACCGGCTGCTGGTGGACCGGGGCCTGGCCGAGAGCCGGACCCGGGCGGAGGCGCTGATCCTCGCGGGACGGGTGCGGCTGGAGGGGGTCGAACGGCCCAAGCCAGGGATGACCGTCGCGCCCGACGCCCCGCTCGTGGTCACCGAGCCGCTCTTCCCCTGGGTCTCGCGCGGGGGCGTGAAGCTCGCGGCCGTCCTCGACGCCTCCGGCATCGACCCGGGCGGCAGGGTCTGCCTGGACCTGGGGGCCTCGACCGGAGGCTTCACGGACGTCCTCCTCTCCCGGTCGGCGGCCCGCGTCTTCGCGGTCGACGTCGGGTACGGGCAGCTGCACGCCCGCCTCCGCGGCGATCCCAGGGTCGTGCTGCGCGAGAAGGTGAACGCCCGTCTCCTCTCCCGCGCCGACGTGCCCGAGGAGGTCTCGCTCGTCGTGGCGGACCTCTCCTTCATCTCCCTCACGCTCGTCCTGCCAGCCGTCGTCCCGCTCGCGGCTCCGGGCGCCGACTTCGTCCTCCTGGTCAAGCCGCAGTTCGAGTCGGAGCGGGGGGAGGTGGGGCGGGGAGGGATCGTCCGCGACGAGGCGGTCCGGACGCGGGCCGTTCGCCGGGTCGTGACCGCGGCGTCCAGCCTGGGGCTCCGCCCGGGCGGCGTGATCGAATCGCCCATCACGGGGGCGGACGGGAACGTGGAGTTCCTCGCCTGGTTCCGTGTGGAACCCGCTAAAATAGCGGAGTGAAGCCAGGAAAGAGAAAGGCGCCGCCGGTGCGGCGCGTCGGAGTCGTGACGCGTACGACCAGCGTGCAGGCGCTCGCCCTCTCCCGGCAGCTCGACCGGGTCCTGAAGCAGCGCGGCCTGGAGGTGCTCCACGACATCGAGTCGGCGGCCGTCCGGCGCCTGGTGGGCGGCGTCCCGCGGAGCCAGATGTGCTCGCAGGTCGACCTCGTGATCACCCTGGGCGGGGACGGGACGCTCCTGTCGGTCGCGCGCCACCCGGCCCCCGGCGTCCCGATCCTCGGGATCGACATCGGCACCCTCGGCTTCCTCACCTCCTGCGCTCCGAGCGAGTACGAGCCCCTCCTGGACCTCGCCCTCAGGGGAGAGGCCCCCATGGAGCGCCGCCGCCTCCTCTCGGTGACGATCACGCGCCCGGGGCAGCCTTCCCGCCGCTTTCGGGTGGTCAACGACGCCGTCCTCTCAAAGTCGGCCATCTCGCGGATCGCGACGATCCGGGTCGAGATCGAGGGGCGGACGGTCTCCCGGTACCGGGG
>CAIMWE010000297.1 GCA_903845115.1 uncultured Acidobacteriota bacterium | reverse complement strand
GCCGAAGAGCTTCTCCTCGACGAGCTCGGCTGCGCAGGAGCGGCAGAACTTTGCGAACGGCGACCACCTCGCGCACCAGAAGCAGCGGACCTCCCTCCGGACGGCCGAACCGCACGCGGAGCAGAGGTCGCCCGCCTTCCAGTCGAGGGGCTGCGCCGCGCCGCACGCCTCGCAGACGGCACGCATCGGCTAACCTCCCGCGCCCCGGCCCGGCGCTACCCGCGGCTCTTGCGGACGCGCCCCCAGAGGACGTCCTTCTCGTCGGCCCCCAGCCCGCGGAGCTTCTTCGGGATCTCGTCCTTCGGGAGCCCGTCGCGCCGGAGGAGGATGGCGAGGTCGAGCTCGCCGGTGGCGACGAACTCGGCGCCGCACTGCCGGCAGAACTTCCCGGGGCCGCTCGAAGCGCACCAGAAGCAGGAGAGGATCGGCTCCGCCTGCTTGCCACAGGAGGGACAGAGGTCGCCGCTCTTGTAGTCCTTCGGCTGCTTGGCCTTGCAGTGGATGCAGTAGAGGACGTCCGCCGTGTCGACGACGACGCTGCGCGGGGCGCCGTCGCCCGGCGGGGTGCCCGTCCCGGCGGCCCACGCCATCACGGCCGCGGCGACGGAGGGGTCCAGGCCCGGGAGGACCTCGGCCAGCGTCGCGGCGTCGCCGATCGTCTTGAAGCCGTCCCGTCCCTCGACGCCGGCCGCCGCCAGCGACGCGAGCTGTTCGTCGGTCAGCCCCTTCGCCCTGAGGATCGTCGTCTCGAGCACGCTGAACGCCATCGTGGGCCTCCTCGTTTCGGGTATTTGCCGAGTCTATGCCAGGGCCGGACATCCGGGCGTGAGTGCCGTCACGCGCGGCACGCTCCGGTCAGAACCCTTGCGCGGCGCCGTCCTTCCGCTTCTCGGTCGCTCCCGAGAGGACGCCGGTGGCGGGGTCGCGGGCGATGGCCTGGTAGCCGCCGTACTGCCCGACCCCCTCCGGCCTGAGGACGTGCCCCCGCTTCTTCAGCTCCTCGAGCACGGCGGAGGGGAGACCCTCCTCGATGTGGAGGATCCCGCCGTCCTTCATCACTGCCCCGGTCGGCTCGGAGGATCCCGTGTGGTGGAAGCGGATCGCGTCGCCCGCCTCCTGGAGGTTCATCCCGAAGTCGACGAGGTTGACGATCACCTGCGCGTGCCCCTGCGGCTGCATGTCGCCCCCCATCAGGCCGAAGGCGAGGACCGGCTGTCCGTCCTTCGTGACGAACGCGGGGATGATCGTCTGGAACGGGCGCTTCCCGGGTTCGAGATAGTTCGGGTGCCCCTTCTTCAGAGAGAAGAGGCCTCCCCGGTCCTGGAGGCCGAAGCCGACCTCGGGGACGACGTAGCCCGAGCCGAAGCCGGTGTAGTTGCTCTGGATCAGCGAGACCATCAGGCCGCTCGCGTCGGCGGTGCAGAGGTAGGTCGTCTCCTTGCGGCTCAGGGCCACCGGGTCGCCCGGCGAGTCGACGAGGGAGGCCTTCGCCAGGTCGACGAGGGCCGCGCGCCTCTTCGCGTACTCCTTGGAGAGGAGCTCGGCCACCGGCACCTTCGCGAAGGCCGGGTCTGCGTAGTAGCGCGCCCTGTCGGCGAAGGCGAGCTTCTTGGCCTCCGTCATCACGTGCCAGAAGTCGGCGCTCCCTCGCCCCATCTTTGCGAGGTCGAAGCTCTCCAGGATGTTCAACATCTGGAGGGCGGCGATCCCCTGGCTGTTCGGGGGAAGCTCCCAGACGTCGTAGCCGCGGTAGTTGACCGAGACCGGCCTGTCCCACGTCGAGGTGTGCCGGGCGAAGTCTTCCAGCTCGAAGAGGCCGCCGTGCTGCTTCGAGAACGCCACGATCGCCGTGGCGACGGGGCCCCTGTAGTAGGCGTCGCGCCCCTTCTCGGCCAGGAGGCGGAGGGTCTTCGCGAGGGCGGGGTTCCTGAAGAGCTCGCCCTCCCTCGGGGCCCGCCCGCCCGGCATGAAGACCTCCTTGAAGCCGGGCTTGTCGTGGAAGACCTTGACCGAGCGGCCCCAGTCGGACGCGATGACGGGGGAGAGCGGGAAGCCCTCCTCGGCGTACTTGATGGCCGCCGCGAGAACCTCCGTCATCGGCAGCTTCCCGTACCTCGCGTGCAGCTCGAACCAGCCGTCGGCCGCGCCCGGGATCGTCCAGGACCAGGGGGAGTGGAGCGGGATCGTCCCGTCGGGGAGGGCCGGGACCTTGTCGGCGGTGAGCTGGCGCGGCGCTCGACCTGACGCGTTGAGGCCGACGACCTCCTTCTTCGCCGGGTCCCAGAGGATGGCGAAGAGGTCGCCTCCGAGCCCGTTGGCCGTCGGCTCCATCAGGCCGAGGCAGGCGTTCGTCGCGATCGCCGCGTCGACGGCGCTGCCCCCCTTCCTCAGGATGTCGAGGCCCGCCTGGACCGCGAGGGGCTGCGCGGCCGCGACCATCCCGGACTTCGCGTGGACGACCGAGCGGGTCGCCTCGCCGCGGCCAGGCTTCCCCCACGCGGCGGCGAGGGGGAGGACGGCGACGAGGGAAAAGAAGAACAGCGTGCAAGCCGTCGTGTTCATGGGACGACCCTCCGGGGAAGAGCCTATCGCGGCCCGCCCGGAGTGCGCCGGCCTCGCCGCATCTCCCTCGAGCCGGACAGGCATAATGAAGCCCTGCCCAGGAAGCCACGACGATGGGAGTCAGATGAAACGACCGTCTCCGACCCGGTTCCACCCGATCAGCGAGCGTCTGGCGTTCGGCCGGAATCGCCGGAAGGTCCTCAGCCGGGTCGATCTCGGGGAGTGGAAGGCGGCGCCGTCCCGCCCCGATCCGGCCGCCCTGCTCCTGGCCTCGGAACGGGGCCGTCTCCTTCACCTCCTCCGGATCAAGCACGAGCGGATGGCGGCCTCGCCGTTCGGGTTCTTCCGGGGCGCGGCCCCCCTCATGGCGTGGGACCTGGCCCACCGCCCCCGGACCGGGATCCAGGTCCAGCTCTGCGGGGACGCCCACGCCCGGAACCTCGGGGCGTTCGCGGCCGAGGACGGCCACCTCGTCTTCGACATCAACGACTTCGACGAGACGACGCCAGGCCCGTTCGAGTGGGACCTCTGCCGCCTCGCGGCGAGCTTCGTCCTGGCGGCCCGGGAGGCGGGCGACACCGACCGGTCGGCGAAAGAAGCCGTCCGGATCCTGGCCCGGGCCTACCGCGAGGGCCTGCGCCGCTTCTTCCCGATGCCGGTCCTCGACCTGATGCGCTACGAGATCCGCCGTCACCTCGAGGAAGGGCCCATCCACGAGGTCCTCGCGAAGGCCGAGAGGGTGACGAGGGAGTCGTCGTTGAAGAAGCTGACCGTCCCCGACCGCGGCAAGGGACGCCGCTTCGTCCACCAGCCGCCGCTCCTCACGGGCGTCCCGCCGCTCCAGGCGAGGCAGGTCCTCGCGGCGCTCGGGCGGTACCGGAGCTCCGTCAGCCCGGCGCGGCGCCTGGTCCTGGACGCCTACCGTCCGGTGGACGTCGCGTTCAAGATCGTCGGCACCGGGAGCGTCGGGACGCGGGACTACGCCGTCCTCCTCTTCGGGGCCAGCGAGGAAGACCCTCTCTTCCTGCAGGTCAAGGAAGCCCTCGCCTCGTGCTACGCCCCCTACCTCCGCGGGGTGAAGGTCCCCCCGCACCACGGGGAGAGGGTGGCCGAGGGACAGCACCGGATGCAGACGCTCTCGGACCCGTTCCTCGGGTGGACGACGGTCGCGGGGCGCCCGTACGTCGTCCGTCAGCTCGCGGACCACAAGGCGTCGCTCGACCCCCGGCTGCTCCGGGGCAGCTCGCTGGTGGAGTACGCCCTCGTCGTGGGGGAGATTTTCGCGAAGGCGCACGCGAGGACCGGGGACCCGGCCGCGCTCCTCGGCTACCTGGGGAGGTCGGAACGCCTCGACGACGGGCTGGCCGGGTTCGCCACCGCCTATGCCAACCAGACGGCGAAGGACCACGCGTCGTTCGTCGCCGAGGTTCGCCCGAGGTCCCGGAGGCCGGCCAGCGCGGCGAAACCGGGGCGGAAGAAGGCGGGGAGCCCGCCGTAGGCCCGTCCGCAGCCGGGCTGTCGATTCGGTATCCTCTCCCCGCGGAGGACGTATGAGTCACGACAAGAATCTCGCGATCCTGGTCGCCGGGGGACCCGCCCCGGGCATCAACAGCGTCATCGGCTCCGCCACGATCCGCGGGGTCCTGGACGGTGTCGACGTCCTCGGGATCCGGGATGGCTTCGAGTGGATCATGAAGGGGGACATCGGCCACGTCGTCCCGCTCGGGATCGACGAGGTGAGCCGCATCCACTTCCGCGGCGGCTCCCACATCGGGATCTCCAGGGCCAACCCGACGAAGGACCCGCAGCACCTGGAGAACACGGTCATCTCGCTTCTCCGCCTGAACGTCGACCGCCTCATCACGATCGGCGGCGACGACACCGCGTTCTCGGCGATGAAGCTGGAGCAGAAGGCCGACGGCCGGATCCGCGTCGTCCACGTCCCGAAGACGATCGACAACGACCTCGACCTCCCCTCCCACGTCGACACGTTCGGCTACCAGACGGCGCGCCACTACGGCGTGGAGATCGTGAAGAACCTGATGGTCGACGCCCGGACCACCTCCCGCTGGTACTTCCTGATCGCGATGGGGCGGAAGGCGGGCCATCTCGCGCTCGGGATCGGCAAGGCGGCCGGGGCGACGCTGACGCTGATCCCGGAGGAGTTCGAGCGGCAGAAGATCGGCTTCAAGGCGATCGTCGACACCCTCGTGGGGGCGATCATCAAGCGGCAGAGCTACGGGCGCCGGGACGGCGTGGCCGTCATCGCCGAGGGGCTGGTCCTCTCGATCGATCCCGACGACCTGGCCCAGGTCGGGGACCTCGAGAAGGACGCGCACGGCAACGTGCGGATCGCCGAGGTGAACATCGGGGAGATCCTGAAGGCCGCCGTGACGGAGAGGCTGCGGGAGTTCAACCTGAAGACGACCATCGTGGCGAAGAACATCGGCTACGAGCTGCGGTGCGCGGACCCGATCCCCTTCGACCTCGAGTACACCCGCGACCTGGGCTACTGCGCCGCGAAGTACCTCCTCTCGGGCGGGAACGCCGCGATGATCTCGATGCAGGGCGGCCACTTCGTCCCGGTCCCCTTCCACGAGATGATCGACCCGGAGACGGGGAAGACGAAGATCCGGATGGTCGACATCCACTCCACCCGGTACGCGATCGCCCGGCGCTACATGATCCGGCTCAGGCGTGACGACTTCGAGGACCCTCACGAGCTGGCGAAATTCGCGGCGACGGCGGGGCTGACGCTGACGGAGTTCCGCCGGCAGTTCGCGGGCCTCGTGGAGGCGGAGCTGCCGGCGCTCGTCCTGGCGGACGACCTCCAGCCCGTGGAGAGAGAGGGACGCGGCCCGGTCCCGGCCCGGTACGACGCAGAGGGTGGCGGGCTCTGATCAGGAACCTGGCGCGGGGCGGGCGGCTCGCTTCGGTCAGCGCTTCAGCACCGCGCGGAGGGCGGTGAGGAGGGTGGCCGGCGGAAACGGCTTCTGGAGGATCTGCTCGCCGGCCGCCGCCGTGAAGTTCCGGACCGTGCCGGTCGAGTACCCCGACAGGAAGAGGAGCTCGCACTTCGGGCGGGTCTGGCGGATCAGGCGCGCCAGCTCGGGGCCGGTCCTGAGAGGCAGGACGACGTCGGTGACGAGGACGTGGATCTCGTCCTTGAAATGCTCCGACATCTCGAGGGCCTCCTCCGCCGAGCCCGCGTCGAGGACGTAGTAGCCGGCTGTCCGGAGGATGGTCCGGAGGAGGGTGCGGACCGCCTCGTCGTCCTCCACGACCAGGACGGTCTCCGTCGGCCGCACCTCGACGGTCGCCCCGCCGAGGATCGCGAACGAGGGGACCGCCTCGTGGATCCGGGGGAGGAAAACGGAGATCACCGTCCCCTCGCCCGGCCGGCTCGCGGCCTGCACGGATCCGCCGCGCGCCTGGACGATGCTCTGGACGGTCGCCAGACCCAGGCCCATCCCCGCGGTCGAGTCCTTCGTCGAGAAGAAGGGGTCGAATGCCCTGGCGAGGGTCTCGGGTTCCATCCCGGTCCCGCTGTCCGATACCGTGAGGAGGACGAAGGAGGAGGCGTCCGCCGCCGCCCCCTCCGGGACGGTCGTCGTCTCGATGGCGAGATCGCCCCCTTGGGGCATCGCGTCGCGCGCGTTCAGCGCCAGGTTCAGGACGATCTGCCAGGTCTCCGCGGGGTCCAGGAGGACGACGCACGGTTCGGTGGCGAGCCTCAGCGCGACCCTCACGTTCTCTCCGAGGAGCTTCCCGATGAGGAGCTGCACCTCCCGGACGGCCGTGTTGAGGTCGAGCGGAAGCGGCGCCTCCTGCCTCTTGCGGGCGAAGACCATCAGGCGCCGCGTGATCTCGGTGGCCCGCTCGGCGGACCGCAGCATCTCCTGGAGGGAGAGCCGCGCCGGGTTCCCGGCCGGCGTCTGCTGGAGGCCCAGCGTCGCGTAGCCCTTGATGACGGTCAGGATGTTCCCGAAGTCGTGGGCCAGTCCGGCGGCGAGGAGGCCGAGGGTCCTCAGCTTCTCCGCCTGCAGGAGCCGCTCTTCGAGGCGCTTCGTCGCCGTGACGTCCGTCAGGACTCCCACGACCGCGTCCGGCTTGCCGTCAAGACCTAAGAGACGGCCCTCGTCGTGAATCCAGGCCTTCCCTCCGGACTTGAGGGTCACGCGGTAGTCGACGGCGTACTTCCCGGCCCGGGCGAGCAGGTCCGCAACGTTCATCCTGACCACCGGCGCGTCGGCGGGGTCGACGATCTTCATCCAGATGGAGGGGGCGCCGAGGATCTCCGACGGGCTGTATCCGAGGAGCTCCTCGACCTGAGGGCTGATGTACGAGACCTCGAACGAATCCCGGGAGTAGACGAAGGTCGTGGTGGGACCCGACTCGACGAGCTGGCGAAACAGGACGTCCGGCTCCCCGCGCGGATCGCCCGCGCTCTCCTCCAGGATGGCCTCCTCTTCGTCGCCTGTCGTCATTCTCGCCGCACCACTCCCGGTCGTGCGGGCCGAGAGTACTTGAAGTCCGCCTCCCCGGGGAGCGGATAATCCACTCCGTGATCGAATCAGGTTCTTCCGGCCGTCCCTCCAGGCGGCTCCTCGTGATCCCGGTGATTCACACGGCGGAGGACCTGGGGGAACTCGGTTCGGCCGTCCGGGCCCGCGAGCTGTCGGAGCTCGGGTTCCAGGGGGTCCGCAGGCACGAGCGGGCCGTTGCGGACTCCTGGACGTCGATCGAGTCCTTCGTCCGCTCGCTCCCGGCCTCTCTCGAGGGGTACCGCGTCTACCAGGACGGTCTGCCGGTCTGTGGGCGGGAGCTCGAGATCGTGAAGGAGGTGGCTTCGAAGGGGAGCCGGAACCACGCCCTCCTCCTGGAGCTGCGCTCACGGGGCGCCCAGATCATGGGCACCGAGGTGCCCGGGCTCCTGCTCGAGGAGCTGGCGGCGGCCCGGGCCGCCGCACTCCCGCGCGGCCACCCGGCCCCGGTGGCCGCGAGCGGGGAAGGAGGCGCGCCCCGGAGCCTCCTGGAGCGCCGGGACCGGGCGATCGGGGAACAGATAGGAAAGACTCTACTTCCGGGAGAGACGGGGATACTCTTCATTGGGGCGCTTCACAGGGCGATCACTTACCTTCCCGAGGACATCGTCGTCGAGAAGCCTGTCAGGAGCCAGCGAGGATGACCTTGGACGAGAGCCGGGGAACGGTGCTGATTGCGGACGACGAGCCCGGGATCCGGGCTCTCGCTGCGGCGATTCTCCGGCGCGACGGGATCCGTACCGTCGAGGTCGCGAACGGGCGGGAGGCTCTGGAGAGCATCCTCAGGGAGGTCCCGGACGCTGTCCTCTGCGACATCAGGATGCCCGAGCTGGACGGGATGGCGGTGCTCCGGAAGGTGAAGGAGCTCTTCCCGGACCTGCCGGTGGTGGTCGTCACGGCGTTCGGCGACATCCCGGGGGCGATCGAAGCGGTCCGCGCCGGCGCCCACGACTACCTGGCCAAGCCGTTCGACAACGCCAACCTCGTCCGGATCGTCCGGCGGGCCCTCGCCGAGCGGACGATGACGCGCCGGATGAAGGGGCCGGATTCCATCTCCCTCTTTTCCCTGATGGGTTCCGGCCGGGCGATCCAGGCCCTCGTGGCGGACGTGAACCGGGTCGCGAAGTCGGACTTCAGCGTGGTCATCCGGGGAGAGACCGGTTCGGGAAAGGAGCTGGTCGCCCAGGCGCTCCACCGGGAGAGCGGGCGGGCCGCGGGGCCCTTCGTCCCCGTCGACTGCGGGGCGATCCCGGAGAACCTGATCGAGAGCGAGCTCTTCGGGCACGAGAGAGGGTCCTTCACCGGGGCCATCGCCGACAAGGCGGGGACGTTCGAGGTGGCGCGGGGCGGGACTCTCTTCCTCGACGAGATCGGGAACATGCCCTCTCCGGCCCAGGCCAAGCTCCTGCGCGTCCTGCAAGACCGCGTCGTCCACCGGGTCGGGAGCGCGCGTCCGATCCGGATCGACGTTCGGATCGTCTCGGCCACGAACGTCAGCCTCGACGGGGCGGTCACCGCCGGCCAATTTCGCCAGGACCTCTATTTTCGTCTCGCGGAGTTCACCATCCAGGTCCCGTCGCTGCGCGAGCGGCTGGAGGACATCGGACCCCTCGCCCTCCGGTTCGCCTCCGAGACGAGCCTGGAGCTCGGCAAGCAGGCGCTGCGCCTGACCGACGAGGCGATGGAGGCCATGCTCGCCTACGGGTGGCCGGGAAACGTGAGGCAGCTCCGGGCCACGGTCCGGCGGGCCGTCCTCATGGCCGAGGGAGAGATCCGGCCGGAGCACCTCGACATCGTCCGGGGCGCGGCCCGCGTCCCGGACTCCCACCTGGTGGTCGCGGCCAGCGGCAGCATGAGATCGCTCCGCGAGACCGTGCGGGAGCAGACCATCGCCACCGAGCGGGCGGCCCTCGTCGACGCCCTTCGCCGCTCCGGCGGAAACAAGGCCATGGCGGCACGTCTATTGCGTATCGACTACAAGACGATCCACTCCAAGATCAAGGAGTACGGGATCACCATCGAGAGGGAGTGACAGAGATGGCCACGAAGAAGACCGAGCGGCAAGAGAAGCCGGAACAGCCGGGGCGTACGGAACGGACGGAGGGACTGCCCTCGGACGTCATGGCGGGGGGGATCTTCAAGGGGCTGGCGGCCCTGGTCGAGCGGCTCGGCCAGCTGGCCGAGGCGGGCGAGCAGATCTCGAAGAACACGGAATTCAAGGCAGGGGAGGCCGGAGGCAAGGAGATCAAGGGGGTCTACGGCTTCTCCGTGAAGATGGGGATCGGGAAGGAAGGGAGCTCCTTCAAGGTCGAGCCGTTCGGCAACGTCGGCCGGCCGGAGGAGACGTCGGTCAACCGGGGCAAGGAAGCGGCCGTCCACGAGGTCCGCGAGCCGATCGTCGACGTATTCGAGGAGGAGACGCACACCCTCATCGTCATCGAGATGCCGGGGGTGTCGAAGGACGACCTCTCCGTCGAGGTCGAGGGCGACATCGTGACCATCGGGGCCGAGAAGGCCGGCAAGAAGTACCACAAGGAGATCCTCCTCGGGGCGCCGGTCCAGAAGAAGAAGATGACGATCACCTCGAACAACGGGGTCTTCGAGATCAAGTTCCGGAAATAGCGGCCGGGCCGGAAAAAAGGACGCGATGCAGCTGAAGCTAAGGGTCAGCGAGGCGCTGAGCAAGGACGTCGGCCGCGCGGTAGCCCGGATGGGCCCCGAGGACCTCGAGCGCCTCGGGTTGTCGGTCGGCGACACGATCGAGGTCGTCGGCAAGCGCCGCACCGCCTGCAGGGTCTTCCCCGCGTACAAGGACCTGCGCGGCCAGTCGCGGATCCAGCTCGACGGGCTGAGCCGCGAGAACGCCGGCGCCGGGCTCAACGACGTCGTGAGCGTCCAGAAGCTCGTGTGCAAGGCCGCCGAGAAGGTGGTCCTCGCCCCCGAGGACGTGGCCATCTCCGAGCGCGACCACCGCTACATCGGGAGTCTCCTCGACGGCCTTCCCGTCGTCGCGGGGGACCGGGTCAGGGCGGCGCTCTTCGGAAGCCGGTGGGCCAACTTCAAGGTCGAGGCGACGACGCCGAACGGGCCCGTCCTCATCGGCCCTTCCACCGTTCTCGTGATCGGCAAGGCCCAGCAGGAAGAGAGAGGCCCCCGCTCGGCGGCCTACGAGGACATCGGAGGGCTCAAGCCGCAGCTGCTCCGGATCCGGGAGATGATCGAGCTCCCCCTGCGGCACCCCGAGCTCTTCGACCGCCTCGGCATCGACGCGCCCAAGGGAGTCCTCCTCTACGGCCCCCCCGGCTGCGGCAAGACCCTCATCGCGCGGGCCATCGCCCAGGAGACCGAGGCCAACTTCTTCTCGGTGAGCGGCCCCGAGATCATCCACAAGTTCTACGGGGAGAGCGAAGCGCACCTCAGGAAGATCTTCGAGGAGGCCTCTCGCAAGGGCCCTAGCATCATCTTCCTCGACGAGATCGACTCGATCGCCCCCAGGCGCGAGCACGTGGTGGGTGACGTGGAGAAGCGGGTCGTCGCCCAGCTCCTCTCCCTGATGGACGGGCTGAACCGCCGCCAGAATGTCATCGTCATCGCGGCGACGAACATCCCGAACGCCATCGACCCGGCGCTCAGGCGCCCGGGCCGCTTCGACCGGGAGATCACGATCCCGATCCCGGACAAGGCGGGCCGGCTCGAGATCCTGGAGATCCACAGCCGCGGCATGCCCCTCACCGAGGACGTCGGGCTTCAGGAGCTGGCGGACCGGACCCACGGGTTCGTCGGAGCGGACCTCGAGGCCTTCTGCCGCGAGGCGGCGATGAGCTGCCTGCGCCGGTTGATGGCGAGCGAGGATTTCGACATCGCGAACATCACCGACGCCCAGATCGCCTCGCTCAAGGTGACGCGGGACGATTTCTTCACCGCGTTCAACGAGGTCGAGCCGTCCGCCCTGCGCGAGGTCCTCGTCGAGGTCCCCGACACCCGCTGGGCGGACGTGGGGGGCCTGCTCGACGCCAAGCAGCGGCTGATCGAGGCGGTCGAGTGGCCGCTCAAGCACGGGGAGCTCTTCACCCGTGCGGGGGTGAAGCCTTCCAAGGGGATCCTCCTCGCCGGTCCCCCGGGGTGCGGCAAGACGCTCCTGGCCCGGGCGGTGGCGACGGAGAGCGGGGTCAACTTCATCTCGGTCAAGGGGCCGTCGCTCCTCTCGAAGTTCGTCGGGGAGTCGGAGCGAGAGGTGCGGGAGGTCTTCCGCAAGGCCCGGCAGGCGGCGCCGTGCATCATCTTCTTCGACGAGATCGACGCCCTCGTCCCGATGAGGAGCCAGGGGGCGTCGGAATCCCCTGTCGCGGACCGCGTCCTCTCGCAGTTTCTCGCCGAGATGGACGGGATCGAGGAGCTGAAGGGCGTGGTCGTCCTCGCGGCCACGAACCGGGCCGACCGGATCGACCCGGCCATCCTGCGGCCGGGCCGTTTCGACTACGTGCTCGAGCTGGGCGGTCCCGACGAGGCGGCGCGGAAGGAGATCTTCGAGATCCACCTGCGGAACAAACCGGTCGGCCCGGGCATCGAAGCCGGGGAGCTCGCCCGGCGGGCGGAGGGGCTCTCGGGCGCGGAGATCGCTCAGGTCTGTGCCCGCGCCGCGCTTTGCGCGGTACGGCGAGTCATCGCCGCGGAGCGGGATGGGAAGAAGCAGAAGGTCAAGCTCGTCTTGGGAGCCGACGACCTGAAGGCCGCCCTCGAGGAGGTTCGCGGAGGCTAGCTTGGCGCTCTATCTCTTCGGAGTCGTCCGGTCGGGAATGGCGGGGAGGGGCTCGGGCCTCCCCGCTCTCGAGCCGGAGGCCGCGACGTCGGCCGTGACGTGCGGGGCGCTGTGCGCCGTCGTCGTGGAAACGGACGCCGCCCTGTTCACCGGTCCCGGCGGCGACGAGCGGCTGGCGGACCTGAAGTGGATCGGGCCGAGGGCCGTGCGCCACCAGGAGGTTCTCGGGACGCTCCTCTCGTCCGGTCCGGTCCTGCCGGCCCGTTTCGGGACGCTCTTCTCCGGGGAGGAGCGGCTCCGGGCCTTCCTCGAACGGCACGAGGTGGCGATCTCGACGTTCCTCGATTCGACCGAAGGCGCCTCGGAATGGGGCGTCAGGGGCGTCCTCGACCGTCCGCGGGCGCTCGAGGCCCTGGTCGCGGACGGCATGCCCCCGGACGAAGCCCTTGCGACCCTCTCGCCCGGGCGCCGGTACCTCGAGGAGAGGCGCCTCCGGAGCGAGGCCGAGCAGCGGCTCCAGCGATGGGTGGAAGAGACGACCTCCCCCCTCGTCACGGAGCTCGCCGCCCTTTCCCGTGCGACCAGGAGCCGGACCCCTTCGAGGGCCGGGGACGCCGCTCCCGGCGAGGAGACGGCCTTCTCCTGGGCTCTCCTCGTCGACGCGGGTGCCGAGGACCGTCTCCGGACGGCCGTGGCGGAGGGGGGCGCGTCGCTTGCCGCGAAGGGGCTCCGGCTGGAGCTTTCCGGCCCCTGGCCTCCGTACACTTTCTGTCCCGAGCTCGAAGACTGAATAGATAACGGCCCGGCAGCG
>CAIMWE010000296.1 GCA_903845115.1 uncultured Acidobacteriota bacterium | reverse complement strand
CTCGCGGACCGGATGGCCGCTCTGGATTCCTCCCGCCCGGAGGCCGGCGAGCTCAAGAGGCGCCTCGGCCCCCGCTGAGGTGCCCTGTCCTTCGAACGGATTCCGGCTGGCCGCATCTCCCCGTGATGGCCGGGCGTCCGGGGAAGGCCAAAACGAAGGGCCCCCGGGCGCGCAGGGCGCCGGGGGCCCGGAGGCCCAGGGTTCGGGGAGAGCTCAGAACCGGATGATCAGGCCGGCCGAGGTGTCGAACTGGTTCAGGTAGGTCGTGTTGTAGTAGGTGTAGCAGCCCCAGTACTC
The DNA here is from genome assembly GCA_903845115.1 of uncultured Acidobacteriota bacterium. Lineage (GTDB taxonomy): Bacteria > Acidobacteriota > Thermoanaerobaculia > UBA5066 > UBA5066 > CAIMWE01. The sequence goes on along the minus strand of CAIMWE010000296.1, from coordinate 3,778 downwards.
GTCGCAGTAGTAGTACCCGGAGTCGCTGGAGTTGATGTAGACGGGCATGTACCGGGCGCTGAACTTGAAGCCGATGTTGTCACTGACGAAGAGCTTCGCCCCTCCACCGATGCTCGCCGAGAACCGGGTGAGCGAGGACATCGGGACGGCCGAGTTCGACGGCGACAGGATCGTGGCGCCGATGAGGAGGTCGAAGAAGCCCCGGAACCGGTCGCCGGAGCGACCCGACTGCCAGAGGATTCCGGCCTGGATCGTGTCGATGCCCAGGTCGGCGATGGTCGTGGTGCTGTAGGAGCCGCTGGGAGTCACAGGCTTTCCGGTGACTTCGATCTTGCTCGCCTGGTGGCTCCAGAGGATCTCCGCGTTCATGCTGGGGTGGAACGGGTACTCGAGGGTCAGGCCGTAGGAGACGGAGTTGGGGACCTTGATGCTGTCGATGTAGTAGCCGATGTAGCTCTGCTGCGAGGAGAGGTTTCCGCTGAAGCGGTAGCCGAAGGTCGGAGTGATTTCGATGCCCTGGACCTGGGCGTGAACCACCGGGGCAACGGCGACGAGGGCCACGAGGCCGGTGAGGAGGAGAGCCGTTTTCTTCATGATTCCTCTCTTTCTGTACTGCTCCTTGACCAGGGAAACCTCGGTCGCGAGACCGAAGGCGACGACCACGTCGAACCGATTTTACTCGCGAGGCGGAGGCGTGTGAACTCGGAATCTTCGAGGCTCGTCCCCGGAAAACAGCGGGTCCGACTAGGGCACCTCCACCGGTCTCCAGCCCTTGCCCGGGTTGAAGCGCTCCATCTTACGGAAAGACTCCACCGACTTCGGGCCGAGGTCCTTCTCGTAGACGACGCCGTCGTGGCTAACCATGAACGTCTTCACTCCGGTCACGCCGTACTCGGCCGGAGCCGCGACGAGCGCGAAGCCACCGATCATGGCGCCCTTCACGACGAAGTCCATCTCCCCGAGGTGGGCCGCCGGGCCCTGGCCCTTCAGCACCTTGAAGAGATAGCCGTGGTAGGGAGCCGGCTTGCCCGTACCCCCGTAGCCCTCGGCGATCGCGCCGGCGACCCGCTCCCCGAGCGGCCCCCCCCAGGTCCCGTCGGGGTTCTGCCACGCCAGTCCGTCCTGCTTGCCGGGGGCGCTGATGTTCCGCTGCGCGTACTGGTTCACCTGAGACCCGTCGCGCTTCTCGAGCGCGTACTCGCGCTGCGCGCTGACGAAGGTACGGCAGAGCTCGATGGCATCCAGCTCGTTCCTCCCGACGCGGCGGTAGAGGATCTCCCTGCGACCCGCCTTCGCGTCGAAGGACCACTTGCCGTCCTTGCGGACGATCGGGATCGGCATCGGCCAGTCCTGATCCCCGACCCAGAGCCTCGCGAGGTCAGGGTTCTTCGCGTCCGGGACGATCGTGCTCTTCTCCCGGGCTCTCGTCGCAAATTCAGAGAGCTGGTTCCGATCCTGAACCGGGTCGTCGGTGGCGATCAGGTCCGCGCCGGCGGGTCCGAAGATCGCCTTGAGCGCGTCGACGTCGAAGGGATCGGCCGCGGCAACGAGCGCTTCGGCGGCCGCCTTGGGCGTGTCGAAGGAACGTTGCTGGGCCGGGGCCGGGCTCTTCTTCCCTGCCTGCGGCTCTGCCGCAAGCGCCGGCCCGCAGAACAGGACGCAAGCTGCGGCCGCGGCGAACAGGACGGGCAGACGGGCCCTGCCGGTGACCTGGGACGGAACTCTCGTCATCGCGTTCATCTCATTCACCTCTTGCGTCCCCCGCCGCCTCTCGATCCGCCTCCGCCCCCGCTCTTCGAACTCATGCTCGAGGCGCCCCGGTCGCTGCTCGCCTTGGCGCTGCTGCCGCTATATCCGCCGGAACCCCCGCCGAACGCACCGGAGCCGCCGCTCTTGGCCGAACTGGCGCTGGGGCTCGCTCCCCCTCCGCTGCCGCCTCTCGACGCCGAGCTGGCACTGGGGCTGGCTCCAGCTCCGCTGCCACCCCTCGACGCGGTGCTCGCGCTGGGGCTCGCTCCGGCACCGGACTGGCGCGCCGCCGACTGCTGAGCGCTCGCCTGCCGGCTGGCATTCGAGGCGCCCTGGGCCGTTCCGCCGTACTTGCTCGCCGTCGCCTGGTTCGAATAGGGGGCGCCGCCGCGGTGCTCGGAGTTGTGCTGCCAGGTGTTGCTCCCGCCGGCGTTGACGTTCTGGTTCTTGTTGTAGTTGACGTTCGTGTTCTTGTTGTAGTTGACGTTGTAGTTGTTGTTGACGTTGACGGTGACGTTGCTGTGGCCCCAGCCGCAGCCGCAGCAGGTGCCGCCCGAGAGGGCCGCGCCCATCATGACGCCGGCGGTGAAGGTCATGAACGCGGCCCCGGGCGGGGGCGGGGGCGGGTAGTAGATCGGCGGGTAGGGATAGACCGGCGGAGGATAGACCACTGTCGGGCTGTAGACCGGGACGTAGATGACCTGCGGATTCGCCGGCTCCACGATGATGACCGTCTGCTGCTCGACGACCTTCGTCTCCACCTTCTGCTGCTCGTTCGTCTTGAGGGCGCCCTTTTCCTGGGCCTTCTTCCTCATCCGCTGGACGGCCGCCATGACGTCGGCCTGCTGCGCGAGGAAGGCGTTCCCGAGGTCCGTCGTCCACTGGAGGTCGTCCGAGAGTCGCTTCACCGCGTCGGGGAAGGCCGCCATCGACTGGATGGAGGGGTCCCACGGCTGCTTGGCGACGGCGTCCGCCAATGCCTTGTCCTTCAGGTTCTTGTTCTTCGTCAGCCACTGCTGGAGCTGCATCAGCTCGAGCGGGTAGGTGGCCGCGACGAGCGTCTGGGCCAGGAGGGGATCGGGGTAGAGCGCGACCGGAGCGACCAGGGAATCGAGCTGCGCCGGCGGGATCTTCGGCGCTTGCGGTGCCGCGTCGCCGGCGGGAGCCGCGGCAGCTGCCGGGTTCGCCTGCTGTGCGAGGAGCACGCCGTCACCGGACACGAGGAGCGCGGTGCAGAGGAGCGCCACGATCGAACGGAAGGACCCGCTCTGGAGGGGGGGTCGACGCGGGATTCGCGACATGTTCGTTTCTTCCTTTCGCGGAACGTCAGGGCACATCCTAACGCTTCCCACGAACGCCGAGCTGGCCCACTTCGCCATCAAACGCGGTCTCGTCGAGCCCTGAGCCGCCGGCCTGCTCCGCAGACGCGGACAAGTGCTAGCCTGCCCACGCGGACCCGTGGCAGGGACCTGGCTGCTCTCTCGGGACGGGGCCCGCGAGGAGGAGCCTTGAGAGTGTTCCGCGTTTTTTCTGCCGGTGCCGCTCTTCTGTTCTTTTCGACCCAGGCTGTCCTCGCGCAGTTCCCGAGAGACGGTGACCCGGCTCGGCCCAAGCTCGGGCTCGTCCTCTCGGGCGGCGGCGCCCGCGGGGCGGCGCACGTCGGCGTCCTGAAGGTCCTGGAGGAGATCCACGTCCCGGTCGACCTCATCGCGGGCGCCAGCATGGGGTCGATCGTCGGCGGCCTCTACGCCACGGGGATGTCGCCCCAGGAGATGGAGGACGCCCTCGCCACGATGGACTGGGACGGCTCCTTCGAGGACAAGGTCCCCCGATTCGAGAAGCCGTTCCGCCGCAAGTTCGACGAGGCCTCCTTCCTCACCAAGCTGACCTTCGGAATCGAGAACGGTCACGCGGCATTCCCGACGGGTCTGGTCCAGGGGCAGAAGCTGAACTTCATCCTCCGTCAGCTGACCCTTCCGTCGGCCCTGGTCGACGACTTCGACAAGCTGAACATCCCCTACCGGGCCAT
>CAIMWE010000295.1 GCA_903845115.1 uncultured Acidobacteriota bacterium | reverse complement strand
GCCTGGGCGAGGGACCGGCTGATGTCGTACAGGGTCTCCAGCCGGAGGACCTTCTTCTTGAGGGCGAAGGTCCCCGGATCGGCCGGGCGGCTCCCGGGAGAGTCGGCCGTCATGCCCCCGGCGCGGCCGGAATCGTGGCCGCTCCCGCCTCTCCTCGGATCCGCCGCTGGGCGTCCAGGGCCGGCTGGAACCTCGGGTTCCGGGCCAGGACGACCTTCAGGATCTCCGCCGCCTCGCCGGCCGCCCCGGCCCGGCCGAGCTCGCCGGCCAGGCTGACCCAGAGCATCGGGAAGTACGGGTAGTAGTCGAACTCCCCGGTCCTCGCGGCGTAGGCAGGCAACTCCTTCGACACGAGGGACCTGGCCCCAGTCAGGTCGCCCGCCCGGACCTCGTGGATCGCGCGGGCCAGGCCATATGCCAGGAGACGACGCTGCTCCCCGGACGATCCGTGATCTGTCTTGGGCGCCGGGGGCGGGGACGGGACGGCCCCCCCTCCCATGATCCCGCCCCGCACCAGGGCGACGACCTCGCGCAGCTCCTTCGTCCGCTCGCCCGGCTCCGTCGCGAGCACCGGATTGGCGTCGAGCAGGGCGGCGGCCCCGGCCCGGTCGCCGGCCTCCATGGCCGAGAGCGCCTCGCCGATCGCGAGGTGAGTGGCGGAGCCGATCTCGTCGGCGAGCTTGGCCGCCTGGTGGAAAAGGGCCCCGGCCGCCTTGAAATCTCCCCGTCCGACGGCCACCGAGGCGAGGTGACCGATGGCCGGGAAGAAGTCGGGCTTGAGCTCGAGGGCCTTCCGCAGGTTTTCCTCGGCCTCCTCGTACCGGCCCGTGTTGGCGTAGAGCTCCCCGAGCGAGTCGTAGGGGTTCGCCTGGTCGGGAGCGAGGAAGCGGTACTTCTTCAGGTTGTCCTCCGCCTTGGCGAAGTCGCCGCGCCCCATCCACTGGTAGCCGATGATGTTGTACGCGATCGCGTAGTTGGGGTTGACCGAGAGGAGGTGGGCGAAGACCTCCATTGCCTTGTCGGCCTGGCCGGATTTCATCAGCTGCATCGCCCGGAACTGGTACCCCTCGGGCTCGTCCGGGTAGGCCTTCAGGTACTCGTCCGTCAGCCTCTCGGCGGCCGGGACGTCCTTGTCGATCATCAGCTTCGCCCAAATGTCGAAGATGCGCCGCTCCCGGGCCGACACCGCGTCGCGGAACCTCGAGGCGCCGAGGAGGAGCGAGCGGGACCGGTCCGGGTCCCTGTCCTGGGAGAGGACCGCCAGGCGGAGCATCGCCATGAAGAAGCCCGGGTCCTTCGCGAGCGCCTCCGCGTAGGCCGCGGCCGCCTCCCGCCGGTAGAGCTTCAGCTCGTTCTCGCGCCCCCTGCGGTAGGCCTCGTACGCCTCCGCGGACGACGTCGTGACCTCCCTCCGCGTGGAGACGTAGTAGGCCGCGGCGCTCCCGGCGGCGACCGCGAGGACCGCGGCCGCCGTCCCGACCTGCCACTTCCGGCTCACCGTCATTCCGCAGCCCTCCCAGCTTCTATACGACCCAGGCGGAGGGAGGTTTCTCCCCCGTCCACCCGCATCAGGACGAAGGTCTGGTCGTCGTACTGCTCGGCCCCGAAGGTGAACTGGCGGATGTCCTCGAGCAGCTCGTCGGCCAGCTCGGGAAGCGGCCGGGCGGCGTGCCGGACGAGGGACGCCTTCAGGCGTTCGTCGCCGTACGGGACCTGCTCGGCCGACATCGCCTCGTTGAGGCCGTCGGTGTAGAAGAGGAGGAGGTCGCCCCTCCTGAGGTAGAAGGTCCGCGCGTCGTAGACCGTGTCCCGGAGCGCGCCCAGGGGGAGCCGGACGTCCGGCGACGGGATCTCCACGGCCCCGGCCTCCCCCCGCACCAGCAGCGGCGCGGGCTGTCCCCCGATGGTGTAGTGGAGCGTCAGCGCCTCGGGGTCGACCACGAAGTACGACAGGGCCACGAACATGCGCCGCTTGATGGCGTAGATCCGCCGGTTCGCCTCGCGGAAGACGACCGCCGGGTCGGGGTCGGTCATCGCCCGCGCGTAGACGATCTCCTTGGC
>CAIMWE010000294.1 GCA_903845115.1 uncultured Acidobacteriota bacterium | reverse complement strand
GGGACCCCGGCCTACAACGGCCTCGACCAGATGCTCTACGTCGGCACCGAGGCGGGCGTCGTCTACGCCGTCCAGGTGCCGCTGACATCGAGTTGAGGAAGGGCGAGCCATGAGAAAGGCAGCGGCGTTCCTCCTTTGGGCCTCTTTCACGTGCCTCCAGGCGGCGCCTGCCCGGGGCGCCGAGCCAGCGGCAGCGCGGGCGGGCTGCATCGCCCTCGACGCCGCCGCAGAGCCGGCCCAGCCAGCCCGGCCGGCCGCTCCCGGGGCGGTCAAGGGGGATTTCCCGGCGACCAGCACCGTCAACATCGTCTTCACGGCGTCCTTCGTTCCCGGGCCCTCGGGGGAGACCCCGAGGACGGCGGTCCTGACGTTCCTCACTCCCAAGGGGCACCTCTACCAGGAGATCGACATCCCGATCGGGAGATCGACCGGGGACGCGAAGGATGAGAAGAGCCGGCTCCTGCCGGGCTACCAGAAACCTCTGCCGGTCGTCCATCCCGTCCCCGACACGCGCCCAGGGAGCGCTCCCCGGAGTCTCCTCCTCTCCCTGCCGCCGCTCCTCGTGGGGGGCACCTCCATCCAGCAGGGGGGGCTCTACGGCGCGTGGAAGGCGGAACTGCGCACGAGCGACGGGTCGAGCCCGTGCAGCGTGAGCTTCAGGATCACTCCTTGACGGCGACCACGGCCCCCTCCCGGCTTCAGGCTGCCCTCGGGCGGGCGCAGCGCGATCCGATCCCCGTGAAGGCGCACCTCGAGCTGACCTACGCCTGCCGCTGGCGTTGCCTCTTCTGCTACAACCCTCGCCACCACGACGTCGACCCCCTGAGCGGAGAGGAGTGGATCGGCGTCCTCGACGGCCTGCGGGCCCTCGGCACGCTCGGCGTCAGCCTCACCGGCGGGGATCCCCTAGCCCACCCCGACTTTCTCTCGATCGCTCGCGCGGCGCGCCGGAAGGGGCTCGTCGTCAAGGTCCTCACGAACGGAAGCCTCGTGACACCGGAACTGGCGCGCGAGCTGGCCGAGATCAGGGTGAAGGACGTCGAGATCAGCCTCCACGGGGCCAGCGCCGAAACGCACGACAGGGTCACTGCCCGGCCGGGGTCATTCGACGAGGTCTGGCAGGCCGTGGACGTCCTGCGGGGCGCGGGAGTCCGGGTCGTCCTGAAGACGCCGCTGACGAACCTCAACGCGGGCGAGTGGGAGGAGATGGCCCGGATGGCGGCGGAGAGGGAGATCCCGTACGCCATCGACCCGCTCGTGGTCCCGAGGGACGACGGCGACCCGGGGCCGCTGGCGTACTCGGCGCCGGTCGAGGCGATGGAGAGACTCTTCGGCCGCCTCGCGGACGAAGGGCTGCTGAGGCGTCCGAGACCCAGGACGCCGGGCGAGCTGAACTGCGGCGTCGGGTGGAGCGGCCTGGCAATCGACCCGGAGGGGAACGCCTACCCCTGCCTGCAGTGGAGGGTGTCGAGCCTGGGCAATGTGAGGCAGACCTCCGTCGAACAGCTCTGGCGCCACTCCCCCGCCCGGGAGGAGGCCGTGGCGATCTCGCGGCAGGCGAACGACAGGCTCGCGTTGATGGACGGCCCTTTCGCCGCGCGCTGGTTCTGCCCGGCGCGGGCGCACCTGGCGACGGGAGACCCCATGGCCTTCGACGACGGATTCG
>CAIMWE010000293.1 GCA_903845115.1 uncultured Acidobacteriota bacterium | reverse complement strand
CGTGCCTGCGTCTCGGACAGCTCTTCAACCAGTCCGAGGTGGCGCGCGACGTGGCGATCCCGCAACCGACCGTCCACCGCTGGCTGAATCTCCTCGAGACCTCCTATCTCCTCGTGAGGCTTCCGGCCTACTCGGTCAACCGGACGAAGCGCCTCGTGAAGTCGCCGAAGGTCTACTGGGGAGACGCCGGCCTCGCCCTGCACCTCGGCGGCGACTCCGAGCCGTCGGGAGCGCACCTCGAGAACATCGTCCTCCTCGACCTCCTGGCCTGGAGGGATTCGCGCACGGAGAGGGCGGAGCTCCTCTACTGGCGGACGAGCGCGGGGGAGGAGGTCGACCTGGTCGTCGAGACCGGCGGACGGGTCCTGCCGATCGAGGTCAAGGCGACGAGCCGGCCGCGCCTGAAGGACGCCGCGAACCTCCGGGCCTTCCGCGCCGAATACGGCAAGGCCGCCCGCTCGGGCCTGCTCCTCCACACGGGGAGCGCGGTCGACTGGCTCGCACCGGACGTCCTGGCCGTCCCGTGGTGGAGGGTCTGCTGACCGGACTCCGCGGCGCGGGAACTCACTCCTCCCGCCCCTGCGGGTTCGTCGCGCCGGCCTCGCGGGGAGAGATGCCGAAGATCGGGCTCGATCAGCCGGCGGGCGGAAGACGACCAGGTCCCCAGACGACAGCCGAGAACTCGTCGGCAAAGTCCCCTCGGGCCGGCAGGACGCCCAGGGCGTTCCGGCAGTAGACGAGAAATCGGTCGGCATTCCCGTACAGACCGGGGATCAGGTCGTGTACCGAATTGAAGTGTTCCGCGATCCCCTCGTACTCCGTCTCGTAGTCGTGCGCGGCCAGGTTTCGCATCGTTCGGCAAAGCTGCCAGGCAGCCACGGAATCGAGCACCTCGACCTTCTCGTAGAACGCGAGGACCTTCAGGAAGGTCTCCCCCGGCTCGCCGGCAAGGAGCACGGCGTGGCGCATGGCGGCACCCAGAGAATCCTGAAGCTTGGCGAATCGCTCGTTGACGGCGGCCAGGGATTCGAAGGGCGCGATCTCCTTCTTGTTACGTTCCAGGAATTCCGGTGTCAGCGGCCAGTCGAGCTTCCGATCCGACGCCTCCAGGAAATAGACGCAGCGCTGAATGGCGTCGAGAAGACCGGCGAGATGCGCTCTTTCCGCTTCCAGGGCGGGCCGGCTCATGATCGCGCCTCGAGCTTGAAGGCGTGGGCTCGGGCGATGCGTTGGAGCGGGGTGGAGGCCGAATCCCGCACGTGCGAGACGAGGTCGACCGGCAGGCCGAGCCGGGACTCCAGCTCCATCTTGATCCACGCCCGCTCGACCAGCGCGAGCGGCCCGCTCGTCTCGATCAGGAGGTCCACGTCTCCGCCCTTCGCTCGGTCGTCGAGGCGGGAGCCGAAGAGGAAGACTTCCGCCGTCCCGCCGGCGAAGCGGGACACGGTCTCGGTGATCGAATGGACCTGCACGGGAGTCAGTCGCACGGCCGAAGACTAGCAGGAGGGGGGGCCGGGGCGCCCGGCCCCGTGCTACCTTCTCCCCCGTGAACGCCCCAGCCGCGAGCGCCGCCGCCGGAGCCGGGGCCCAGGCCGCAGCGTTCCCGATCCCGCTCGAGTCGTATACGGGAGAGCAGGGACTCACCCTGCTCCAGGTCCTCCGGCACCGGGTCGACGTCGACCCGTTCAACGCCGTGGCGACCGCGATCTTCCTGCTCGCGATCCTCCACACGTTCGCCGCCCCGCAGTTCCTGGCGCTCTCCCACCGGCTGCGGGACAGGCACCGGGAAGGGACGGCCCAGGGGATCGGCTTCCTCCCCGGGCTCTTCCATTTCCTGGGCGAGGTGGAGGCGGTCTTCGGGATCTGGGTCGTTCCCCTCCTCGCCGCGCTCGTGGCGGCCAAGGGGTGGAAGACGGCCGAGAGCTTCATCCACCGCGAGGTCAACTTCACCGAAGCGATCTTCGTGGTCGTCATCATGACGATCTCGTCGACCCGTCCCGTACTGGAGCTGGCCGAGCGGGCCCTCGGGGGCGTGGCCCGGCTCGGGGGGCGGTCTCCCCTCGCCTGGTGGCTCTCGATCCTCACGCTGGGGCCGCTGGCGGGGTCGCTCATCACGGAGCCGGCCGCGATGAGCATCTGCGCGATCCTCCTCGGCCGCCAGATCTTCGAGCTGGCCCCCCGGCCCGCCTTCCGCTACGGGACCCTCGGCCTCCTCTTCGTCAACATCTCCGTCGGCGGCACCCTCACCCACTTCGCCGCGCCGCCGGTCCTGATGGTCGCCGGCCGCTGGGGATGGGACCTCGCGTTCATGTTCACCCACTTCGGGGACAAGGCGGTCCTCGGGATCCTGATGGCGAACACCCTCTACACCCTGGTCTTCCGCGGGGAGTTTCGCGAGCTGGCGCGGAAGGCCGCTTCCCGCCCCGCGGACCCCGGGAGCGAGGCGCTCGTCCCCGTCCCCGCCTGGGTCACCGTCACCCACCTGCTCTTCCTCGCGTTCACGGTCTTCACCGCCCACACCCCCGCGCTCTTCATCGGAGCCTTTCTCTTCTTCCTGGCGTTCACCGAGGCGACGTCGGTCGTCCAGAGCCCGGTCAACCTCCGCCCGCCGCTCCTGGTCGGCTTCTTCCTGGCCGGGCTCGTCGTCCACGGGACGCTCCAGGCCTGGTGGATCGCCCCGATCCTCGGCCGCCTCGCGACCCTGCCGCTCATGGTCGGCGCGACGATCCTCACCGCCTTCAACGACAACGCCGCGATCACCTACCTCGCGTCGCTCGTCCCCGGGTTCAGCGACGCGGCCAAGTACGCGGTCGTGGCGGGCGCCGTGACCGGAGGAGGGTTGACCGTCATCGCCAACGCCCCGAACCCGGCCGGCCAGGCGATCCTCGGGAAGTACTTCGAGCACGGGATCTCGCCCCTCGGCCTCTTCCTCGGCGCCCTCG
>CAIMWE010000292.1 GCA_903845115.1 uncultured Acidobacteriota bacterium | reverse complement strand
TCCCTCGCGCGACAGGCTCCGCGCCTTGAGGACCATCGGAAGGTTCATCCCCGAGACGATCTCGACCTTGCCGTGGTCGAGGAACGCCAGGGCGAGATTCGAAGGGGTCCCCCCGAACATGTCGGTCAGGATGACGACCCCTTTCCCGCGGTCGGCGCGGCCGAGCGCTTTCTCGAGCCTGGCGCTCGCCTTCTCCGGCGCCTCGTCCCACGCCAGGGAGAGGGCGTCGATCTCGCTCGGGTCCTCGGGCTCCAGGACGCGAACGGTGTCCCGGAGTGCCGCGGCCAGCGGGCCGTGGGAGATCAGCACGATGCCCACGATCGAGTCGTGGCCTGCCGCCTGGGCGTCTGACGTCATGTCACGGTCCCCTCTCTCAGCTCGTCCCGGTGGGAGACTCGCACCGGGTACCCGGCCTCGAGGAGGTCCCGTCCGAGCCTCTCGGCGACGTAGACGGACCGGTGCCGCCCGCCGGTGCAGCCGATTCCGATCGTCAGATAGGACCGGTTCTCCTTCCGGTAGTTCGGGAGGCACCAGAGGAGGAAGTCGATGAGCCGCCGGTAGAAGGGATCGGTCGTCTCCCCTGCCTCGATGTACCGGCGGACGTCGGCGTCGCGGCCTGTCCGGGGCCGGAGGACGGGGTCGAAGTGCGGGTTCGAGAGGAAGCGGACGTCGAAGCAGAGGTCCAGCGCCGGCGGAAGGCCGTGCTTGAACCCGAAGGAGACGATGGAAAGCGCGAGGATCCCCGGGTCCCCGGGCGCCCGGAAGTGCTCGGCGACGGCTCCCCGAAGCTCGTGGACGGTCATCCCGGAGGTGTCGATGACGATGTCGGCGCCCGCCTTCACCTCGGCGAGGAGGCGCCGCTCGTAGGCCACGGCCTCGGCCAGCGTCCGGTTCTTCGCGAGCGGGTGCGGACGGCGCGTCTCGGAGAAGCGCGCGAGCAGCATCCGGTCCTCGCAGTCGAGGTACAGGAGCGTGATGGGAAGACGGCGCCGGAGCTGCTCGACGAGGCCGGGAAAGACCTCCGCGAAGTCCGGGTTCCTGACGTCCAGGACGACCGCGGTCCGTGTCCCGGGAGTCCGGCCGGCCACCACCTCGGTCGCGAACGAGTCGAGGAGGGAGAGCGGCAGGTTGTCCACGGTCGTGTACCCGATGTCCTCGAGGGCCTGCCCGACGTACGACTTCCCGGAGCCAGAGAGGCCGGTGACGATGAGCAGGCGGCCGGGAGAGTGCCCCGGAGCCTTCTCGGTCATGCCGGGACCTTGCCGCGGCGGGGCGCGGCCTTCTTCCGGCGGGCCGGCCGTCTCGCCTGCTCTTTACGGAAAATCTCCGCCTGGACCTTCGCCGCCATCTCCCGGGCCGCGTGAAACCCGCGGCGCTTCAGCAGCTGGTTGCGGGAGGCGATCTCGACCAGGAGGGCCAGGTCCCGCCCCGTGGCCACCGGCATGCTGACCCTGGGCACTCCCACTCCCAGGATGCTCTCCGTCTCCTCGTCCAGCCCGAGCCGGTCGTAGTCCCGGCCCTCGACCCAGTTCGAGAGGTGGATGACGAACTCCACCGTGTGGCGCTCGAGGACGGCCGCCACGCCGAACAGCATCGGGACGTTCACGATCCCGAGGCCGCGGAGCTCCATGTGGTGGCGGATCAGTCCCGAGGACGAGCCGATCAGGACGTCGTTCGGAAACCGCTGGATGACGACCAGGTCGTCCGCCACGAGCCGGTGCCCGCGCTGGACGAGGGCGAGCGCGCACTCGCTCTTCCCGACGCCCGAGTCGCCGAGGAGGAGCGTCCCCAGGCCCCCGACCTCCATGAGGACGCCGTGGACGGTGACGCGGGGCGCCAGCGACTCCTCCAGGAACGCCGTGAGGCCCTCGATGACGGAGCCCGTCAGGCGGGTCGTGGTGAAGAGCGGAATCCTGCGCCGCTGACAGAGCTTGGCCAGAGAGGCCGGCGGCTCGAGCCCCTTCGTGACGATCACGCACGGGACCCGGAGGGCCGTGAAGGCGTCGAGCCGCTGCCTGACCACCGCGGGGGTGAGGGTGCTCAGGTAGGAGAGCTCGCTCTCGCCCAGGATCTGGACCCGGTGGGGGCGGACGTAGGGCAGGAAACCGGCGATCGCGAGACCCGGCTTCTGGACGCGAGGCCATTCGATCGTCCGCGACAGCCCTCCGTGACCGGCGACGAGGCGGAGCGCCAGGCTGGCGAGCGCAGGAGAGCAGAGCTCCCCGGCGCGCACCACTGGCTTCGTCTCCTGTCGTCCCAAGCTCATCCCGCCTGCTCCCGGTCAGGTCGGGATCAGGAGCCCGATGGTGCCGTCGCGGCGGCGGTAGAGGACACGGAACGTCTCGTCGGACGGGTCGCGGTAGACCATCACGTCGCGGTTCCACTTCACGAACTTGTGGAGGGCGTCCTCCTCGAACGTGGGGCGCGCGACGACCTTCTCCGGCCGCAGGGCGGCGGCCGGCCGGCTCTTGGGCGCCTCCGCCTCCGCCTCCGCCTCCTCGGCGGCCCGCTTCCCGGCCTTGGCAACGGAAGGGCTGCGCTTCTTCCCTTCCTTCACCTTCGCCTTGGTCTTCCGGATCTGCGCTTCGATCCGATCCAGGACGTCGTAGGCCATCGCCTCCTGGTCGACCCCGGCCTCGGTGGCCGTCCAGGTCCGGTGGCGCCCGACCACGGTCACCTCGAGGGAGACCCCCTTGTTCTCTCCCCGGAGGATCACGTGAGCCTGGACGTCCGGCGGAAGGACCTTCTCCAGCTTCTCGAGCTTCTTCTCGAACAGCTCCTTGACGCCGATATGGATGCGCGCACGCCGGGCCGTGAATTCGATGTTCATCTCAACTCCTCGGCTCCCTCGGGGAGAGCCGCCTCATCGTTCTTGTCGGCCTCCGGCGGGCCGTCCGTCTTCCGGATCGAGCTCGCCGGGATGTGGAGCTCCTCGCGATATTTCGCTACCGTCCGCCGGGCGATCCGGATGCCGTCCCTGGCCAGGAGTTCCGACAGGCGGGCGTCGGACAGCGGACGGGTCTGGTCCTCCGCCTCCACCAGCGACCGGATCTTCCCCTTCACGGCCAGGGACGAGACGTCCTCGCCGCCTCCCGTGGACGCGATCGCCGAGTGGAAAAAGAACTTCATCGGGAGGAGGCCCCGGGGGGACGCCATCCACTTGTTCGAGACGACGCGGGAGACGGTGGACTCGTGCATCCCGATGTCCTCGGCGACGTCCCGCAGCACGAGCGGGCGAAGGTGCGCCACCCCGTACTCGAAGAAGTCGCGCTGCTTCTTCACGATCGACTCCGCGACGCGGACGATCGTCCGCTTTCGCTGGTCCAGGCTCTTCATCAGCCACTGGGCGGCGCGGATCTTCTCGCGGAGGTAGCTCTTTCCCTCGCCGTCGAGCGTCCCGTCGTTCGCCCGGAGCATGTGCCGGTAGAGCCGCGACACGCGGAGCCTCGGGAGGCCGTCGTCGTTGAAGAGGACGACGTAGTCCTCTTCGGACTTGACGACCGCGACGTCCGGCTCCACGTAGATCGTGCGGGACGAGTCGTACGCCCGGCCCGGCTTCGGGTCGAGCTGCCGGATCCACTCGATCGCCTGCTGGAGCTGCTCCAGCGGGACGTTCATCTGCCTGGCCAGCACGGCCACGGGCTTCGACCCGAGCTCCGCGAACTTCTCCGTCACCAGCTCCACGAGGAGGGGGGAGGCGACGTTCGCGGCGTGCGCCTGGATCAGGAGGCACTCGGAGAGGTTCCTCGCCCCCACGCCCGCCGGGTCGAAGGACTGGACCAGCGACAGCGCCTTGGCCGCGCACTCGATCGGGCAGGGGACACCGGCCGCCACCTCCTCGAGGGTCATCCGGAGATACCCGTCCGGATCGATGTTCCCGATGAGGAAGGCCGAGGCCTCCCGGAGGAGTCCCGTGGCTTCCGAAAGTCCGAGCTGCTCCGTGAGGTGGTCCGCCAGGCCGGGCGGCGTCTCGGCCCGGTTCTCCAGCGAGTACTCCTCGCCCTCCTCCTGCATCCGGGGGGCCGTGGCGGTCCCGTCCATGTACTCGCCGAAGTACGCTTCCAGGTCGATCTGCTCGAAGGCCTCGGCCGACTCGGCCGCCGCTTCCGCCGCGGCCTCGCCCGGCGCCTCCGCGGCCGGCTCGGACTCGGCCGTCCGCGGCTCCGGGAGTCCCCCCTCCGCGGCCCCGGCCCCGGGGGCCTCGGCCTTCTCGCCCCGCTCCGCGTCGTCCCCGCCTTCGGAGGCCGCGTCCGCGGAGCTGGACTCCCCTTCTCCGGCCTCCTCCGAGATCCCTTCCTCCTCTTCGAGGGCCGGGTTCGCCACCAGCTCCTCGTTGACGATGTCCGAGAGCTCCAGCCTCGTCATCTGCAGCAGCTTGATCGCCTGCTGCAGCGTCGGCGTCATGACCAGACGCTGCGAGAGTCTCAGAGAGAGTTTCTGTTCGAGTCCCACGGTCCTCTTTCGATTCTAGGAGCCTGCCCCTGTATTCGGAAGGGCCGCTGCCACGGTCCACATTGTGCGCCGACTCGGGAAGGCGTGCTCATTCCAGCCGGAACCTCTCCCCCAGGTAGACCCGGCGGACCTCCTGATCGTTGGAGAGGTCGGCGGGGGAACCGGCCCGGAAGATCGCTCCCGAGTTGATGATGTAGGCCCGGTCGACGATCGAGAGCGTGTCGCGGACGTTGTGGTCGGTGATCAGGATTCCGATCCCCGACGTCGCGAGCCCGCGGATCACCTCCTGCAGGTCCAGAACCGTGATCGGGTCGATTCCCGCGAACGGCTCGTCGAGGAGGATGAAGCGGGGGGAGAGCGTGAGCGCCCTCGCGATCTCGAGGCGCCTCCGCTCCCCGCCGGACAGCGTGTCGGCCATCGACCCGGCCAGGTGCGGCAGCTTGAACCGTTCCAGCAGCGACCGGGCGCGCTCCTCGCGCTCGGCGCGAGAGATCGGGAGCGTCTCGAGAATCGCGAGGAGGTTCTCGAGCGCGGTCATCTTCCGGAAGATCGAGGGCTCCTGCGGGAGGTATCCCATCCCCTTCCGCGCGCGGCGGTACATCGGGAGAGCCGTGACCGGCTCGCCGTCGAGGAGGACCTCTCCTTCGTCGGGCTCGACGAGGCCCACCACGATCGAGAAGGTCGTCGTCTTTCCCGCTCCGTTCGGACCCAGGAGGCCGACGACCTCGCCGGCTCCGACCGACAGGGAGACACCGTTCACGACGCGGCGCCCCCGGAACGACTTTCCGAGCGCCCTCGTCTCCAGCGTCGACCGGCCGTTCACTTCATCGCTCGTCACGATCCCTCCGGCTTGTAGGTCCCCTCGCTCATGACGCCCGGGGCCGACTCCACGTCCACCCTCGAACGGCCCTGCCTGAACGTCAGCTTCGCCCCGGTCATGCGATTGCCTTTCCCGTCCAGGGCCGTCGCCGGGGTGCCCTCGAGGGTGACCGTCTCGGTCTCGGGCCTCCAGGTGGCGAGGTTCCCCTGCCCCTTGCGGGCGGTGGCGCGGTCGTCCAGGACGACCGACCCGCGCGCCTCGGCCGACTCCACGGCCCTCTCCTTCGTCAGCCGGATGTCGGTCACGGTCGCGCTCACCGACCAGCTGCCCGAGACCAGGTTCGAGTTCCCCTCGATGCGGACCGATCCCTCCGCCTCCCGGTGGGTCAGCACGTCCCCGGACGCGGAGACGGTCTCGCCGCCGGACTTCGCCGTGGCCGCGGCCGGAGGCGCCGACGGCCGTTTCCGGAAGACGGCCCGGACGTTCCCCTCGGCCCGGATCGCCCTCTCGGAGTCGTTCAGCGTGAGCTTCCCGGATCGCAGGACGTTCTCCTTCTGCCAGGCCCGGACGTTTCCCTCCAGCGTGGCGACCCTGTCGGTGAGCGTCATCCGCAGCGTGTCCGACTGCGAATAGTACGGTTCGGCGTCGGCAGCGGCGACGGCACCGACGCCGACGCCGGAGACCCCTCCCCTGAACACCGTGTGCACGTCTCCCGAGGCGTCCACCCGGTTCTCCTTGCGGAACCAGTGCAGGACCGCGCCGCGAATCGTGGCCGTCTCCCCCCGGTACTCCGCGGGGCTGGCCGCCGTCCCCGTGAAGACCGCGACCTCGTCCTGCCCCCGAAAGCTCCCCTTGGCGGCCGTCACCCTGGCGCGGGTCCCGTCCGCGAGCCGGACCGACCGGTCGAGCACGGCGACGTCCAGGCCGATTCCTCCGGGAAGGAACGTGAACCTGGCCCATTCGGCCTGGAGCGCTTTCAGCCCCGTTCCGGGCTTCCCGTCCTCCGGCGCCGCCTCCGCGCCTTGCAGGCCGTTCGGCGCCGTGACGACCGAGAGCTTTCCTTCGGCGAAGGCCGCCTCGAAGCGGGGAGCCAGGGCCCGTCTCGGGCCCGCCGACGCGTCGGGCCCGAGATCGATCCTGGCGGTCCCGCCGGTCCTGGCGAGGACACAGGAGGTCGGAAACCCCTCCCGGTCGCGGGCCAGGTCGGCGAAGTCCCCGGACGCCAGGAGAAGGCGCCTCGCCGCGTCGCCCGAGAGGAACAGGACGGTCGTCTCCCCGGAGGTGCGGAACCGGTCTCCGGCGGCGTCGGAGACCCTCTCCACGGTCTCGCTGCGGAGCACCGCATCCGAGGTCCGGACCCGGACTCCCCCCGAGGCCAGCATCGTTCCGCTCCTGTTCACCGTGAGGCTCGGCGCCGCGATGTCGAGGAAACGCCCCTGTTCGGCCATCCCGCCCATCCGGACGTGCCCCTCCAGGCGGACCCGCCCGTCGCCCGTCTCGAGCGTGCCCCGATCGGCATGGCCCACCATCCGGCCCCGGGTCATCGTCACGGGACCCTCCGAGAGGAACTCGCGCTTGACCGAGTCGAACCGGAACGACGCCGCCCGGAGGGCAGCGGTCTCCCCTTCCATCGTGACTCCGTCGTAGACACGGAGGGCCTTCGTCCCCTGCTTGAATTCGGCGCGCGGCGCGCGAAGGGTCAGCCCGGGCCTCCCCTCCTGGCCGCCGGTCTCGACCCGCACGTCCATCAGGCGGAAGACGTCGTCGCCGTCGGACGAGAAGCCGAGCGCCTCGCTCGCCCGGATGCGGTACGACCCGCCGGCGCTGTGGTCGTCATAGACGAAATCGCGGAACCGGAGCCGGTCCCGGATCCCGGCCGCCTCCTTCGCGAGCGTCGCGGCCACCTGACCGGCCAGCTCCTTGGGCCTCGCTCCCATCGGCCGGACCGCCCACCCCAGGTAGAGAAGGTAGACCCCGGCCACGACGCCGATGCCGAGCCGGGCTTTCCGGCGCCAGGTCGTCATTCGACCCGCTCCAGCCCCAGGACCGTGAGGGACGCTCCTCCCGTGAAGGGGTCGTCCGCGAGGTTGGCGACGACGTCGAACGTGCCGGCCCTTTCGGCCCGCGGCCGCGATCCCAGGCTCCACCCCACCGCCTCGATCCGCCCCTCGCCCGAGCCGAAGGCGAAGCGGACGCCGTTCTCGCCGACGGGCCGCCCCCGTCCGTCCCAGGTCAGCGACCTCAGGAGGAAGACCGGGCGCGGGTTGCCGATGCCGTGCGGCTCGAGCCTGGCGAGGGACCTGGCGAGCGGCAGGTCCGCCTCCCGGGATGCGAGGACCGTGTCGATCTCGACCTCGGGAATCCACTCGGCGTCGTCCCGGAGCGCGTCGAAGGCTCCCCGGGCCTCCTCCCGGAACGCCTCCCACACCCCGGCCGGCACCGATAGTCCGAGCGCGCGCGCGTGCCCGCCGAAGCTGGTGGCCCACCTCCCCGCCACCGGGGCCAGCCGTTCGTGGAGAGGGGTCGTCCCCCAGCTCCGTCCGCTGCCGCTCACGTTCTCCCCTTCGCGGGAGAGGAGCAGCACGGGCCGGCGGAACTCGGCGGCGATCTTGGAGGCGGCGATCCCGAGGACGCCCCGGTGCCATCCCTCTTCCGGGGTGCCTGCCTCCACGATCAGGGAGTCCCGATCCGGGTCGAAGGAGGTTTCCAGGCGTTTCCGCACGCTCTCCACGACCCTCCCCTGCAGCGCGCGCCTCTCCGTGTTCGCGGCCTCGAGCTGGCCGGCCAGCTCGTCCGCCCGCCCCCGGTCCGTCGTCGTCAGGAGCTCCAGCGAGGCGTACGCGTGGTCGACCCTCCCGGCGGCGTTGAGCCTCGGCGCGATCCGGAAGGCGACCTCGGAGGGGGTGGGGGCCCGTCCGATCGGGATGCTGGCCCGGCGCAGGAGCGCCGCCAGGCCCGGCGATCGCGGGTCGGACAGCCCGGCGAGCCCCCGGCTCGTCAGCGTCCTGTTCTCGCCGGTCAGGGGAACCATGTCGGCGATCGTCGCGAGGGCCACGATCTTCGAAAGGGACGCCATCCAGGCTCCGCGCTCCGGCTCCCCGATGCCGACGCGGGCCCCGTCCCGGACCAGGAGCGCTTCCGCGAGCTTCCAGGCGATTCCGGCCCCGCAGAGGTCCTTGAACGGGTAGCCGCAGCCGGGGAGCTTCGGGTCGACGAGGATTCCCCCGGCGGGGAGCTGGGCCGCGGGCAGGTGGTGGTCGGTGACGATCACGTAGAGGCCGCGGCGGACCGTGGCCTCGATCGGCTCCAGGGCCGTGATGCCGCAGTCCACCGTCACGATCCCTTCCGGCCGATGGTCGCCGATCGCCCGTTCCAGCGTTTCCGACCTGAGCCCGTACCCGTCGTTCAGGCGGTGCGGGATGAAGGGCCTCGGATCGGCGCCGAGGCGGCGGAGGACCGTGGTCAGGATCGCGACGGCCCCGACGCCGTCGCAGTCGTAGTCACCGAAGACGACCACCCGGCCCCCGCGGCGGGCGGTCGCGGCCAGCTTCTCGGCGGCTTCCGACACGCCGGCCATCTCGAACGGGTCGTGGAGCCGGCCGCCGGCGGGGTCGAGGTGCCGCCTCCCCGCGTCCGCCTCCGTGACGCCGCGGGCGGCCAGGACCCGGGCGAGCGCGTGGGGAATCCCGATCTCCTGCGCCAGCAGGTCGGCCGCTTTCGGGTTCTGCGGCTTCAGGAGATGCCGGATCGAGCCGTCCGACCGGGGGCCTTTCGTCACCGCGCGGCCGCGGCCCCGTCCCAGACGCCCATCCGGCGGAACTTCTCGTACCGGCCGTCGAGGAGCTTCTCGACGGGCAGCGCCGAGAGACGGCCCAGGTGGGCGGCGATCTCGCGGCCGACCGCCTCGATGGCGACGAAGGGATCGGCGTGGGCTCCCCCGGGTGGCTCGGGAATGACGGAGTCGATGACGCCGAGAGCCTTGCAGTCGGCTGCCGTGACCTTCATCGCCTCGGCCGCCTCCTTCGCCCGGGACTGGTCCTTCCAGAGGATCGCGGCGCATCCCTCGGGGGAGATGACCGAGTAGACCGAATGCTCCAGCATCAGGACGACGTCCGCGATCCCGATCCCGAGCGCGCCGCCCGAGCCCCCCTCTCCGGTCACGGTCGCCACGATGGGGACGGCGAGCCGGGACATCTCGTAGAGGTTTCGCGCGATCGCCTCCGAGACCCCCCTCTCCTCGCTGTCCAGGCCGGGATAGGCGCCCGGCGTGTCGATGAAGCTGAGGACGGGGCGACGGAATTTCTCGGCCAGCTTCATCACGCGGAGGGCCTTCCTGTATCCCTCGGGCCGGGGCATGCCGAAGTTGCGCCGGATCTTCTCCTTCGTGTCCCGCCCCTTCTGGTGGCCGACCACCGCGACCGGGCGGTCGCCGAAGAAGCCGAACCCGGCCACGATCGACGGGTCGTCCGCGAAGGCGCGGTCTCCCCGCCACTCGACGAAATCGTGCAGGAGGACGCGCACGTAGTCGAGGCAGAAAGGACGCGCGGGGTGCCTGGCCACCAGCGTCTTCTGCCAGGGGGTCAGGCCCTTGTAGATCTCCTTCGAGACCTTCAGGAGCTTCTCCTGGAATCTCGCCAGGTCGCGGCTCTTCGCCGGACTGTCGGGGTATCCCTCCAGCTCGGTCATCCGGGCGCGGATCCTGCGAATCGGTTCTTCGAAATCGGATTGATCGGCCACGACGGAACTGTAGCAGAGCCATCTGCCCGGCAGCCGCCCCAGCTCCCGAGGACTGACGAGCACCGGCTTCCCGGCCTGTGGCCCGAAACTACTCTCGATTCGACCCGCGAACCTGCCCCGTTCCAGGCAAGCCCTGGAAGTGATCTGCGTCACCTGGTTCTGGTACCCTGGAGGATGGTCCGAACTCCCTGGGGGAACGTCTGTTCTTGCGAGGAGAAAGTGTCGAGCCATGACGACGAATCGAGCCAGCCTGTTCGTCCCCGCCGCGGTCTTCGTTGTTCTCTTCTCCTTTCGGGCGCCGAGCGCCCTCGCCGGGAGCCCCGCGCCGGACCTCGAGCCAGACGCCCGGCCGGTCCAGGCAGGCCCCATGGCGGTGCCCCAGTACTTCACCCTCAACTTGCCGGCCGGCGTCAGCCTCGTCTCGTCGCCGCTGAACACCGGCAAGGCGCTGGCCCGGGACGCCTTCCTGGGGCTCCCCCCGAAATGGCCGTTCTTCCTGGGATGGGATCCCAACGCCCAGGAGTGGGTGAACGGCGACCAGGCGCCAATGAGCCCGAGCGGTGGCTACTGGGTCTTCGCTCCGACGCCGATGGCGCTGGTGGTGGCCGGGCAGCCGTATGGGCCGCTCCAGGCGATGACCAGTCACGCCGAGCCGGGCTGGCATCTGTTCGGAGTCCCCTTCGCCGAGGGGATCTACTGGAAGGACTTCAAGCTGTACGCCTCGAGTAGCCCGGTCAGTCTGGGCACCGCGGTCGAGATGGGCTGGATCGACGCCGACGTGAGCAGCCTCCAGGGGTCGACGATCATCTCCCACGCCGCCGGGAAGCCGTTCCAGCCCGGGTGGGCCTACTGGATCAAGACCAACATCCCGCTTGACGTGCGCGCCGAGCGGTTGAACGGGCCCGCGATGGCCGCCGCCCCCGGGGCGAGGGACGAGGCGGAGGCGCTGGCGGGAGGGACGAGCTCGAGTGTGATGGGCTGGCTCGGGTCGGTGTCCGAGTCGCTCGTGGACGTGGCCAAGGGGGCCGCCCAGATCGCCGAGGGCCACATCGTGGCGGGACTCTTCGAGTTCGCGGCCGGCGGATTCGGGCTGATCGAGCACGCCCTCGGGGGGGGCGAGTCGGGAAGCGACATCGCGGCGGACCTCAGCCAGATCGAGGGCAAGCTCGACACGCTGATTGCCAACGTGAGCGCCATCGACGACAAGCTCACGGCGATGGAGGCACAGATCTCGGGCCTGAAGTCGTACCTAGACTCGCAGGCGAAGCTGGGACAGCCGGTGGCCCAGGCGGACGTCTGGCTGGACCAGTTCTACGCGAATCCCTACCTCACACTCCAGTCCCTCACCTGGGCGCGCTGGGCGCTCGCCGGATGCGACGGGCAGTCGACCTGTCCGGACGTCGACAAGGAGGTGACGGCGGACAAGTACCAGAGGTTCGCCGCCTCCTTCGCGACCCAGGCGACGCCGGGCGTCCCGCTCTCCCCGTCGGTGGAGCCGAACTCGGCCTCCGACAACTTCCCCGTCTGGTGGGCCTACGGGGTGATCGGCAACCAGGCGGGCGGCAAGCCGACCTACACCAACGCCGGCACCACGGCGTGGGAATTCGAGGACACGATCTACCACGGCCTCACGGACGACATGGGCAGGAGCACCAATGCGCTGATGAGCTACATGGAGTACCTCGTCTCGCAGCAGAGCGCCTGCCTCGTGGACATTTCGGACCCCGGGTGCGACCTGTTCGGCGGCGTCTACCAGCCGCTGGAGCTCTTCTTCGTCAAGGCGATCGGCACGCAGGCCCAGCTCGTCTCGGCGCAGGTGGAGGCGTGGAACGTCCTGGGGGCCAGGAAGCCCGCGTCGTACGGCAACGGCGGGAAGAACCTGATGATCAACTTCAACCAGAACCTGAACCAGGAGGCCGAGGCGTTCCTCCAGGTGGTCGAGCAGCTCGCGCTCTACCGGGCGGCGGACGGCCGGCAGGACTGGGGCAACTTCGGCTCCACGGATGCCGGCCAGGCGCTGGCCCGGGCGGACTTCCTGGTGGCCCAGCTGGCCGGGACGAATTACCTGGCGCCCGGCACGGCGGGCAATTTCAACCCGCCCTGGCCCTCCTCGGCGGTCGTGGGCCGGGTCTTCTACGTGGACGGCGAGCCGGCGCTCGCCTCGACCTCCACACGGAACGTCTGCCTATCGGCGAGCGGGGCCTTCTGTGCGACACCGGTCTTCCAGGTGGGCGAGTTCCTCCCCGTCGACCAGAACGGCGTCGCGACGCGGATGGGCGGAGAGAAGAACATCGCCGGCGGCGCGACGGGTGACTGGCCCTACCTGAAATGGTCTGTCTCCTCCGGCGACCTGCTGGGCGCCGTGACGCGGGAATGGACGGTGCAACGGCTGAAGCCGTGGAACCTGCCGCAGGGAAACGCACCGAACGGGCTCTACCTCGTCAACAGCACCTCGAAGGGCCGGCTCGGGGCCAATCTGACCATCGCCACCTACGACAGCAACTACGACAGCGTGGCTTCCACCGTGGACGGCGCGACCTGGTTCGGCAGTTTCAACGCCATCGAGGGACCGAGCGGCCGCTACGCCCTCGGGTTCGGTCAGGCCCCGTGGACGGCCTCATTCTCGGGCGACACGACGGTTCACTCCTTCACGGAAGCGGTCGACGGGTGGAGCGACCTGATGACGACGACGTACAAGAGCGTGGTGAAGTCCACGAACTCCTCCCTCAGCGCGACCTGGTTGCGCACGGCCAAGATCAAGATCGACCCTGCTTCGGTGCAACCGACCGTGCACGTGCGCTGGCCCGGCTCCCTCAACGCCAACATCGAGGGCTACCAGGACAGCCGGGCCGATCCGTTCCACGTCTGCACGCCAGCCGGTTACTGGACCGAGGTCGATCGCCAGCTGCAGCTCGTGGGCTCCGGGAGCAAGCCCACTCTGAATCTCGTCGCCACCGCGAAGACGACCGACGAAGACATCTGGGGGATGGGGGATACCTATGCAGACGAGTCCCTCGAGGGAACGAAGGCCGTGCTCGTTCCCGGAACGGAGTACACGTTCCAGGCGAAGTTCAGCTCCTCCCTGAATCCTTATCAATACATGGCCTTCCTCTATTACTCGGGGACCGTTGAGCGCTGGGCGGTCGACGTCAACGGCCAGCCCAGCCACATCAACTGGCGCCTCTCGGCACCTCTGCTCACCGTGACAAAGTAGGCCCGGACGGGGCCCGGACGGGGTCAGGTCTTTAGGTTGTAGGTTACGGGCGCGAGT
>CAIMWE010000291.1 GCA_903845115.1 uncultured Acidobacteriota bacterium | reverse complement strand
GCCGTGTCGATCGATCCAAACATGCCCAGCTCCCTGCATCGCTCTTTCGAGCGCGATCTGTTCCGATGCGAACGACCGGAGTTTAGAGCGACGGGGGCGGGCCGCGCTGGCGTTTGTCAGCTCGCCTTGCGCTTCTGTGTCTTCTCGGCGAGGGCGTCGATCATCCGGAGCACGCTCTTGCGGTCCTGCGGTGGCAGGGCCTGGATCTTCTTGAGGCGTCGCCAGAGCTGGACGCTATCGGGTGTGTCATCGGAGGGTTTCGTGCGGGACTTCTGGCCGACGAGGTCCTCGACGGTGACATCGAGGACGCGGGCCAGCTTTACGAGCAGCTCCGGGGAAGGGGAGACGCCTCGAACCTCGTAGTACGTCACCATTCCTTGCGAGAGCCCCACACGCTTGCCTAGCTCTGTCTGCGTGAGGCCCTTCGTAAGGCGTGCCTTTCGAATCCTGTCGCCGATCGACTCTCCCTGCTTCACGCTGTTCTTCCTGGGTCTCGGCACCTTTCTGTGCTCCTTGCGGAGCGAGTGTAGGGGCGGATTTCGGGTCTCTTCAGCATCGGTTGTTTGACATGATACTAAATAATTCGATAATGTCGACTCTGTCCTAAGCCCCGGTTACCCCTGAAGCGCTTCTTCACTTTCCTCTTGACAGCCCCTCGGCGAAACGGAGGTCTTCGATGGCCCGAATCCCCGACGACCTGCTCGAACGGATCAGGCGCGACGTCCCGATCCAGACGCTCGCCGTACGGGCGGGCGTGGAGCTGAGGCCGCATGGCGATAACCTCCTCGGCCGGTGCCCGTGGCACGACGACAAGACGCCGTCGCTGGTGCTCACTCCGTCGAAGAACCTCTGGCACTGCATGGGCTCCTGTCAAATCGGAGGCTCGCCGATCGACTGGGTGATGAAGGCCGAAGGCGTGAGCTTCCGGCACGCCGTCGAGATCCTGCGCGCCGACTTCTTCCCGACCTCACCGTCGCTTGACGGGCCACCCAGCCACACCACCGTCCCGCAGCTCGCCTCGCCGCTCGAGAGCGAGGCCTCGGACCGGGAGTTGCTCGGCCAGGTGATCGACTACTACCACCAGACGCTGAAGGAGAGTCCCGAAGCCCTGGCCTACCTGGAGAAGCGCAGCCTCCGCCATCCCGAGCTCGTCGACCACTTCAAGCTCGGCTACGCCAACCGGACCCTCGGCTACCGCCTCCCCGCCATGAACCGAAAAGCCGGCCAGGAGATCCGGACGAGGCTCCAGAAGCTCGGAGTCCTCCGGGAGAGCGGCCACGAGCACCTTTCCGGCTCACTCGTCATCCCGATCCTCGGCGAGAGCGGGGAGGTCCTGGGCGCCTACGGCCGGAAGATCCGCGGCGACCTGAGGTCCGGGACCCCCGACCACCTCTACCTCCCCGGCCCTCACCGCGGCGTCTTCAACGTGGAAGCCTTGAAGGCCTCGAAGGAGGTCATCCTCTGCGAGGCGCTCATCGACGCCCTTACCTTCTGGTGCGCCGGCTACCGCAACGTGACGGCCGCCTACGGCGTCGAGGGCTTCACTCACGACCACCTGGCGGCCTTCAAGGCGTACGGCACCGAGCAGATCCTGATCGCCTACGACCGGGACGACGCTGGCGACGGTGCGGCCGAGAGACTTTCGAAGAAGCTGATGGCCGAAGGGATCGCCTGCTCGCGCATCCAGTTTCCGAAGGGGATGGACGCCAACGACTACGCTCTGAAGGTCCAGCCCCCCGCCAAGGCGCTCGGCGTCCTGATCCGGAGCGCGGTCTGGATGGGGAACGGCCGGCCTCATGCGCGTGCCGTCGCGCACGCCGTGAACGAGGCTGCGCGCCTCGTCCCTCCACCGGCCGAAGCGGCCCAGGTCGAGCGCGAAGAGGAAACGCCCGGGCGAGAAGAGGCGGCTACCGCTCCGAGCCCGCTGCCTCCTTTAGCGGCTAGTGGGACGGACGGTGGGGCGGCTAAAGAAGA
Source organism: uncultured Acidobacteriota bacterium (assembly GCA_903845115.1). GTDB lineage: Bacteria > Acidobacteriota > Thermoanaerobaculia > UBA5066 > UBA5066 > CAIMWE01. The sequence goes on along the minus strand of CAIMWE010000291.1, from coordinate 2,417 downwards.
GAACCTCGGTGCCGAAGCCCCTGAGTCGACCGCCACGGTCCTGTCCCCAGCGCTCAACGGTGACGACGAGGCCCTCTTCCGCTTCGACGATCGGAGCTACCGCGTCCGCGGCCTGAAGAAGGCGCTTCAGTCCGGCTCGCTCCACGTGACGGTCCGGGCGCAGCGCGAGGGCGATCTCTTCGCCCCGCCCTCTCCCATCGCCGGATGGTTTCTCGACAAATTCGACTTCATCTCCTCGCGCCAGCGGGCACTCTTCGAGAAACAGGCCGCGCACGAGATGGGGGTGAGGCCCGAGGTCGTCAAGTGGGACCTCGGCCAGGTCGTGCGCGCGCTCGAAGGGCTCCAGGAGACGGCCCGGCTCGAAGCGCTGAAGCCGAAGACGCTCGTCCCCGCGATGACCGACGAAGACCGCGCCGAGGGGCTCGAGTACGCCTCCGCCGAGGACCTGATCGAGCGGATCCTCGCCGACTACGAGCGCTGCGGCGTCGTCGGCGAGACCACGAACGGGCTCCTCGGCTACCTCGGCACCGTCTCGCGCCTCTCGGAGAGGCCGCTCGGAGTCATCATCCGCAGCTCCTCGGCGGCCGGAAAGAGCGCCCTCATGGAGGCGATCCTCCGCTTCGTCCCGCCCGAGGCCCGCGAGAAGTACTCGGCCCTCTCCGGGCACGCCCTCTTCTACTTCGAGGGGAAGGACTTCAAGCACAAGGTCCTGGCCATCGTCGAGGAGGAGGGGGCCAGCCGTGCCAGCTATGCCCTGAAGCTCCTCCAGAGCGAAGGCGAGATCTCGATCGCTTCCACCGGCAAGGACCCCGGCACGGGCCGCCTCGTGACGAAGGAATACCGCGTCGAAGGGCCGGTGATGATCTTTCTGACGTCGACGGCCGTCGAGATCGACGAGGAGCTCCTCAACCGGGCGCTGGTGCTCACGGTGGACGAGGGACGAGCACAGACCCGGGCGATCCACCGCCTCCAGCGTGAGAGCCAGACCTTAGAAGCGCTGTGGGCCAGGGAAGAGCGCGAGGAGGTCTACCGGAGGCACCACAACCTCCAGCGGCTCCTCCGGCCGCTCCCCGTCGTCAACCCCTACGTCCGGGAACTGACCTTCCTCGACGACCGCACCAGGACGAGGCGCGATCACACGAAGTACCTCGGGCTCATCGAGGCGATCGCGCTTCTCCACCAGTACCAGCGGCCTCGGAAGACCGCCATGTGGGGCGGGAAGACGGTGGGGTGGGGCGAGCGAATGCGCGAGCAGAAGACCAAGGAGTACATCGAGGCGACGCTCGACGACATCGCCCTGGCGAACCGCATCGCCGCAGAGGTCCTCGGCCGCTCGCTCGACGAGCTGCCGCCGCAGACGAGGCGGCTCCTCCTCGTCCTGGACGACTTCGTGCGCATGACGTGCGCGGAGAACGGCGTCGGCCGCTCCGACGTGCGCTTCACGCTCCGGGACGTGCGGGCCTTCTCGGGCCTGAGTCACGATCAGCTCTGGCGTCACATGCAGCGCCTCGTGACGCTGGAGTACCTCCTCGTCCACAAGGGAGGCCGTGGCCAGACCTTCGTCTACGAGCTGCTCTACGACGGCCAGGGGAAGGACGGCACCCCCTTCCTCATCGGCCTGGCCGACGTCCAGGCCCTGGCGAAGGCTCACGGACTGCCCGTCCCGAAAGAGATCCTCCCGCCGCTGCCGCGGCACGAGCCGGTGGGGGGGACGTCGGGGGATGAAAGTACGACTCCGACCTCCGCGGAAGAAAAGGGCACTTCCGCGGAGGTCTCGCGGGTCCATCTGGGGGCCATTTGGGTGGGGTCCGCGGGTCACCGAAAAGGCCTCGCGCCCGCTCCTGGTGCGGGTTTGAACGGTCTCGAATCGAAAACGGCCGAAAACGCACATCAGGGGCCGACCTCCGAAACGTACAGCGACGGTGGTCGTACTGACGGCAACGACGACGCACCCCACCGCAAGCTCGTCCTCCGGCGCGTCTCGCGAGCACTCTGATGCCGGGAAAAGGTCAGAAGAAGCCCTGGCCCTTCATCGACCCTGTCGACCCGCAGGGGATGCCTGCGCTGCTGGCGAGCTGGCTCGACGCGCTCCGGACGCGGGGCTACTCGGAGGCGTATCTCCAGAACCACCAGGGCGCCGTCTCGGCCTTCATCCTCTGGTGTCAGGAGCGCGGCCTGGCCAAGGCCGCAGAGGTCACCAAACCCGTCATCGAGCGCTACCAGCGCTTCCTCTTCTACTACCGGCGCCCGAAGAGGGGCGACGAGGGCGACGGTGTCGAAGGGGAGCCCCTGGGCCTTCGCACGCAGAAGCAGCGCCTGGCCGCCATCAAGCACTTCTTCCGCTGGCTCGGAAGGAACAGCTACATCCTCGCCAACCCCGCCTCCGAGATCGAGCTGCCGCGCGTCCCGCCCCGGAG
>CAIMWE010000290.1 GCA_903845115.1 uncultured Acidobacteriota bacterium | reverse complement strand
GAGGACGGAGAGCGACAGGAGACAGCCGGCGCCGACCGGCCCCTTCATGAAGCGGAGGAAGGCGAGGGAGGCCGAGCCGAAGGCGGTCGTCCCCTGGAGGCCGAGGAGGGCGCCGGTCCGGACGGCGTCGGCCGGGTTGGGTCATCGGAGACCTGGCCAGGGAGATGTCGGGTCCGGGGCGGTCCGTCATGGTCCACGTGGAGGGGACCCGTTCCCTGAGCTGTCGCGACAGGGTCGAGAAGATGAGCGGCACCTTCGTCGACCTGGCGCTGAAGACGGGCGTCCCCATCGTTCCGGTGCGCTTCTCCGGTGGGCTCCCCGTCGAGCCCGTCGCGACCCGCCTGGAGTTTCCTGCGGGAATGGGGAGGCAGGACATCCACCTGGGCCGACCCCTGAGGCCCGAGGAGCTCCGCGGTCTGCACTACGGGGCCCGCAAGGAGCGGGTGATCGAGGCGATCAACGGCCTGGGAGCGCCGAACGAGCTGGAGGAGCCGCAGGAGGGCGACGGTGAGCTCGTCGCCCGCGTCCACTCGTGGCAAGACACCCACGGCGTGTCCCACGAGCACGCCGTCCTGCACGAGATCCTCGCCGACCTGCCGCGGCCGTGCGCGGAGATCGCCAGGCTCCTGAACGCACCGACCGTCGCGAGCCTGGCCGGGGACGATGGCGCCGAGTCTCTGTGGCTCTCGGAGCTGGGCCGACGGCTGCTGGGAGGCTGAGCGCGGACTTCCCGCGGAGCTCCGTTCGCGGTCGAGAAGCGCCGGGACGTAGTGGTGCTCAGGGATCTCCGCGATGAAGCGGTAAACCTTCGGCTTCGACTTCTTCATGTTCGCCTGCGAGCTGATGGCCGTGGCGGCCGGCGAGGAGAAGGGCTTTCGTCCCCCGGATGGTCGCTATTTCCCGGGCGGTCGGGGACCAGCGGAGGGCCCATCCTCACGTCCACGCGCTCGTCACCCGCGGTGGCTGGACCGCCTGCGGCGAATGGGTGGGCTTACCGTACGTCGATCATTCCGCCGCCGAACAGCTCTTCAGCGAGGCGCGCGTCTACTCTTTCAGCCAGAAGGTGAGCTACGTCTCGAAGGAATTCGCCGCCGGTGATCCCGCCTTCTGGACGCCCGCCCCGGCCGCCGCGGCAGAGGCTCCCAGACCCGCGAAGAAGAAGTAGCCCCGGGGCCGGCGGCGCCGGGGGCGAGCCTACGATCGCGGCGCGAGGTACTTCGCGAACCACCTCGTGACGGCGACCGTCGAACGGATCCGGTTCGGGAGCTTCCTCCAGCCGTGGCCCTCGTCGGGAAAGAGCACGTACTCGACGGGGACCCCCCTCTTCCGGAGGTTCTCCACGACCTGCTCCGCCTCGACGACGGGACAGTTGGTGTCGTTGGCGCCGTGCAGGACGATGGTCGGCGCCCGGACCCGGTCCAGGCGGCGGATCGGCGAGAGGTCCGCCAGCATCTCCTTCTCCGTCTCCGGGTCCCCGTACTCGACCTTCGAGACGGCCGCCATCCAGGCCTCGGTGTGCGCGAAGAAGGTCGCGAAGTTGACGATGCCGAAGAGGTTCGCCCCCGCGGCGAAGAGGTCCGGGTACTCGGTCAGGCCCGCCATCGTCATGTAGCAGCCGTAGGAGCCGCCCGTGATGCCGATCCGCTTCGGGTCGGCGACCCTCTCCCTCACGACGAAGTCGACGGAGGCCGCGATGTCCGCCACGGCGTTGCGCCGGAGGGCGCCGTTGTCCAGGTTGACGAACCGCTTGCCGAACCCGGAGGATCCGCGGACGTTCGGCGCGAGGACGGAGATCCCCTCGGAGAGGAGGGCCTGGTAGTCCGAGCGGAACGTCGGCCGCTCCTGGCCTTCCGGTCCGCCGTGGAAGCTGAGGACGAGGGGACCGGGGCCGTTCGCCCCCGCCGGGCGGTAGAGCCACCCGCGATCTCGGACGGGAGCTCCGGGCCCTCCGCGCTCCTCCCGCTCGCGAGGTCCAGGAACTGCAGCTCGCTCCGCCCCGCCGCGTTCCAGACGAGGACGGCGGTCGTCCCGGCGTCGTCGAGGTCGAACTCCGAGAGTTCCGCGTCGTCGCGGCCCGCCACGACCTCGATGGGCCCGGGGCGTCCGTCCTCGCCGAGGCGGACGCGCGCTTGACCGGCTCCCCGCAAGAGGGCACTCTCAGCCTGCGACGTCCTGCGGGCAAGGACTTCGCTCGGTTCGAGGAGGTTTGCCGTGAAGAGACTGAAAGTTCTCGCGCTGGCCGCGCTGGCGTGTGCCGTCCTCCTGCCGGGCGCCGAAGCGGCGGCAGCGTTCTCCCAGCAGGCACCGAAGCTGATCGGCACCGGGGCGGTGGGCGGCGCAAGGCAGGGCTCCTCGGTCGCGCTCTCGGCCGACGGCAACACCGCCATCGTCAGCGGCCCCGAAGACGACTCGGGCACCGGGGCCGCATGGATCCTCACCCGCAGCGGCGGCGCCTGGACCCAGCAGGGGGACAAGCTGATCGGCAGCGGGTTTTGGGGCGATGGACGGCATGGCGCCTCGGTCGCACTCTCGGCCGACGGCAGCACCGCCATCGTCGGCGGCCCCGACGACGACTTGGGCACCGGGGCGGCGTGGGTCTTTGTCCTCAGCGGCGGCGCCTGGGCCCAGCAGGGGGACAAGCTGGTCGGCACATCGGCGGCGGGCTCTTCACATCAGGGCTGGTCGGTCGCGCTCTCGGCCGACGGCAGCACCGCCGTCGTCGGCGGCCCCGACGGCGACCCGGGCACCGGGGCGGCGTGGGTCTTTACCCGCAGCGGGGGCGTCTGGGCCCAGCAGGGGCCCAAGCTGGTCGGCACCGGGGCGGCGGGCGCTGCACGGCAGGGCGTCTCGGTCGCGCTCTCGGCCGACGGCAACACCGCCGTCGTCGGCGGCTCCGACGACGACTCGAACACCGGGGCCGCGTGGGTCTTTACCCGCAGCAGCGGCGCCTGGACCCAGCAGGGGCCCAAGCTGGTCGACACCCTGGCGACGGGCTTTTCGCATCAGGGCATCTCGGTCGCGCTCTCGGGCGACGGCGACACCGCCATCCTGGGCGGCTGGGGCGACTCTGACCCCACCAGGGCAGCATGGGTCTTTGTCCGCAGCGGCGGCACCTGGGCCCAGCAGGGGAGCAAGCTGGTCGGCTCCGGGACGGTGGGCTCCAACCAGACGAGCGTCTCGGTCGCGCTCTCGAGCGACGGCAACACCGCCATCATGGGCGGCTGGGAGGACAGCTCGGAGGCCGGAGCGGCGTGGGTCTTTACCCGCAGCGGCGACGCCTGGACCCAACAGGGGAACAAGCTCGTCGGCACCGGGGCGGTGGGCCCTGCGGATCTGGGCTTCTCGGTCGCGCTCTCGGCCAACGGCGACACCGCCATCGTCGGCGGCCCCAGGGACAAATTAGGCGCCGGGGCGGCGTGGGTCTTTGTCCGCAGCAGCGGCACCTGGACCCAGCAGGGGAGCAAGCTGGTCGGCTCCGGGACGGTGGGCGGTGCAGCGCAAGGTGCCTCGGTCGCGCTCTCGGCCGACGGCAACACCGCCATCGTCGGCGGCCCTGGGGACGACCCCACGGGTATCGTGAGCGCCGGGGCGGCGTGGGTCTTTACCCGCAGCAGCAGCGGCACATGGGCCCAGCAGGGGAAGCTGGTCGGCACCGGGGCTGTGAGCCCTGCCTCGCAGGGTGTTTCGGTCGCGCTCTCGGCCGACGGCAACACCGCCATCGTAGGCGGCCCCGCGGACGACTCCACGGTTGACGGGAACGTCGGGGCGGCGTGGGTCTTTGTCCGCAGCGGCGGCACCTGGGCCCAGCAGGGGACCAAGCTGGTCGGCACCGGGGCGACCGGCACTAACCAACAGGGCGTCTCGGTTGCTCTCTCGGCCGACGGCAACACCGCCATCCTCGGCGCCCGGGACAGTTTGTCCGCCGGGGCGGCATGGGTCTTCACCCGCAGCAGCGGCGCCTGGGCCCAGCAGGGGACCAAGCTGGTCGGCACCGGGGCGGTGGGCTCAAATTTCAAGAGCGTCTCGGTCGCGCTCTCGGCCGATGGCAATACCGCCATCCTCGGCAGCCCGGAGGCCGACTCGGACGCCGGGGCTGCGTGGGTCTTCACCCGCAGCGGCGGCGCCTGGACCCAGCAAGGCAGCAAGCTGGTCGGCACCGGGGCGATGGACCCTGCATGGCAGGGCGCCTCGGTCGCGCTCTCGTTCGACGGCAACACCGCCATCGTCGGCGGCTTCCGCGACAACTCGAACGCCGGGGCGGCGTGGGTCTTCACCCGCAGCAGCGGCACCTGGACCCAGCAGGGGAGCAAGCTCGTCGGCACCGGGGCGGTGAACCCTGCAGGCCAGGGCGCCTCGGCCGCGCTCTCGGCCGACGGCAACATCGCCCTCGTCGGCGGCTACGCCGACAACACGCTCGTCGGGGCGGCGTGGGTCTTCACCCGCAGCGGAAGCACCTGGACCCAGCAGGGGACCAAGCTCGTCGGCACCGGGGCGGTGGACCCAGCTTTCCAGAGCTTCTCGGTCGCGCTCTCGGCCGACGGCAACACCGCCACCGTCGGCGGCCCCATGGACGACTCGGAGACCGGGGCGGCGTGGGTCTACGTGGCGGCGAACAAGCTCGCCTTCACGACGCAGCCGAGCGGGACGGCGACGTCCTCGACGGCATTCGGGGCGCAGCCGACGGTGACGGTGCAGGACGCGTCGGGGAACACGGTGACGGGAGACACGTCCACCGTGACCCTGGCGCTGACGACCCCGGCGGGAGCCACGCTCACCTGTACGGGGGGCAACTCGAAGGCCGCCACGGCCGGAGTGGCGACCTTCGCGGGCTGCCAGGTGGACAAGGCGGGGACCTACACGCTGACGGCAACGGACGGCTCGCTGACATTGGCGGTGAGCACGAACGTCGTGGTGAGCGCGGGGGCGGCGAACAAGCTCGTCTTCACGACGCAGCCCGGCGGCGGGACGGGCGGGACGGCCTGGCCGACGCAGCCCGTCGTCACCCTCCAGGACGCCTACGGCAACACGGTGACGGGGACCGCGCAGAACGTCACGCTCGCGATCCAGAACAACGCCGGGCCGGGTGGCGTGCTCGGCGGTACGAAGACCGTCGCGCTGAACACGGCGACCGGGCAGGCGACCTTCACCGGCCTGTCCATCGACAAGGGCGGAACGGGATACACGCTGACGGCGACGGGAAGCACGGTCTCGACGACGGCCGGGACCGTGGTCAGCAGCTCCTTCAACGTCGCGGCCGGGAGCGCTTCGAAGCTCGTCTTCACGACGCAGCCCGGCGGCGGGACGGGCGGGACGGCCTGGCCGACGCAGCCGGTCGTCACGCTCCAGGACGCCGGCGGCAACACGGTGACGGGAGACTCGTCCACGGTGACGCTGACGCTGACGACCCCGGGGGGGGCGACGCTCTCGTGCACGGGGGGCAACGGCAAGGCGGCGACGGCCGGAGTGGCGACCTTCGCGGGCTGCCAGGTGGACAAGGCGGGGACCTACACGCTGACGGCAACGGACGGTTCGGTGACATCTGCGGTCAGCACGAACGTCGTGGTGAGCGCCGGGGCGGCGAGCCAGCTCGCCTTCACGACGAATCCGAGCGGGACCGGAGCCTCGGGGACGCCGTGGGCGCAGCAGCCCGTCGTGAACGTCCAGGACGCTTCGGGAAACACGGTGACGAGCTACGCGACCGCGGTGACGCTGGCACTCGCGAGCGGGAGCGGGAGCGGGACGCTGAGCTGCACCACGAACCCCGTCACGCCGGTGAACGGCGTGGCGACCTTCGCGGGCTGCCAGGTGACGGGCCTGGGCACCTTCACCCTGAAGGCGACCTCGGGGAGCTTCACGAACGCGACGACCAATCCCACGGTGTTCGTCACCGCGTCCGGGGATGCGCCCATCCCGACCCTCGGGACGATGGGTCTGGCCAGCCTGGGGCTTCTCCTCGGCCTGACGGGGCTCCTCGCGTCGAGGAGGGGAGTCCAGGGATAGGCCGCTCACCCGTCAGTCCCCGTCGTCGTATGGTTCCGTCTGACGGAGCGGAAACCAAGGTCAGACGATGTCGACATCGAGCGCGCCGAAGACGGCCGACGAGTTCCTGGGGATGTCGGAGGACGGTTTCCGCTACGAGCTCGTCCGCGGGGAGGTCATGCCGGCGTACCCCGCGCCGATGACCACCAGTCGCTTCATCCGGTTCCCCTTCTCCATCCGCTCGACTCCTGGCGCCGACCTCCCCGGAGGATACCGAGGTCCGGCTTGGTACCATCGGGCGGCGATGCGGATCACCATCCTGTCGGTCGGGTCGCGCGGGGACGTGCAGCCCTACGTCGCGCTCGGGAAGGGGCTGGCGGCGGCCGGGCACGAGGTGCGCCTCGCCACGCACTCCGCCTTCGAG
>CAIMWE010000289.1 GCA_903845115.1 uncultured Acidobacteriota bacterium | reverse complement strand
GGTGGAGATCTTGCTTTCGACCGGCTATCGTGCCGGGATCGGCGGATGGAGGAAATGGAATGAACCCCTTTCGAACCCTGTCGGCAGTGGGCCTGACGCTCCTGGGACTCGCCTGGAGCCGCCCAGGGACCGCCTCCCCTTCGCCGGCGGACCGGGCCGACTTCTCGGGGACCTGGAAGCTGAACGAGGAGCAGAGCACCCGCATCGCGGACCTCGTCGGCAAGGAGGGGGTGCTGCCGGACGCCCCGCTGGCGAACCCCATGGGAGGCCGGGGAGGCCGCGGCACCGGGGGCGGATCGGCCGGCATCGGGGACTCCGCGTTCCAGCTCCTGGAGGACGCGCGCCGCCTCGTCGTCGTCGACCAGGGCGACGCCATCCGGATCACCCGCGGGGAGGGAAGCAAGAGAACGATCTACCCGGACGGCGAGGAACGGGAGCTGGACGACGGCCTCGGGCCCGCGACGGTGACGGCGAAGCGCAAGGGGGCGAGGGGCGAGCGGATCGTGGTCTCGTCCAAGTGGCCGGTCGGCCGGGACGTGTCCGAGACGTGGGAGCTCCTTTCGAATCCTCGCCGCCTGCTCGTCACGACGAAGGTGTCGAGCCGGAGGTCGTTCACGATGAAACGGGTCTACGACCCCGTCCTCGACGGCGCTCCCGAGCCGGCCCCGCTGGTGAAAGTCGTCGTTGCGCCGTCCGAGCCCTCCGGTTCAGCGGCGCCGGCCGCCGCCCCGGAGGCTCCGGTCGATCCTCCCGCCGGTCTGGCGAAGTGCTCGGTCCGCCCGCCCCGCGGCGCCAGCGGCGAAGAGCTCGCCCGGCTCGCGAAGGTCTCGCAGGCGGCGGCCGAGCGGCGCGCACTGGCCTTCGTCGCGCCGAGGAAGCCGGCCTCCGTGATCACCTCCGACGTGGAGGTCTACGAGGGGTGCCTCGTCTGGACCTTCGTCCTCCGCTTCACGGGGACGAAGGGGTCGCAGGAGATCGCGGTCGACGCCGGGGACGGGAAGCTCCTCACCTCGGAGGTCGATGCGGGAGGGTCCGGAGGCGCCGAGAAGCCCTAGCCTCGCCACCCCTCGGGCCCGATCGCCCTGGCTCCGGGAGGTCAGCGGGCCGGCGGGGCGGCGTGGGTGAGCGAGGAGAGCGACCCGGCCGCCAGCGTGATCGTCAGGCCGATCAGGACGTACCAGGGCCAGGCGACGGCGGCGAACGGGCCGAGGAACCCGAGCAGCGAAGGGTGGGCGGCCGCCAGCGGCTTCGCGAAGACGACGCCGGCCATCGCGGTGATGCCGACCGACATCCCGAGGATCGCGTCCCGCTGGCTGGCCCGGCGGTTCCCGATGCCGAGGAAGAACGCCCCGAGCAGCGCTCCGTAGGTGAACGACGCGATGGAGAGGGCGATCACCACCACCGGCGTCCGCCCCTCCCGGAAGAGGAGCGCTCCCCCGGTCAGGACGACGCCCCAGCCGATCGAGAAGAGGCGGCCGGCCCGGAAGGTCTCCGGGTCTTCCGCCTTCCGCCCGGTGAGGGGGAGGTAGATGTCGTGCGTCGTGGCGGCCGCGAGGGAGTTGATGGCGCCCGAGTGGGTGCTCATCGTGGCGGCGACGATCGCGGCGACGATCAGCCCGAGCAGGCCGTGGGGCATCCTCTCCAGGACGAAGGTCGGGAAGACCGCGTCGGGCGTTCCGAAGCTCCGCGTGCCGTAGAGCCTCCAGAGGCCGAGGCCCACGGTGAGGAAGAGCGAGAACTGGAAGAAGACGGCGATCCCGCTGCCCACGATCGCTTTCTGGGCGTCGCGGAGGGAGCGGGACGAGAGGAGGCGCTGGACGATCATCTGGTCGGCCCCGTGGGAGGCCATCGCCAGGAAGGCGCCGCCGACGAGGCCCGCGAAGATCGTGTGCGGCCGGTCGAGCGAGGTCGACCAGTCGATCGCCCGGAGCTTTCCCGCCGCGCCGGCCGCGGAGAGGATCTCGCCCCAGCCTCCCTCGACGGCCCCGCCGAGGAGGACGATGGCGCTGATTCCCCCGGCCAGGTAGATCCCCGCCTGCACGAGCTCGGTCCAGACCACGGCGCGCATCCCGCCGCGGTAGGTGTAGACGATCGTCAGGACGCCGAGGACGAGGATCGCGGACGGCATCAGGTACTGCCGCGGGACGACGGGCCCGATGATCAGCGCGATCGGGATCGCGGTGGCGAAGACGCGGACCGAGTCGGCCATCGCCCGGGTCACCATGAAGACGATGCTCGTGAAGCGGCGCGTGGCGGGGCCGAACCGCTGCTCCAGGAGCGCGTACGCCGTGACGAGCTCTCCCTGGAAGTAACGGGGGAGGAGGACGCGGGCCACGACGATCCGGCCCAGGATGTAGCCGGCGGCGATCTGGAGGAACCCCAGGTCCCCGGCGTAGGCGAGCCCGGGAATCGAGATGAAGGTGAGCGCGCTCGTCTCGGAGGCGACGATGGAGAACATCACCGCCCACCAGGGGAGGGAGCGGTCGGCCACGAAGTAGTCCCGCGCCCCCTTCTGGCCCCGCCCCAGCCAGATGCCGAGGGCGGTGGTGAAAGCGAGGTAGGCGGCGACGACGGCGAGATCGACGAGGCCGAAGCTACCGGCCATCGGGGGTCCCCGCGTCGAGCATCGCCGGAGCATAGGGGCTGGGGCACCCGCTCGCAACGGACCGCTGGGCTCGCGCAGCTCGCGCCAGGGCTCAGCTACCGGTCGAGCCGTACCGGCGGATCCCGGCGCGCCAGAGGGAGACCGCGGCGGCGCCGACGAGCAGCGCGACGAACGGGACGGCCCAGAAATAGGGGAGGAACTCGCGGCGCCGGAGCACCATGGCGGTCGGGTAGAACGTCGCGAACGCGAACGGGATGACGGTGGAGATCAGGACGCGGACCTTCACGTCGTAGATGGTGATCGGGTACCGGCCGAAGGCCATCAGGTTGAAGACCGGCGGGGCGAGCCCGATCCGGTCCTCGATCCAGAAGCTGGTCGCGGTCAGGATCGCGAAGACCCCGACGTAGATCGCCCCGCCGAAGAGGGCCCAGAGGGGGAGGAGGAGCAGGCCGGCGAGGTCCGGGTCGGGGAGCCGCCGCAGGGCCCAGGCCATGGCGAAGAGGCCGGTCAGGATCTCCTGGAGCGCCTCGAGCCGGAACGATTCGAAGAGGATCTGGAAGAGGGGCGCGACCGGGCGGAGGAGGACGCGGTCGAACCGCCCTTCCGTCAGGTAGCGGTCGGCGAAGTCGTAGAGGTTGAGGGAGAGGACGTTGAAGACGCCGAGGGGAAGGAGCGAGAAGCCGTAGAGGAAGACGATCTCGGGAAAGCTCCACCCCTGAAGGTGCGGGAAGCGCGAGAAGAGGAGGAGGACGACCGAGAACGATGCCGCGGTCCCGGCGAACGACGCGAAGAGCGACGTCAGGAAGTCGGCCTTGTACATCAGGCGCGCCTTCGCGTACTGGGCGAAGTAGAGGGCCAGGAGCCGAAGGTGGAACCGGAGACGCCCCGTCATGGACTCACCCGCCCTGCACCACGATCCGCTTGCTCGTCGCCCGCCAGAGGAGCCGCCCCAGGCCGAGGAGCAGCAGGGCCCACGCGGCCTGGAGGGCGAGGGCGCGGGCCGCGGCGGGTCCGGAGACGAGGCCGAGGTAGAGGCGCCCCGGCGTGTAGTTCATGTG
>CAIMWE010000288.1 GCA_903845115.1 uncultured Acidobacteriota bacterium | reverse complement strand
CGGACGAAGGGTCAGGTCTGGCGTTTGCTGTATGCGGATGAGTAGGGGACCTACCGTCCCCGGAGCTCGTCGGCGCCGCGTGCGGCTCTCTCCGCCCCGCGGGGGAGTGGGAGGAACTCTCGAAGTCAGCTGGGACGACATCCAGGGCTTCCCGGGGGTCGCGAATGCTGGAGCGCCCGGGAAGGGACTGCGCCTCCCGAGCGAGGCGGAGTGGGAGTACTTCGCCCGGGCCGGGACGAAGACGAGGTACTGGCGGGGGGCCGAATGCCGGAAGGGAAAGGCCAGCTGCGACGAGAGGCTGGTCGAAGGTGAGTCCCTACAGCGGCAGCTCTAGCTCCCCGTGCGCGACCATCGCCCAGGGGATCAGCTCGATCGAGGGACTGATCTTGCGGCGCTCCTCTCCCGTGTAGATCACGTAGCCCTTCTCGAGGCCGAGGTCCGAGAGGCAGTTCCGGAGGCTGTCGAGGGAACGGGGGTGGACGGATGACCCCAGCTTGATCTCCACCGGGACCATCCGCTGCCCGTGTGCCAGAACGAGGTCCACTTCGGCTCCCGCCTGCGTTCGCCAGAAGAAGGCCTCTGGACGGACGAGGCGTGCTCCCAGCTGGCCGATCAGCTCCTCGACGACCAACCCTTCGAAGGAGGCGCCGCGGCGTGACCAGGTGGTCAGCTCCCTCGGCTCTCGAAGGCCGGCCAAGAAGTGGAGGAGGCCACTGTCACGGAGGTAGAGCTTCGGACTCTTTGTGAGGCGTTTCTGGACGTTCGCGTGGTACGGCGCGAGACGTCGGATCATGAAGGTCTGCTCCAGGACGTCGAGGTCGGCGCTCACGGTGTGAGGCGAGACGCCCAGAGATCGGGCGAGGTCGGAGACGTTCAGGAGGTTCCCGTGGACGTGGGTGAGCATCGTCCAGAGGAGGCGGAGGCGGGGGGCTGGAAGGCGGACGCCGAGGGCCGGGAGGTCCCGCTCCAGGAACGTGGAGACGTAGGCGTCGAGCCAGCTCGATCGGGCCAGCGACGAGGGGCGCGACGCGAGAGGTGGGAAGCCACCCCAGAACCACCGGGCGGAGGTGTAGCGGCTGTCCGCCACCTCGGTCGAGAGGAACGGGGTCAGCTCCAGGATCCCCACGCGTCCCGCGAGCGACTCCGAAACGGAGCGAACGAGCGCCGGGCTGGCCGAACCGGTCAGGATGTACCGTCCCCGGCCAGGGGATCGGTCGACGGCGGAGCGGAGGGCGCTGAAGAGCGCCGGGAGCCGCTGGGCTTCGTCGAAGACGACCTGCCGCGGATGGACCGAGAGGAAACCGTCCAGATCGGACTCGACGACGGAGAGATCGGCCGGGCGCTCGAGGTCGAGGAAGTCCCAGGTGGGTCGGGCGGTCCGGGCGAGCGTGCTCTTTCCGCACTGCCTCGGTCCCAGCACGAGTACGACCGGGAAATCCCGGAGAAGCTGGTCGAGGCGCCGGAGGGCGGCGCGGGGGAGGATCTTCACGCATAGAATTCTTGCACCCACACTGCCAAAAACCAAGGTGAAATGAGGAAGGAGCTGGCGAGGTACTGCCTCCCGAGCGTAAAGATCTTCGCAACGCCTCGCACGCCCTCCGCGGGATCCCCCTGGACGCCGTTGACGGTTCCCCCCGGACTGCCGATGTACCCTTCCTCGGCGATGGCACCTCGTAAGCGGCCCCCGTCACTTCCGCCCCCCGTGGCCGCTATCCCTCGGTGGGAAGCCCAGGGGAAGCGGATCCCGTCCGGGAGCGGAGGAGGCGGCGCACCCGGATGGAGGCCCCGTCGAGGTAGGAGGTGACGACGGGGACGACGAGGAGGGTGAGGAGCGTCGAGGTGACGAGGCCGCCGATGACGGCGCGGGCCATCGGCGCCCGGAAGGCGGCCCCCTCGCCGAGGGATAGGAAGTTTGATTTTCGGCGGCAGTAGCGGTAGTGCGGTGGAGGGCCAGGGCGTAGTCCGAAAGGCCTGGGGGGGGGGGCGGCGGCGCGGCGGCGCCGCCCCCCCCCAGGTGGGCTGAAGGGGTGGCCGTCGCGGTCTTGGAGCGGTTTCCCAGGAAGGCGATGCGGATCTCTGCTCGCGGGGCCGCAGCCGAGGCAGGCCGCGGCCCGGTCACCTGCGCCGGGAAGCTGGCGTTGGTCCCGCCGGTGGTGGCGATCAGGGGAAGATGGGGGCCACGAGTACCGCGGCCGCGGACGAAGGGTCAGGTCTGGCGTTTGCTGTATGCGGATGAGTAGGGGACCTACCGTCCCCGGAGCTCGTCGGCGCCGCGTGCGGCTCTCTCCGCCCCGCGGGGGAGTGGGAGGAACTCTCGAAGTCAGCTGGGACGACAT
>CAIMWE010000287.1 GCA_903845115.1 uncultured Acidobacteriota bacterium | reverse complement strand
CCGACTGGACCGAGCACGCCTCGGCCCGCCTCGCCCCGCCTCCCGCTCTTCCGGCGTCCCTTCCCGGCGCGTCACCGGCAACACCCTCGCGGGGGGCCGGAGCTGGCGGCCCGGGGCGCCTGGACGGCGAGGCCTGGGCCGGCCAGCTGGCGAGGCGCGACATCGCCATCGGTCCCTGGTTCCGCGGCATCGAGGAGATGGTCACCGGGGACGGGGAGGCGGTCGCCTCCGTCCGCCTCCCTCGGCCCTCCGGCCGCGGAGCCCTCCCCCGGGAGGACTGGGGGGAGACGCTCCACCCGGCGCTTCTCGACGCCTGCCTGCAGGTCGCCGGGGGGGCGGCCGGCGAGGGGGAGGACGGGGTGACGCTCCTCCCGGTCGGGATCGACCGCGTCACGCTCGGAAGCGGCGTGGCCACGGTTTCGCGCGTCGTGGCCAGGAGGCGCCCCGGCGGGGAGGGGGGGAGCTTCTCGACCGACCTCTGGCTGCTCGACGGGGCGGGGAAGGTCGTCGGAGAGGTTGAAGGGCTCGCCGCTCGGCGCGCCGACAGGGGAGCCTTCGCGAGGGCGTTCGCCCGTGCGACGGCCGAGCCCACCTATCGCGTCGACTGGATCGCGCGACCCTTCACGGGGGCCGGGCCCGACGGCTCGCTCCGGCTCGGCGAGGCTGACGACTCGCTACGGCTCGTCGTGGCCGACGACGAGCGGCTCGCCGTCGCGCTCGGCGACCGCCTCGGCGGGCGGGTGGCGGTGGCGCTTCCCGGAGAGCAGCTCGCCGAGGAGGGGCCCGACCGCTTCCGGATCGACCGCGGCGACGGGGCGGGGCTCCGGGCGCTCCTCGCGCGGCTCCCGGGCCTCCGCGACGTCGTCTTCTCCTGCGGTCCCGATCCGGCCGGGGGAACGGCCGCGTCCGGCGCGGAGAAGCGTCGGGGAGACCCGTGGAGCGAGCAGCGGCTCCTCTCCGGGGGGCTCCTCGCCCTCGCTCAGGCGCTCTCGGAGAGGGAGGCCCCGCCCCGTCTCTGGGTCCAGACGAGGGACCTCCTCGAAGGGATGCGTCCCGCGGCGGGAACGCTCTGGGGGCTGGCGGCGACCGTCGCGCTGGAGATGCCGGGGCTCGCCTCCACGCTCGTCGACCTTGACGGCGACGAACGCTCGGTGGCGGCCCTCGCGGCCGAGGTCCGGGCCGGGGGCCCCGAGGACCGGCTCCGGTTCCGGGCGGGGGAGAGGCTCGTGGCAAGGCTCCGGCGCGTCCCGTCCGCGGCCGGGGAGGCCCCCGTCCTGCGGGAGACGACGCTCGTCGCCGGCGGCCTGGGGGGGCTCGGTCTCCAGGTCGCCCGGTGGGCCGTGGCCCGCGGCGCGCGCGACCTCGTCCTGGCGGGGAGGCGCCCGCCTTCCCCCGAGGCTTCCGCGGCGGTGGCCGAGTTGCGGGACCTCGGGGCGCGCGTCACCGTCGTCCGTTGCGACGTGGCGGAGAGGGAGCAGGTCGCGAGGCTCTTCGACTCCCTGGCGGGCCTTCCGCCGGTCCGGACGATCGTCCACGCGGCCGGCGTCGCCTCGGAGGGGACCCTCGCCGGGCTCGACTGGGAGGGACTCGCCCGGAGCCTCGCCGCGAAGGTGGCCGGGGCCTGGTGGCTCCACGAGCAGAGCCTCTCCTTCCCGCTCGACCGGTTCGTGCTCTTCTCGTCGATCGCCTCCCTCCTCGGGGGAGCAGGGCAGTCGGGCTACGCGGGGGCGAATTCGTTCCTCGACGCCCTCGCGCGCCACCGCCGCGCGGCCGGCCTCCCCGCCGTGTCGATCCTCTGGGGGAGGTGGGCTGGCGTCGGGATGGCGGCCTCGCTGGACGAACCGTCGCGCCGGCGGGTCGACCGGCTCGGCGTCGTCCCGATGGAGCCGTCCTCGTGCCTGACAGCCCTCGACGCGGCGCTCGCCGGTCCTCTCACCGACCCGTTCGTGGCCCGCGTCGACTGGGCCCGCTTCCTCTCCGCCCGGGCGGGGATCCCGCTGCTCCTGGCCGACCTCGCCGCCGACCTCCCCGGCGCGTCCACCTCGCTGTCCGCCGGGTCGGGCGACGTCAGGGCCTCGATCCTCTCGGCCTCCCCCGACCGGCGCGCTCTCCTCGTCGAGGAGGAGCTCTCCCGGATGGTCCGGCGCGTCCTCGGGATCGAGGAGGGGCGCCCGCTCGATCCGCGGCGGCCCCTGACGCAGGCGGGCCTCGACTCCCTGATGGCGGTCGAGCTGCGCAACCGGATCCGGTCGGGGCTCGGCGCGGCCGTCACCGTCGCGACGCTTCTCCAGGGGGCGTCCCTCTCGGATCTCGTCGACACCGCGTGCGGCTCTCTCCGGCCCGCGGGGGAGTGGGAGGAGCTCTCGATCTGACCTCCCTGACGGCCGGGGTACATGAGGAAGCCGACCTCGGACCAGGCGAGGAAGAGGTTCGGCGGGATAGACCAGCAACGTGTCCGGACTCGCCGAGAGACGCGAAGCGACTCACGACGGCCTCATCACCCTGCCGGACGACGTCGTTCTGGCCGAGCCTTTCGATCCGATCGAGCTGACGCTGACGGGCCTCTGGATCGGGGCGGCCTGAATTCCCTCAGGACTATGCCGATCGCCAGTCGGCCCCGGCCATGAGCCCGGCGACCGAAAGATCTTCGTCGAGATCCGGCCAGTGAAGGCTGAGCCCGCCGCCGCTGATCTCGTACTTCGCGCGACCCGCTGCGCTCGCCTCGTGCAGCGCTGGAAACCAGATGAGGGGAACGCTGATGATCCGGCCGTCGGTCAGCTCGACGTGCATCATCTCGTCGTCGAACCGAACGGACTTTGCCAGAGCCTGCGAGGGGAAATGCCCTCGCCGTGGCTTGGCGGCGCCCGGCGCGGTAGACCTAGCCGAAGTACTCATTCCATGCCTCGATGAGCGTCGCCCGATGCTCCTTCACGATCCCTTCGATCTCGTTCAGCTCGTGCGCCGGAAAGCCATGGTTCGCCGCCAGAGCGACTCGGTCGAGCCAAAATTTCGCCTGATCCTCGCCAGCGATGACATGGATATGGGGGCGCTCATTTCCCTCGTTACTGAAGAACGTGAACCGGTATCTCCCCACCCGGAGCACTGTCGGCATCGCGATCTCCTCATCGCCGCGCCTAGGATAACGCCAACGAAGAGAGATGACGACGGGCACTCGAGAGAGGAGTTCCGTCTTCGAGAGGTTCGTCTTCTTCTCCAGGATCCCGAACTCGTACTCGTTCCCGATCAGGATCGCGGCCGCCTACCGCCCATTCCGCCCCTCTTCCCGTCTCGTCGGCACACGAGACCTCCGTGCGGACAGGATCCCCCTTCGCCTACGCCGCCTTCCAGACGCGGTTCACCGGGCGTTTACACTCCCTCTGCCTTCGCGAACTGGCGGTTCCGTCCGTTTCGTGCGTCGCTTTCACCACGCGAGACCGTCGCGTGGCCTCTCCCTGACACCGGAACTGGAACCCGATCTCGGGTCCCTCGCGGGGAGCCGCTCGTACCCGGCGCTACTCGACGCCTGCCTGCAGGTTGCCGGGGGGTCGACCGGCTCGGCCTCGTCCCGATGGAACCGGGATCGTGCCTCGAGGCCCTCGACGCGGCGCTCGCCAGCTCGCTCGCCGACCCGGTCGTGGCCCGCGTCGACTGGGCCCGCTTTCTCTCCCAACGGGCAGGGGGGATGATCCCGCCGCTCCTGGCCGACCTCGCCGCCGACCTTCCCCGTGCATCCTCGGGATCGAGGAGGGGCGCCCGCTCGATCCGCGGCAGCCCCTGACGCAGGCGGGCCTCGATTCGCTGATGGCGGTCGAGCTGCGAAACCGGATCCGGTCGGGGCTCGGCGTGACCGTCACCGTCGCGACGCTTCTCCAGGAGGCGTCCCTTGCGGAGCTCGTCGACGCCGCGTGCGGCTCTCTCCGGCCCGCGGGGGAATGGGAGGAGATCTCGATCTGATCCCCCTGACGGCCGGGCCCGATGCCCCCAGGTGCGAGGCAGGCCCGAGGCCGCCTCGGCCGCTAGGCCACCCGGTCGAGGATCCGAATTCCGATGCACTTTCCGAGGGCTGCAAGGGCTGCCGCGAGGGCGTCGATCCGTGAGGCATGGCTCGGGTCGAGGAGCCGGCGAACCTGCTTCTCATCTATTCCGAGCCGATCCCCGAGCTCTACCCGCGAAAGACCTGAAACGCGAAGCGCGAGTGTGAGTGCGGCTTTGGCCGCGGTGATTGGGGGGACGGTCACGACGTCCCGCCGGCCGGCCGGGGAAGGGAGCGGAATCGAGTCGACGCGCCGGATCCGTCCCGCAAGCGCCTCCTCGACAGCATCGATTGCTTGAAGAAGGGCGTCCCTTCTGTCTTCCCCTTGGGTGACCACCTCGGGAAGGTCCGGACAGGTGACCACGTACCCGCCAGAGGGGTCCTTCTTGAGAACGACGGGATAGGAGAAATCCTGGGTCATCGCGTCACCTCCTGAGGTCTTCGATGGTGAGTCCGAGCTGGCGAAGCGTCCCGTGCAGCGTGCCTGTCTTCAGTTCGTCCTTCGGATCGCGCAATATCGTGAGTCGCCCCCCGAAATAGAGGGTCGCATGGCTCCCCTTTCCGCGTTCGCGAACGACGATGACGGACAGTCCCCGAATCCGTCCCAGCCGTCTCAAATGCCGAAGGAGTTCTGCCCCAGTCACGCCCCAAGTCTCGGACATATTTGTCCGATGGTCAAGGACCGAGCCTCCTGGAAGACGGTCACCGCCGCGCTGCCGGCTTTCCCGCCGTGTCGATCCTCTGGGGGCGGTGGGCCGACGTCGGCGCGTCCTCGGGATCGACGAGGGGCGCCCGCTCGATCCGCGGCGGCCCCTGACGCAGGCGGGCCTCGACTCGCTGATGGCGGTCGAGCTGCGCAACCGGATCCGGTCGGGGCTCGGCGTGACCGTCACCGTCGCGACGCTTCTCCAGGGGGCGTCAGCAGGGCGGAGGCCTTCAGTCTCACGATTGACCCTCCTCGTGATGCGTCGGCCGGAGGCAAGTCCCTTCGGTCAATGTCCGGAAGAAATTGTAGGGCTGGTCAATCCCGGCCTCAATTCAGGAACTGCCAGGCAGGGACCACCTCGATCTCGATCCCGTCCTCGCGCAGACGGTCGGTCTGGTCGAGCGTCACCACGACCGCCCGGCGGCGGCCGGGAAGCCGTGCGGCGTTGACGACGCCCCTCACCTCGCGTGCGACCGTGTGCGGGGTCAGCTCGAGACAGACCTGGACGGCTGTCTCCTGCGTCACGAAGTCGCATTCCCACAGGTCCCGCTCCCCGGCCCAGGCGAGGTCGCGAGTTCCGCGGCGGAGGTGGAGCGCCACGGCGTTCTCCAGTCGGTGCCCCAGGTCGGGCTGGAGCTGGGGCGAGGTGGCCCGGCGGAGGCCGTTGTCGATGGCGTAGTACCGGGCCGGGGCGACCACCCTCTGCTTGAACGAGGTGCTGAACTTCGGCACGGCGAAGAGCAGGTAGGCATCCTCGAGCAGCTCCACGTAGCGCGACGTCTGCCCGACCGTGGGAATGGCGAGGTTCTTGGTGAGCCTCTGGAACGAGAACGGCTGGCCCGTGTTGCCGAAAAGGAAGAGGAGCAGGCTCATCAGGTGGCGCGTACCCCTCAGACCGTGACGGGCCGCGACATCCCGCTGCACGACGTCGCGCAGTAGCTCCTGCAAGACGGTGTCGCGCCGCTCGTGGAGGAAGGCCGGGAACCCGCCGTCGTCGAGATAGGACCGCAGGGACTCGGCGCCTCGGTTCTTGCCGGTGTAAGCGCAGTACTCCTCGTAGCTGAAGGGGAACACCTCGAACGACTGGTGCCGTCCCGTGAGCTTCGTGCTCAGGTCGCGGCCCAGCAGGGATGCGTTCGAGCCGGTGACGCAGACGGCCCTTCCGCGGTCGAGCAGCGCGCGGACGAGCCGTTGCCATTCGTCGACTTCCTGCACCTCGTCCAGGAAAATCGGCTGATCGGGGCTGACCAGCTCGTCGAGGACCGACAGGAAGGTGCCGAAGTCGTCCGGTCCCAGCCCGTAGAGGCGCGTGTCCTCGAGGTTACAGGCGAACGGGGCCCGTTCGTGGCGCATCAGCTGGACCTGGAGCGTGCTCTTCCCGCAGCGCCTCACCCCGGTGAGGATCGTGGCCCACGACGGACGCAAAGCGATGCTTGGGACCAGCCGGCGAGTGACTTCCGGCTGCGGAGAGAGCGGCGCAAATGGATCAGAGAGGACTCGCCTGAGTGTATCTCGTAATATCACAAAGTTAGACTAGCACAAGGGATGCCGCGGCCGCTTCCAGGTCGCAGGTTTGCCGCGGACCTCCCGCACCCACCTGTAGGCGCCCTCGTACTCCCCGGCGGAGTGCTCCCACGAGTTGGCGAAGCGAGGGACCTCCTCGAAGGGGTCCGCCCGGCGGCGGGACCGCTCCGGGGCCTGGCGGCTCCACGAGCAAAGCCTCTCCCTCCCGCTCGACCGGTTCGTGCTCGTCCCGATTGAGCCGGGATCGTGCCTCGCGGCCCTCGACGCGGCGCTCGCCGGTCCGCTCGCGGACCCGGTCGTGGCCCGGGTCGACTGGGCCCGCTATCTCTCCGGCCGGGCGGGAGGGATGGTCCCGCCGCTCCTGGCCGACCTCCCCGCCGACCTCCCAAGCGCTTCTGTGTCCGTCTTCGCGCCCGCATCCGCCAGGCCGGGCGACGTCCGGGCCGAGATCCTCTCTGCCTCCCCCGACCGCCGCGCTCTCCTCGTCGAGGAGGAGCTCTCCCCGATGGTCCGGCGTGTCCCCGGGATCGAGGAGAGGCGCCCGCTCGATCCGCGGCGGCACCTGACGCAGGCGGGCCTCGACTCGCTGATGGCGGTCGAGCTGCGCAACCGGATCCGGTCGGGGCTCGGCGTGACCGTCACCGTCGCGACGCTTCTCCAGGGGGCGTCCCTTGAAGACTTCGTCGACGCCGCGTGCGGCTCTCTCCGGCCCGCGGGGGAGTGGGAGGAGCTCTCGATCTGCCCCCCCCTGACGGCCGGGTCCGAGGCCCCCCCAGGGCGTTTGTTCCGTTCGAGCCCGTCCAGGCCATCAGCCGCACGGTCCTCGAAAATCGAATCTCCTATCCCTGACCGCTGTCAGAAAGACCCGTCTCTACGTCCTTCTCATCGTGAAGCTCCTCTCGGGCTTGAGCGTGCCGGAGCGTTGCGGCTTCGAGATCTCCTACGTTCGGACGGCGGAGGGCCGGGAAGTCGACTTCTTCGCCCAGCGTGCCGGAGAGCATTCGCTTCTCGTGCAGGTCTGCCTCCAGAGCGAAGGAGACGAGACCTGGGATCGGGAGCTCCGGGCGCTCCAGGCTGCCGCGCGATACACCGACCAAGAGGAAGCGCGGGAGATAATGACGGCATGAATGCGGTCGGGCCGACACAGGTTCGCGGACCGTCGGAAGACGAGATCCTCGGGACGCTTACCCGGCTCCTTGTCGAGAGGTTCGGCGCCCGGCGCGTCGTCCTGTTTGGAAGCCGTGCCCGCGGCGACGTCCGCCCCGACAGCGACTACGACGTTTTCGTCGAGATGGAAACCGCGGAACGGCCGCCGGAGCGGACCGCGAGGATCCTCGCGGAGATCGGGTTGCGGCCCTGGAGCCTCGACCTTGTGGTCTACACCCCGGAGGAGGTGGCCCGAGTCCGCCCGATCCCGGGGACGCTCCTGTCGATGATCGAGTCCGAGGGCCGTGTTCTCCATGACGCCGCTTGACGCCGGCGTCGACGCCTGGATGCAGAAGGCCGAGAGTGACCTCCTCTGCATCGAGAACAACATCGGGGCGAACCGGGTCCCGTGGGACGCCATCGTCTTCCATGCGCAGCAGGCGGGCGAGAAGTTCCTGAAGGCCCTGCTCGTCGCCGCCGGGGCAGCGGTGCCTCGAACCCACGACCTCGTCGCCCTCCGGACAGAGGCGCCAAGGCTCTTGCCGGGAGATCTCTGCCCCAATATAGTAAGGAGGTAATGAAACACCGCTAGTAAGGAGAATTCTCGTGACCGCCATCGGCAAGCTCACCGCCAAGGGCCAGACCACGGTTCCGGTCCAGATCCGGGAGGCCATTCACGCCAAGCCGGGCGATCTTCTGGCCTGGGATGTCGGCCCTGACGGCGTCGTACGCGTGCGCCGTGTTCAGCCGATCGACCTCGAATACCTGAGGGCCATGGAGACCACCCTGTCGGAGTGGACCAGCGTGCAGGACGAAGAGGCCTACCGTGACCTTTAGACCATTCCAGGTGGTGCGCGTTCAGTTTCCGTTCACCGACCGCGAGGCCACCAAGAATCGGCCCGCTCTGGTCCTTTCCGACGAAGGCCAATTCAATACCCCGGCCGCCCATTCGGTCATGGCCATGATCACGTCAGCAGGCAACCCGCCGTGGCCGCTCGACTGCCCCATCGCGGATCTGCGGATGGCCGGCCTGCCCGCCCCTTCGAAGCTCCGATTCAAGCTCTTTACCCTGGACCATCGCCTGGTGCGCGGAGTCCTGGGCCAGCTCGGCGCGGACGACGAGACTCGGGTCCGCGACGGTCTCGCCCTCCTGCTCGGCGGAAATCGGTCAGAGACCTCGCCGGGCAATTCGTAACGCCTCTTGGGGACGAAGGGGGACGAAGAGGGG
The DNA here is from genome assembly GCA_903845115.1 of uncultured Acidobacteriota bacterium. Classification (GTDB taxonomy): domain Bacteria; phylum Acidobacteriota; class Thermoanaerobaculia; order UBA5066; family UBA5066; genus CAIMWE01. Next base: position 193 of record CAIMWE010000287.1, on the reverse strand, counting down.
ACGGACGAAGCGGACGAAGGGTCAGGTCTGGCGTTTGCTGCAGGCGGACGAACGGACGAAGGGTCAGGTCTGGCGTTTGCTGTATGCGGATGAGTAGGGGACCTACCGTCCCCGGAGCTCGTCGGCGCCGCGTGCGGCTCTCTCCGCCCCGCGGGGGAGTGGGAGGAACTCTCGAAGTCAGCTGGGACGACAT
>CAIMWE010000286.1 GCA_903845115.1 uncultured Acidobacteriota bacterium | reverse complement strand
GGCCATCTACGGCCGCGTCTTCAAGAACCTCGAAGAGGTGCGCAGCGCCGTTGCCGACTTCGTTCCCCGCTACAACAATCACTGGCGCCTCGAGAAGCTCGGCTACCTCTCACCCGCCGAGGCTCGTGCCGCCGCAGTTCTCGCGTCCGAAGAGCCCCGCGAGGAAGCCGGCGAGCGGCTCGGTCGCCTCGCGGAACTGGGTGAAGACAAGAGCCTTCTCCTGGCGCGCCGCGATCTCCTCGCAGAGCGACGCCAGACGGCCGAACTTCCCGCTCTCGGCCGGGTGCCAGCGCCCGTCGCCGGTTCCCTGGGAGGGGTGATTGCAGACCTGCTTGAGGCGCATCAGGAAGGCCAGGACCGCTCCCCGGCGCTGCATCCCGTCCACGGTCTCCAGGATCCGGCGCAGCTCGTCGACCGTCTTCTGGTAGAGGGCCGCCTGCCCCTTCGTCAGCGGGCAGTACGCCTTCATCTCGGTCTTCTCGGGCAGGTCGTCGATGACGCTCCGGTCGGTCTTCAGCCGCCGGAGGACGTAGGGGCGGACGAGGTTGCGCAGGGGCGCGTAGTCCGGGGGCGTTTGCGACGCGAGTCGCTTGGCCAGCTTCGAGAACTGCTCCGCCGACCCGAGGAGGCCGGGAGAGAGGAAGTCGAAGATCGACCAGAGGTCCGACAGCCGGTTCTCCACCGGCGTCCCGGTCAGCGCCAGCCGGGACCGTCCCTTCAGCGCCTTGACGGCCTTCGTCTGGCGGGTGCCCGGGTTCTTGACCGCCTGCGCCTCGTCGAGGCAGACGGTCGACCAGGCGACCTCCCTGATCCAGGGGAGGCGCAGGAGCGAGCCGTACGTCGTGACGAACACGTCCCTTTTCGGCAGCCGGGCGGCCTTCAGAGCCACGAGCTCGTCCCGCGGCGTCACCGACTGGTGCGCGACGTAGACCGTCAGCCCCGGCGCGAACCGCACGAGCTCCGCTTGCCAGTTGGCGACGAGCGAGGCGGGAACGACGAGCAGGTGGGGCCCCGCCTCGCCGCCGCGCTTGCGTGCGAGGAGGAGGGCGATGACCTGGACCGTCTTTCCGAGTCCCATGTCGTCCGCCAGGCAGGCGCCGAGCCCGAGCCTCCCCAGCGCGTGGAGCCACCTCACGCCCGTCTCCTGGTAGGGGCGGAGCGTCGCCGAAAGGCCCGCGCCGGGATCGGGGAGCGCCTCGCCGCGCGGGGCCCTCAACCCCTCCAGGGCCTGCTCGAGCCAGCGCCCCGCCTCCACGCGTGGCAGCGCCGACGTGCCGCCCTCCCCGTCGGTCTCGTCACCGCCTGCAGCCCCTCGAGCGGACGGCATCGCGACCCCTGCCAGCAGCCGCATCGCGTCGGCGAACGGGATCCCGTCCTTCATCGCGGCCTTCAGGTGGCGCCAGCGCCCGAGGACCTCCTTCAGGCGCTCCCGGTCGACCTCGACCCACTTTCCCCGCAGGAACGTCAGGCCGTCGGCCCCCTCGAGGAGCTTTTCCCACTCGCCCGGCGAGAGCGTCTCCCCGTCGAGCACCGGCTCCACGGTGAAGTCCAGGAGCGCGTCGAGGCCGATCCCCTTCGGGACCCCCTGGCCGATTGTGACCGAGACGGTGGCGGCGTTCCGGCGGCGGGGGTTCCACCAGTCCGGGACGCGGACGACGAGCCCGCACTCCTCGAAGGCCGGGATCTCGCGGAGGAAGTCGTGCGCCTCCCGGACCGTGAAGGCGACCGGGTGAAAGACCTCCCCCGACTCCAGGAGCGTCGCGACGAGGGGGCTCCGCTCGGCCGCGCGGTGGAGCGGGGCGAGCAGGGAGAGGAGCCTCTCCTTTTCCCTTGCACCGGCGTACTCCTGCAGGGCCCGGGCGAGGGGAAGGTGCTTGACGCGGTCGGCCCCCGAAAGACGCGCGGTGTAGGTGGCCAGGAAGGCGAAGGGGCGCTCGGAGTCCCCCTTTCTCTCGGCCAGGTGGAACCAGACCCGCCCCACGAGATTCCAGACGGCGTTCCTGGACCTTAGCCACGACGCCGCGTCCCCCTTCCACGCGGAGCGGTCCCGGCTCGCCGCGGCTTCCAGTAGCCGCCACTGCGCCTCGAGGACGGCAGGCGTCAGGTACTCCCCGCCCGCCATCGGCGGCGCCGAGGCGGCCCGGGCCGAGAGCTCGTCGGCCGGCGCGGGGACGTGGAGCGCTCCCCTCCGATCGTCGAGATCGGGGAGCGCGCAGAGGCGCTCCATGAAGAGGTGCCCGAAATCGCGCCAGAACGCGAGGACGGGGGGAAGGAGCGTCGCGACCTCCGAGGCCGCCAGGTGGAAGAGCCCATCTCCGGCCTCGCCCCGGAACGCCCGGTCGATCCTTTCCGCGACCCCGGCGGCGAGCGGCGGTGCCTCTTCGTCCTCGGTCCGGACGTGGAGACGCCCCGCCGGCGAGAGCGCGAGCGAGATCAAACTGCCTGTTCCGGACTCGGCGCTCCTCATGGCGGGCGGAGTATAGGAGCCGCTCGGCTCTTCTCGTTCTCGGAAGGCACGGCGGGCGAGGCCGCGGCGACGTCCCGATTGTGCCAATCTCCCGGTCATGGCAGAGGCGGCCCGCGAGGGGCTCCACGTCCAGCTCGTTCCCTGCGGCGAGAGCTACCGGTTTGCGCTCTGGGTCGAGAGGTACGAGGAGACCGGCTCGCTGAGTACCTTCAAGAAGCCGACGCTCTTCCCGCCGCCGCACCCGGGCTGCGTGCGGTCCGGGGAAGCGCCTCGCTGGCTGCCCGAAGGGCTCCCGGCTGCCGAGCTCGCCGAGCTCACCGAGCTGACCGTGCTGTCGCCGCGCCTGGGGAACGGTCGCCCTGTCCCGCTCCCGGGCCTGATGGCCGGGTGGGACCTCTCCTCGTTCCGGGCCGGTGGCCGCACGATGGAGAAGAGCCCGTTCTCGGTGACCGGATTCCTGGTCCCGCTCGCTCTCTCGCTCGTGCCGCTGCGCACCCTTCTCGCCTCGTGGGCCGAGCGTCGCGGGCGCGGCTTCCTGGCCCCGCAGGCCTTCGTGGTGATGGAGCTCGTCGACGCCCTCCGCTCCCTCCTCCGCGAAGGGCCCCTCCTGCCGACGTCTCTCGCCTCGTCGGACCTCCGGACTCCGACTCTCCTCGTCCCCCCCGTCTCGTTGGCTCAGCTCCACGATCTCCTCGATCTCGCCCGGGGGGCGCCGTTCCTGGCGGCGGTCACCGCGACCTTCACCCGACCTTACGACGTGAGGAGCAAGAGCTGCCTCGACGAGCGCCTCCCTCTGCGGTGGGCCCGGTTCGTCTCCGAGATCCTGGGAGCGGCCGCCGCGCGCGGCCTGGCCGCGGGCGGGGCGCGGCTCGCGAGGGCCGCCGGGCTTTCCAGAGGCGAGACAGGGAGGCTCCACGCCGCTCACGGGAGCTGCCTCTACCCAGACCATCCGATCTTCCGCGCGCCGGACGTATCTTCCGCCAGCCTCCACGGCCACCTCGTGCCGGCGCCCGCCGGGGCTCCACCCGAACGAGCCTGGAGGCTCGAGCTGGGACTGAGGCCGGATCCCGCCAGCGAGGCGTGGATCTCCGTCTCCCGGCTGTGGGACGAAGGGCTGCTCTTCGACGGTGCGGTGGAGCAGCATGGCAACGTCTGGTTCTGGCCGGCCAGCGTCCTCCATCGCGATCTCTTCGTGATGGCCGGCCGGCGGCCGGCGGTGTTCGCCCGCCCCGACCTTCTCACCAGCGGAGGCTGTGCCCTCTCGGAGGACGAGGCGCGGGCCCTCCTGGCGGAGGGTGACCAGAGGGGCCCCTCCGGGAAGATGCCGACCTTCCGGCACCTCGAGGGGTTGCCAGACCCCGCCAGCGGCCGCGGAAAGGGTTTCCTCGTCTTCTCGTTGGCGCGCGAGACGGTACGGCTGACGCTGCGATGGGACGTTGCCGGCCTCGCGGGTGGAACAGCTGGAACAGCTGGAACAGCTGGCACGGCTGATGCGGCTGGCACGGGTGACACTTCGGACCTTGCCGGAGGGACGGCCGGTCCCGAAGGGCCGTTCCTGTCGTTCCGGTTCATCCCGACCTTTCTCGTGACGGTCGGCGAGCACGAGCTCCTCGAGGAGGAGGCGGAGCAGCTCCTCCTCGGCGCGGGCTCCGGCGTCATCCGCTTGGGCGACCGGACCGTCGACCGGGGCGCCCTCGTCGACGCGCTCGAGCTGCTGCGGGCCCGGAAGAAGGTGCTCGATCGCCTGGGACAGGGAGGCCTCACGTGGGACGACGTGACCCGGGTCGACGACGAGTGGGCCGCCGACGAGGACGAGGGGCGCCTCCGGGTGGAGTTCGCAGAGCGCTGGGAGAGGTTCCTCTCGGGGCTTGGCGAAGGGGCCGGCCTTCCGCTCCTCGGGACGCCGCCCGGGTTCGGCGGGACGCTGCGGCCTTACCAGGAGCGAGGGCTCTCGTGGATGTCGGCGCTCACGGAGCACGGCCTCGGGGGCTGCCTCGCCGACGACATGGGGCTCGGAAAGACCGTCCAGGTGCTCGCCCTCCTCTGGGAGAGGCGCCGGCGCCGGAGCGTTGCCTCGCGCCTGGAAGGGCGGCCCGACCTCGTCGTCTGTCCTACGTCGGTCGTCCTCGGCTGGGCCGCCGAGGCCCGCCGCTTCACGCCGGAGCTGCGCGTCCACGTCCACCAGGGTCCCGAGCGAAGAAAGAGCGCGGCCGGTCTCGAGAAGGCCGTGGCCGGGTGCGACGTCGTCGTCTCGAGCTACGCGGTCGTCAGCCGCGACCGAGCGCTGTTCGAGCTCGTCGAGTGGGAGACGCTGGTCGTCGACGAGGCGCACAACCTGAAGAACCCGAGGGCGCAGAAGACCCAAGCCCTCAAGGCGCTCCGGGCGGCGGCGCGTCTGGCGCTGACCGGGACGCCCGTCGAGAACCGGTTGCGCGACCTCTGGTCCATCTTCGACTTCGTCCTGCCGGGCCTCCTCGGGGGGCCCAACCGCTTCGCCCGCGCCTTCCTCACTCCGATCTGCCAGGGCGACGACCGGGCGTTCTCACGCCTGTCGCGGCGCATCGGGCCCTTTCTCCTGCGCCGGACGAAGAAGGAGCCCGGCATCGCCGACGAGCTGCCCGAGAAGCAGGAGCAGGACGTCTCTTGCGAGCTGTCGCGCGAGCAGGCGGCGCTCTACCACGCGATGGTCGAGGCCACGCTCGCCGGCCTGCGAGACAAGAAGGGGATTCACCGCAGGGCGCACGTCCTCGCCGCGCTCACCCACCTCAAGCAGATCTGCAACCATCCCGAGGCCTTCGCCGCCGAGAGGCCCGAACACCTCTTTGGCCGCTCGGGCAAGCTCGACCGCCTCGCCGAGCTGCTCGAGGAGCTCCTCGCCGAGGAGCAGGCCGTCCTCCTCTTCACGCAGTTCGTCGGCACGGGCGAGCTGCTGGCCCGGGCCGTCGAGCAGCGGTTCGGAGTCGTCCCGCCCTTCCTCCACGGCAGTCTCCTGCCCGCCGAGCGAGCGGCGATCGTGGCGGATTTCCAGGCCCCGGACGGCCCCCCCGTCCTGATCGCGTCGCTCCGTGCGGGGGGCGTCGGGATCAACCTGACGCGGGCCTCGGCGGTCATCCACTACGACCGCTGGTGGAACCCGGCGGTGGAGGATCAGGCGACGGACCGGGCCCACCGGATCGGTCAGACGCAGCGGGTGAACGTCTACAAGCTCGTGGTGCGCGGGACGCTGGAGGAGCGGATCCTCGGGATGCTGGAGCAGAAGCGGGCCCTGGCGGCCCGCGTCCTCGCCGGGGCAGACGAGTCGTGGCTCACCGAGTTGGGAGACGAGGAGTTGCGCGAGCTGCTGACCCTCGGCGAACCTCTCGAGGAGGGGAACGCGGGAGCCGAAGAGCGGGAAGAGGAGCAGGAAGGGGAAGAGAAAGGGGACGGAGGATGAGGTCGGTGCCGGACGTTACGCCCGCGGGCTCTGACGGCGTGGACGGGGTAGCGACCGCGACGCCGCGCAGGACGTACGAGCTTCGGCTCGACCCTCTCCGGGTGGCCACGCTCGAACGGAGCCCGAGCTGGCTCATCGAGGACCGGGGGACCACCCTCTCGATCCGATTCTCGCCGGAGGAAGGGCGGCCGGCAGGAGCGGAGCCTGGGCCCGCGAACACCGAGACCGAGACCGAGACCAAGAGCGTCGTTTTCGACCTCGACGCCTGGCTCGGCGGGCTCTACGCGCTCTGGTCCCTGGTCCCGGCGGAGTGTGCCCACCGGTGGATGGCCCTCCTCGTCGAGCACCGGCTCCTCTCGCATCCCGAGCTGCTGTTCGAAGGCCCGTACCCGCCGAGGAGCGGCGGTCCTCCGCTCGGCATGCTGGACGCCGAGGCGCTCTTCGACCTGCACCAGCGCTACGAGTCGGTCGCCGGCGCCTCCCGGCCGGGTCAATCGAGCGGGCAGGAGATCCGCTGTCGGGGCTGCCGCGAGCAGGATGCCCTGGGTCGAGCCGAGCGAGCTGCCAAGCGCGACGCCTGGCTCGCAATGGGAGGTCGACACCGCGGAGGCTCGGGAAGCTGGAGAGACGTCTTCCTCGACGACCCGGATCCGGACCCCCCAGAGTCGTTTCCTGCTAGCGAGGCCAGGCACGGCTGTCCGCACGGGGAGGCCGGCCACGCCGCGCTTCGGGCCCTCTGCGAGGTCTTCCCCGAGCTGGCCTTCGAGCTGATCCAGCTCCTCGAACCGGGCCTCCCGGATCACGAGGAAGGAAGCGAGCCGCGCCGGTTCGTCCTCACGAAGAGCGTCGTCGAAGCGATCCTGCCGAGCTGGCTCGTCGACCGGGCTCCCGCTCCCGGCAGCTCACGTCCGCACGAGCTGGGCTGGCGAGGCCTGCGGTACGTTCGCGCGGCGCGCGGCCGCCCCTCCCCGGACGAGCCGGCCGGTGCGAGCCTCTCGAAGGGGGTCCTCGAGGGGGTCGGCTACGCGGCGCAAGTCTGGGAGATGCCTGGCCCCGTGGAGGAGCTCGCGATCCCGCCTGCCGCCCGCGGCGAGGGCCCGGAACCTGTACCTCGCCTCGACGAGGAGGTGGACGCCACCGAGCGCCTCGACGTTCCCGTCGTGCTTCCGGAGTGAGGAGGGTGTCGGAATGCCTGGGTCATCGGGAAATCGGGAATCTTTGGCCGCTCGACGGAACATCCCCTCCGGGAGCGCGGGGCTCGACCGGGATCGCGGATGCGGCGACGAGGCGGTCCAGATTCTGGAGCTCCTTCTCTTTCAGGTCGCGATAGGTACTCCCCGTTCGCCATCGGCGGCGCCGACCCGGCCCTCGCATCGAACTCGCCGGTCGGGATGCGAGAGCCGCTCATTGGACCCTGGGTTCGTGTAATATCAGCAGTTCGGATGTTGAATCCACAGCTGTCTCGATATTTGGCGTCCCGGTTGCCGTCTGAGGAAACCCGGCGGCTCGTCCTGCTTACCGGTGCCCGGCAGGTCGGGAAGACCACTCTCGCCCGGGCGAGGTGGCCAGGTCTCCGGTACGTCAGTCTCGACTCGGCCGAGGACCGGTACGCGCTGCGTCAGCTCCCCGCCCGGCTCTGGTCCCGGTCCGTCGGGGCCGCCATCCTCGACGAGGCCCAGAAGGAACCGTCGGTCTTCGAGAAGATCAAGCTCTCGTTCGACGAGGGGAGCCTTTCGTTCAGCGTCCTTCTCGGCTCCGCCCAGATCCTCCTGCTCGAGAACGTCCGGGAGACTCTTGCCGGAAGGGTTTTCGTCTTCGAGCTCTGGCCCCTCACGATGGCCGAGATCGCGGCGCGCGGCGACGCGCCCGGGGCTCCCCTCTTCGTCCGTCTCACGCGAAACGCCGCCTCCGTGGCCCAGACCCTCGCGGACGAGCCCCCGCTCCTCCACGGCGACTACGAAGCCTCCCGGCGCGAGGCCGCGGCCCACCTGGCGGCGTGGGGCGGCATGCCGGAGCTGGTTCACCTTCCACCGGCCGATCGGAAGGACTGGCTTCGCTCGTACCACGACACCTATCTCCAGCGCGACCTCGCCGACCTGGCCCGCCTGCGCGACCTCGAGCCGTTCCATCGCTTCCAGCGGCTGGCCGCGTTTCGTACCGGCCAGCTGCTCTCCTACGCGGACCTCGCCAGGGACGCGGGCACCAGCCCCGGCACGGCCCGGAACTACCTCGAGTACCTTCGCCTGTCGTACCAGGCGTTTCTCGTCCCCCCCTGGTCGGCCAGCGGCGCGGTCGGCCTCGTGAAGTCCCCGAAGATCTTCTGGGCCGACCTCGGGATCGCCCGGACCCTGACCGGGATCCACGGCCCGGCCGAAGGAGCGCTCTTCGAGAGCCTGGTCGTCGCCGAGGCGCACAAGCTCGTCCGCACCCTCTCGCTGGAGGCCGAACTCTTTTTCTATCGCAGCCGAAGCGGACTCGAGGTCGACCTTCTCGTCGACACCCCGGGAGGGATCCTGGCCTTCGAGGTCAAGTCCCGGGAGTCGGCTTCGGCCACCGACTTCCGCCCGCTCCGGCTCGTCGCGGACCGGCTCGGCGACCGGCTGAAGGCCGCCTTCGTCGTAACTTCGGGCGGCGAGCTGGCGAGGGGTCCCGAAGACGGACCGTTCTGGACCGTCCCTTTCCATCGGCTCTTCGGATGACGTGCTTCGACGACATGGGTATCAGGTCGTGTCCGGGCAAGCGGCGGGGGCTTGTCGGATCGAGCCCAACAGGGACAGTGCGCCGCGGACCGGGTCTGACCCCTGTTCGGAGAGCAGCCTGTCGAGTTCCGTCAGAAGGCCGGGGAGCGATCGGGCTGCGGTCTCCCGGACGGCCCGGTCGAGGGATAGGAACTTTGATTTTCGGCGACAGCGGGGCTGAGGGTTGCGGGTGAGCTCAAACGGCCTGAAACGGCCTGGGGGGCGGAACCGCGGCGGAGCCGCCCCCCAGGCGAAGGGCTGACGGGGAGCCCGACGCGGTTCCTGAGCGTCTTTCCGGGGCCGCGAAGCGAAATCCATCGCGTTGTCTGCCGTTGGAGAGCGGCCGAGACATGGCTCCGCCCTGTCGC
>CAIMWE010000285.1 GCA_903845115.1 uncultured Acidobacteriota bacterium | reverse complement strand
GCGCAGGCGGCACACGAGTCGCGGCGGCGTCATCGCTTCTCCGAACCCTCTGGAAGCGGGCCAGTCCAACCCCTCGAACGCGGTGGTCTAACACGTCGTTGCACCGGACTCGCTTCGCTCGCCGGTGAACTCTGCCGTTAGACGTTCAAACGGAACATTGGAGGTTCAATGCGTGCTCTTCGTCTTACGCTGTTTGTGCTGCTTCTGATGGCGTTTGGAGGACAACTCGTACGGCACTCATACGTGCGCTGGCTGGAGCCACGGAACTCGGTGCTCGACAAGTACGATTCAAAGGCAGCCGCGACGGCCAAGGACGCGCGATCGCTTGAAGAGCTTGATCGCGCCTACAGCCAGGCCCTCGCGAAGGAGAAGGTGGAGCTCGAGGCCGAAGAGAAGGCTCCGCAATCTCCGGAACAGCGCAGACGCTTCCGGCCCGATGAGCGGCCTCCGACGTTCGAACTGAAGATGGCGATTCAGGAGTGGGAGGGGCGGCAACGAGACCTGCGGGAGTTGAGGTACTTCTTCGCTGCCGGGGTTATCGCCCTCCTTCTGGCTTTCGTATGCGAGCGATTCCGAATGGCGTGGGCCGCCGTGGCGCTCTGCGGCCTTGCCTTCGCTGAGATGCTCTGGTGGACGACGATTTCGTGGCATTCTGGCCCATGGCGCGAGTACGACCGCCTCCTGGACAACAAACTGGCTCTCACAGCCGTCGCGGTCGCGCTCCTGGTGGCGGCGCGGAAAGCGGGGCCGCTCAGGTCGGAGCCGGCCACGAACGTCTAACACGGGCTTGCACCGGACTCGCTTCGCTCGCCGGTGAAGCCTGACGTTAGCCGCTGCCGGCGGCCCCTTCTCTGCTCTGGTACAATCTTCTTGTACGGGAGTGCGAATGCCAACCGAAACGACCTACAGTCATGCCAGGGCGAACTTCGCCGCCATCTGCGACGAGGCAGTCTCATCAACCGAGCCCGTGATCATTCATCGCAGGGGCGCCCAAGACGTCGCGCTCATCTCCGCTGCGGAGCTAAGGAGCCTTCAAGAGACCGCTCATCTTCTGCGGTCTCCGAGGAACGCCGAGCGACTTCTGTCCGCGCTGAAGCGCGCCAAGGCGGGTGGCGGAAGGCCGCAGAGCCCCGACTCGATTCGGCGTGAATTCGGTCTCGTGAAGGAGGTCGCCCGTCGCCGTCTTACGAAATAGAGACTGCGTCCTTCAGGACGAGTTTCGCGAGGACCTTCAGTACTGGCTCACACAGGATCGGCGCATCGCCATGAAGGTTCTCGCACTCATTGAGGCGGTTATGACCGACCCTTTCTCGGGCATCGGGAAGCCCGAACCTCTTCGCCACCTAGGGTCGAACATATGGTCTCGCCGCCTCACCCAGGAACATCGACTCGTGTACTTGGTCGGCCATGAGCGAATCGACTTCCTGCAGGCCCGCTACCATTATTGAGGCCACGGGAGCATCGGCTAACACCAGGTTCAAGCGGACTCGCTGCGCTCGCCGCTTAACCTAAACGTTAGGCCCCGCACCGACTATGACGAACCGGCTATCCTCTACGGCTGTGGACGACCGCGACAAGCTACTCGAAAAGCTTCGCCGAATTGAAGCCCTATATGCTGGCGGCTCCACGGATGGCGAGCGCTCAGCGGCGGAAGCGGCTCTCGGTCGCATTCAGGCGAAACTCCTTCAACTGGAGCGCACGGATCCGCCGACTGAGTACCAATTCACCATGTCCAACGGCTGGTCTCGCAAGCTCTTCGTTGCCCTGCTCCGGCGCTATGGCGTTCACCCTTATCGGTATCACCGGCAGCGGCGTAATACCGTCATGGCGCGTGTCTCCAGGTCCTTCGTGGACGGAACGCTGTGGCCCGAGTTCGAGGCCCTGAACGCAGCCCTCACGGAACATCTCGACCGCCTGACCGACGCTATCATTGCAGAGGCAATCGCAAGCGACACCTCCGAGGCTGAGGAGATTCGAGGCACTCTCGGTGCCGCCTCTTCATGAGGCCGGAACGACGAGGAGCAGGGCCTTCTATGACGGGTCCGCCGTCAAGTGAAATCGTTAGTGAGTCGAAAGGATCTTCGGTTCTCCTCCTTTCTGAGAGATCTCCGGGTTGAGGCTCCACGAGCTGGCAGCTTCCTTTGGGAGCCGGGGCGCAGGGCCCTCGGACAACCTTCTATCCGTGTCGGCGAAGCCGAACACCAAATGCGGTGT
>CAIMWE010000284.1 GCA_903845115.1 uncultured Acidobacteriota bacterium | reverse complement strand
GCGGCGGAGATCGACCGCCTCCGCCTGGAACGCCTGGCAGTCGACAGCGTCACCGGCCTCATGCTCCACCCCCTCTGGGACCTCGGGAACGAGCGGGTGGCGAGCCTCGGGATCCTCTATTTCCAGCTCTGCCGTTATGCGGTAACGGAGAGCTTCTATGGCTGGGAGCTCTACGACCGGGTCCTGCGGATCTCGGTCTCGAGCCTGAAGGAGGATCTCGAGGCCTCGAAGCTGCGCCCGGTCTTCCTCTCGATGAGGTTCAACGGCTGCGACGGCTTCTACCTGCTCTTCGACCTGTCGGCGCGGGGCTCGCAGCGTCCGGAAGCCTTGCTCGAGGCCGAGGCCGCCCACTTCCGCCAGGGGCTCACCCGACGTCTCCGGAAGTCCGTCGGCCGCGGGCTCGCGGCGCTCATGGATGTCTATTCCACGTCCCTCCTGGTCGCGGACGACCCGAGGGTCCGGCCCTCCCGGAACCTGATGCGAGGCTTCACGGAGGCGGTGAGGAACATCGACGTCCACGAGACTGGGACCCGTCGCGGCATGGTCCAGGAGCTGAAGGCGGTCCTCTCCGGCCGACGGCTCCGGGCGGTCTACCAGCCCGTGATCGACATCCAGACGACGGGCGTGCTGGGCTACGAGGCGCTCATCCGCGGCCCGGCGGGCAGCGTTCTCGAGTTCCCTGACGCCCTCTTCCCGGCCGCCCACCAGGCCGACCTCTCCCTCGAGCTGGAGAGCCTCTGCCTTGAGACGATCTTCGGCGACGTCTCGAGCGTCCTGCGGCGAGGCGTTCTCTTCGTGAACGCGTCCGCGCGCCTTCTCACGCACTCGGTCTTCCTGGACGAGCGGAACCTCGCCGAGATCCGGCGGGCCCACCCCTCGATCGTCCTGGAGGTCTCCGAGAAGGAGATCGTCCTCAACTACTCGACGTTCCGCGAGGTGCTCCAGCGCCTGAGGGGCGCGGGCTTCCGGATTGCCATCGACGACGCCGGCTCGGGGTACTCGGGCCTCGAGTCGGTCCTCCAGATCCGGCCCGAGTTCATCAAGGTCGCCAGCTCCCTCGTCCACAACCTCCACGTCGACCTGATCAAGCGCGAGATCATCCTGGCGCTGGCCTCGGTGGGCCGCCAGATCGGCGCCTCGCTGGTGGCCGAGGGGATCGAGCAAGAGGAAGACCTCCGCGTCCTCGTCGAGCTCGGCATCCCGTACGGCCAGGGGTTCCTCCTCGGCCGGCCGTCCGCGAAGGTCCCCACGCCGCGTCGCCATGCCCAGACCCCCCGCCGCGCAGGCCCCCCGTAGACCGCGCGCCGTCAGGGCGCGACCATACCGAGCAGGGCCACCGGCCCCGGGCGGGCCCTACTCCGGCAGCTGATAGTCCCTGTACGTCGCCCTCAACGCCTTCTTGTCGAATTTCCCCACGCTGGTCCTGGGGACGGCGTCGATGAAGACGATGTCGTCCGGGACGTACATCCTGTCGAATCTCTGGTGCAGGTGCTCGAGGAGCTCCGCCTTCGTGACGCCGTCCTTGAAGTCGGGCTTCACCACGACGCAGGCCAGCGGACGCTCCTGCCACTTGGGATGCGGGACGGCGATCACGGCAGCCTCCAGCACCTTTGGGTGCGCCATGATCGCGTTCTCCAGGTCCTGGCTGGAGATCCACTCGCCGCCGCTCTTGACGAGGTCCTTCGTGCGGTCGACGATCTGGACGAAGCCCTCGACGTCGATCGTGACGACGTCCCCGGTGCGGAACCAGCCGTCCAGGAACGATTCCGCGTCGCGTTCGTCGTTGTAGTAGCTGCTGATGACCCACGGCCCGCGGACCTGCAGCTCGCCGAAGGCCTTCCCGTCCCAGGGAATCTCCCTCCCGGATTCGTCCACGGCCCGGATCTCCACCCCCGGCACCGGCATGCCCTGCTTTGCCCTCAGGCCGAGCTGCTCGGACTCGGGGAGCTCGAGCTGGTAGCTCTTGAGGTGGCTCACGGTCCCCACGGGCGACATCTCGGTCATTCCCCAGGCATGGATGACGTTGATCCGGTGTTTCCTCTCGAACGCCTCGATCATGGATCGGGGCGCCGCCGCTCCGCCCACGATCAGGCCGCGGAGGCTGCTCAGGTCGTAATGCTCCTTCTCCAGCAGGTTCAGGAGCCCGAGCCAGAGGGTCGGGACCCCCGCCGTGAGCGTCACCTTCTCGGCCTGGATCAGCTCGGCGAGGTCGCGCGGCTGCAGGTGCGGGCCCGGGAAGACGAGGTTCGTCCCCAGCATCACGGCGGCAAAGGGGGTGCCCCACGCCAGGACGTGGAACATCGGGACGACCGGCATGAAGACGTCCTTCTCGGAGAGCCCAAACGAATCCATCATGCTCAGCCCCAGGCTGTGGAGGTAGATCGACCGGTGCGAGTACACGACGCCTTTCGGATGCCCGGTGGTCCCCGACGTGTAGCACATCGCCGCCGCCTCGTTCTCTTCCAGGCGAGGCCAGGGAAACTCCGGGCCGGCGCCCTGCAGGAGGTCCTCGTAGGCGTAGACGGGCTTCAGCGTGGTCTCTCCGGGGACCTTCTCGCCCATGACCACGAAGGCCTCGACGCTCTTCAGGAGCGGCGCCAGGCTCTCGATGACCGGCAGCAGCGTGGGATCGACGAACAGGACCCGGTCCCCGGCGTGGGCGACGATGTAGGCCAGCTGATCGGGGGGCAGGCGGAGGTTGAGCGGGTGCAGGACCGCCCCCATGCACGGCACGGCGAAGTAGAGCTCGAGGTGGCGCTCGTCGTTCCAGGCGAAGGTGGCCACGCGGTCGCCCCGCCTCACGCCGAGCTTCTCGAGAGCGCCCGCGAGCTTCGCCACGCGGGCGATCACCTGCTCGTAGGTGAACCGCTTCAGCCCGGGACCCGCCTTGGTGACGATCTCCTTCTTCGGGAACAGGCGCCGCGCGCGCTCGAGCAGTGGTGTGAGCGTGAGCTGGCTGTCCATCATCTGTCCGTGCATCACCCGCCTCCTGTGTCCGGTCGATGTCGAATAACCTACCACAGGGCCCTCCGCGGGGTACTTGGTCCCTGGACGGAGGCGAGGGCGCCGCGGCGTCCGTGAGCCCCGGTGGGGGCGTGCCGTTCCCCTGGAATTCGCGGCAGGTCGACCGAATGGGAGCAAGATCGGGGCGTGCAAGGTCCCCGCTGGCCCCTCGTCGCCGCCACGACGGCTCTTCTCCTCGTCCCCTTCGAAGCCCGCGGCTGGATCTACCCCGAGCATCGCGACATCGCCGGGACGGCCGTCTCGGGACTCCCGGCGCCGTCGCGCGCCCTCCTCGACCGCCTCTGGACCGAGGGGAGGACCGGGCACGAGGCGAGGCTCTGCGCCGACCCGTGGGCCGGGGACCAGGGGACGAAACCCGCCTGCCTCGACTTCGCGTCGTGGTCCGCCATCGGCGGGGACCACTCCTGCTCCCCCGACGATCTCCTCGCGGTCGTGCTCGACGCCCCGTGGATCCTCGGCGTCGCCCGGATCGGGGCCGAGGTCAAGGTCGTGCTCGCCACGGCGACCTCCGAGGACCAGGCCCGCAACAGGCTCGTCCGGGCGGACCTCGACCTCCAGAGGACCGACCTCGAGTACGCCTCGCGCGCGGGAGGGGGGACCGACCACTTCCTTCTCCCGCGGACGGGCGACGACCTCGCCACCTACCTGCGGCAGTGCACGGCCGGCGGCGTCCGCCCGAACGCCATCGGCCTCTGGGCCCGCGCCCAGCTCGCCGCGGAGGCCGCCGCCAGGGACCTCGCCGCCGGGCGCGTCCCCGACGGGGAGCGGCCGGCCGCCGCCCGGCGGGCGCTCGCCCTCGAGGCCTTCGCGCTCCATTTCCTCGAGGACGCCTTCGCCTCGGGCCATGTCGCCGGGGCGTGGGGAGACGTCGCGACGCGCAAGGGGACGCACGACTTCTACAACGTGCGGGGGCTCGACACCTCGACGTGGGGGCGCGACCCGGTCGTCCTCCACGGGGACGCCGCGATCCGCCCCGCCGAGAGGGACCGGGCCGCCCGGACCGTGCGCGAGGGCCTCGAGCGTTTCCTCCGGGCGGCGGATCCCTCCCGGCTCCCGTCGGCGTCCTCCCCGGCCCCTCCGGACGGGACGCTCTCTTGCTGCGGGGCTGGCCGAAACCTGCCACCGCTCGAGCTCCTTCCAGCCGAGGAGGAGGATCTCGTCCGGATCCTCCGCGACACGGCGGTCCCGACGCGGGGGGCGGAGGACGTCGCCCTGCCCCGGTTCCGGGCCGAGATCGGACCGTTCCTCGGCCTCGCGGGAGGGTTCCGCGGCGCCTTCGCCGAGGACACCACCATCGAGGGGTCGAACGCCGGCTGGCGAGGCGTCGGCTCGCTCGACATCGGGCTCAGGGCCGGGCTCGGCCTCGACGCGCTGATCGGCCGGGCCGGGGACGGGCAGATCTTCGTCGGGGCGGGGCTCACCTACCAGGCGGCGCGGAAGGGCATCTGCGAGGAGTGCAAGGCCAGCGGGCTGGACATCGGGGCTCTCCTGCCGAGCATCCCGGCGCGGACGGGCCTCACCTTCCGCCTTCGCGTCCCTTTCTGGCTCATCCCGGGAGACCTTCTCCTCGCCGCGCCGATCCTCGCCTTCGCCTCCCCCCCAACGCTCGAGAAGATGGCGATCGTCGCGGTCAACGGCGGCCTCATCCCCTGGCAGACCGGGCTCGCCACCCCCGTGGGCCGGGTCCAGTTCGTCCTGGGCCGCGAGGTGGGGGTGACCTTCTTCGGGTACGCCGGCGGGGAGGACCTCTATATCGTCCCCCTCCCGGGCGAGTTGGGGTACACCCTCCTCCCGGTCTCCGTCCGGTCGATCGACGTGGAGGTCCCGATCCTGGAGATCCGTCCCTTCCGCGACTTCGGCCACCGCCAGACGACGGCCCTCTTCCTGCAGCTCGGCGTCGGGGGGGACGTCCCCACGAGTCTCCGCGTCTTCCTCACCGACGGGTGGCACGACGTGAAGGGGACGCCGGCCTGGTACGGCTACCTGAAGATCGCCTTCGACTGGCGCTCTTACCTCTAGGAGCCTGCTAGCCGGGCCGCCTCCCCGCTACCCCTTCACGGTCGGCGTGAAGGTCCAGGTCCAGCCCGCCTTCTTGACGACCAGGGACTTGCGGTCCGGCGAGACGCGCAGGTTGTCCGAATCGGGCAGCGTCATTCCGAGCATCACCGGGGAGGGCACGGAGAGTTCCTCGGGGCGCACCTTGCTGCTGGCGGGGATCGACTTGCGGGTCCCGGTGCAGGACTGCACCACGTCCACGGCGGGATAGCTGGTCTTCACCTGCAGCTCGAGCGCCCCGGCCAGGCCCTGCCTGACCGCCTGCAGCTCGTAGTGCTCGTACTCGCCCTTGAGCACCGGCGGCAGGCAGGAAGGCTCCGGGTTACGCGGGTTCCTCACCTCGGATTTCCCGTTCTGGATGACCGGCGACCCCACGAGCTTCGACTCGGCGAGCTTCCATCTCAGGTCGATCACGACGCGGTCGGTCACGTCCACCCAGGCGATCCAGCTGGCGTCGCCGGAGGCGCTGGCCCGTCCCTGGAAGACGCCGACGACGTGGTAGTCGACGATCCCGTCCTTTCCCTCCGTCCAGCGACGCGAGGAATCGGTCGCGTTTCGGGCGTCCGCCGCCATCTGCGGATCGCCCCCCGAGCTCTTCACCATGTTCCGGTAGATGGCCTCTTCTTCCGGCGTCATCGGCTTCTGGGCCGGAGCCGGGCTCGATCGCAGCGCGAACGCGATCAGGCAGCCCACCGCCAGCGGCATGAAGGGGGACGGGGCGTGTTTCATGGAGCTCCTCCTCTGACGGATTGCGCCCGGCGAAAGCCAGGGCGCTGCTCGAACAGCTTCGTCTAGAGGACGGCGGCGGCCTCCTCGGCGGTCCCCTTGACCGCGAGGAGGGTGTCGACCCCGGAGATCGCGAAGACCTCCTTCACGACGCCCGAGAGCCCGGCGACCACGACGTCCCCGCCGATCGACGTCAGCCTCTTCTTCGCGCCGAGGACGCACCGGAGCCCCGCGCTGCTGATGTAGCCCAGCGCCCCGAAGTCGAGGACGAGGTTCTTCGTTCCCCGCGCGACGCACTCCTCGAGATGCCTGTCGAAGTCCGCGACGCTCCCCGCGTCGAGCCTGCCGGCGAAGCACGCCACCGTGCAGCGGCCCAGTTCCCGGATCGTCACCTCCATCGGAATCCTCCACTCTGATGTTAGCGCGCTTCGGGGGCGCCGCCCGGCTCGGCGACGGCCGCCCCTCTTCCTACCGTCTCCCGCGGAAGGTCTTCTGGTACTGGGCTCCGAGTCGCTTCAACCCCTCCGACGCGTCGCGGCCCACGCACGCCTCCACGAGGACGAGGCGGTCCGGCGCGGCGGCGGCGGCGGCGAGCGCCGCTTCCAGCTCCCCTTCCGTCGTCGCCCGGAATGTCAGCGCCCCCGTCCCGAAGACGTGCGGCAGCTCGGCGTACCGCCAGGGCTGCAAGTCGTTGTACTCGTGGTCCTCGTGCAGGACCCTCTCGATCAGGTAGCCGTCGTTGTTCACGACGAGGATCACGGGCCGGCAACGCTCCCGCATGAGGGTCGACACCTCCTGGGCCGTCACCTGGAAGGCGCCGTCGCCCACCAGGACCACCGGCCGCTTCGCGGGGCGCGCGAGCGAGACTCCCAGCGAGGCAGGCGTCGCGTAGCCGATCGAGGTGTAGTAGGCCTGCGTCATGAAGTTCTCGGGCTCCTCGATGTGGAAGTCCGAGACGGCGCAGAGGACGTCCCCGATGTCCGACACCAGGATCATCGAGTCGTCGAGGAATCGCTCCACG
>CAIMWE010000283.1 GCA_903845115.1 uncultured Acidobacteriota bacterium | reverse complement strand
GGGCTTCGGAGACCGCGACCGCGGCCCGCGCCCCGGTGGCGGCGGCTTCCGCGGCGGCCGCCCCGGCGGCGGCGGCTTCCGCCCCCGCTGAGAATCCCGATCCCCCGAACCCCGGCAGTCTTCAAGCGCCCCGGCAACCCCGGGGCGCTCGTCTCTTCGGCACTCCTCGGCGAGCGGACCGGCAGTCGATCGGACCTGGATCGAGAGGCTCTCGAGGCCCTGGCGACTCTACGCACACCCCCGACCCGGGGGCGGATCCGCAACGCAGTGCTAAAGTCATGCCTGTCAGGTCGGTCAACGGTCGTGGTTTAGAGTTCGACGCCGCCGTTGAGTAACCGGTCACCGTATCAGGAGGAGAAGAACGAAGCACACCTACAGTAGCCTGTTGCGCCGACTGTCCCGGGCCGGGTTCAAGGCGCCCTTCCTCCGCTCCACCGTACTGCCGGACTGGTGGGAAAAAGGCTGCGAGGATGATCCGGCGCTCCTTCCGGAAATAGAACTCCGTATCGCTCGGTTTCTCGGTGTGCCTGTCTCGGGGGTCCGCGACCCGTCGTTTGCCCTCACAGCACCCGCCTACGTCGGAGCCAAGCTCCGCCAGACTCGCGCTGTCGATCGAGCCCGTCTCACACCTGCGATCCACACGGCCATTCAGGTCGCTTCGGCCGTGGTTCGGAGCTTGCGGAAACCGCTCCCTGCCGCGGTGATACCGCCCACAGACGGTCTGAACTGGCGCGAGCAGATTCGCCGGGCGGGTGCGCTCGTCAAGCTCGAAGACCTCGTCGAAGATCTCTGGAGCCGTGGGATTCCGGTCGTGCCGCTCGAGGTCTTCCCAGCTCCGGGTTTTCAAGGCCTGGCATGCGTGGTGGAAGGGCGGCCGGTCGTCGTTCTCGGGCACAGATACGACGAGCCAGGGCGAGTGGCGTTCCTTATTTCCCACGAGGTGGGACACATCGCTGCCGGGGACTGCTCAACAGACAGCCCCGTAGTCGATGAAGAAGAGAACGTCCCCGACGACTCCGACATCGAGGTTGCGGCCGATCGGTATGCGATGCGGCTGATAGCTGGGGAAGACTCCATTCCCGAGATTCAGGCTGGTGACTATCGCGCCCTCGCCCTCAAGGCCGGAGAACTAGAGCGGACCAAGGGAATCGACGCTAGCGCTGCCGTCTTCGCCTGGGCTCGCCGAAGCGGCGACTTCACCATGGCCACGATGGCAGTGAAGGCGCTGTACAAAGCGACGGGCGCTCGGCGTTCGCTGAGCACGCTCTGGAATCGGCATGTGGACATTGCTGCCGCGAATGAGACAGATCGCGGCTTGCTCGCCTGCGTCCTCGGCGTTCCGGAACGCGATGAAGCTGCTCGTTGACACGGACGCGTTCTGCAAGCTCGGGGTTGCAGGGCTCCTGCAAGACGCGCTCGAAGCCCTCGGTGTCAGAGTTGATGAATGCGGCCGACTTCCGGCGCTCACTCCGATGCTCCGACGAGGCAGACTCGCAAAGGTCTACGGAGCGAAATCGTGCGAGCGACTGTCCCGTCTGGCAACCACCATGTCCGCCATCCCTGAATCGCCCGGGGAATGGCTGGATCGGTTGACACCGATCGTCGACGTTGATCCGGGGGAGGCCCTTCTCTTCGCAGCTGCGGCTCCCGGCGCCCAGACCGTTGTGACCGGCGACAAGAGGGCGCTTCGGGCCCTGAAGGATGTCCCTGGATTCGACGCCGCAATGGGGGGCCGTATCGTCGTGCTTGAAGCCCTCCTCATCCAGCTCTGCGACCGACTCGGCGTCGAAGAGGTACGAAATCGGGTCCAGCCCCTGATGGAGACCGACAAAACGACCCTCGTGTGCTTCTCGGCAGCCGAGACCGACCCTCGGGGCGCGTTGGACTCCTACTTCCGAGCGCTAATCTCCGAGGTCCACCCGCTAACTCTCTGGAAACCGCCTGAGCGAGGAGCGCCTTGATGTCCAATAACAGCCCCTACGTTCCCGTGCTGAAGGTGAAGCGGGGCGAGAAGGCTGCCCTTCATTCGATTTCTGCGGCTCTCGCAACGCGCATCACGCCGCTCCTCGAGATCGTGGAGCGCAAGGTGGACAAGGCCCCGACGGTGGCTGCACACCTGCAGAGCTCTTTCAAAGGGCTCGCCGAGGGCGTTCGGCCCTACTGTCGATTCCTGCTCGATGCGCGGGAGATCGAGCCGGACGGGCCGGCGGCCGCGCGGGCCGCCTTCAGCCTTGCCGCCGCCCTCGGCACCCCGTTCACGCCGGTGACAGGCATTTCTCGTTCCGTTGATATCGCTGCGGCGCTGGACCACCGGGATAACGGAACCGCCATCCGGCTGACCCGTCTCGAATTCGAGACCGGGAGGCTTCCGGGAGGTCTCAGCGCTTTCCTCGCGCGGCATGGCCTAACGCACGAAGAGGTCGACCTCATCGTCGACCTTGGTCCTGTGGACGATCTCGTTCTTCCCGGTGTGACCGCTTTCGCCGAGGGATTCCTCGCTGCCATTCCGGATCAGATCCGATGGCGCTCCCTGACACTTTCAGGCTCAGCCTTCCCTTCGAGTATGGGTGGAGTGGTACGAGACTCGGAAAGTCGAGTGGACCGAACAGAATGGCAGTTCTGGCGAGACGTTCTCCTTCCGAAACGAAAGCAACTTCCACGCATGCCCGCCTACAGCGACTGCGGTATCCAGCATCCCAAGGGCGTCGAGGGGTTCAACCCCCAGACCATGGCGGCTTCTGCAGCTATCCGATACGCACTCGAAAAAGAGTGGCTTCTCATCAAGGGCGAGAGCACGAAGCGGCGGCCACCGAGTGAGCAGTTCCCCGAGCTAGCGAGGCGGCTGGTCCAGGGGCCGCTACGCTCGGACTTCGCAGGTATCGGCCATTGCGCGGGATGCGCCGCAATGAAGGCGGCCGCCGATGGGGCGCCGCGGCTCGGCTCGCTAGAAGCTTGGCGCCGACTCGGCACGATTCATCACATCACGTTGGTGGCGGAACAGCTCGCAGCGCTGCCCTGGCCCTGAGACGGTCTCGCACCGTCCGGCCGATCTCGTCGATATCACAGCTCTCGCAGATGCGGTCCCAGACGACACGCCTTGGCTTTCCCCGAACACCTCGAGCAGCGCCGTGGGCCTCGAGCAACGCCACCGCCTCTTCCAGCCACAGGAGTTCCGCGAGGGCCCTCGGGTCCCGCCCCGGATTCGGCTCGCCCTGCCGCACCTCCTCGAAGTGCGGTTGACCGAGGGCTGGATCGACTCGCAAGATTCCCCACCAAGCCGGGAGTCTCTCGGCGGCCTCGGTCAGGTGGCGCTCACCGACAACGAGCGTCGCTCGATCTAGAACCTTGCCATAGAAGCCGACCTGCCCTTCAAGACGGCGAAGGCTGTCCCGATCCGACTTGATCTCGTACCCGTCCAGCCTTCCATTCACGACTGCGAGATCGACTCGGACCTGGCCACGGCAAATCCCGAGCTCCTCGACCACGGCCACGTCCTCGCCCTTCGGGAACGGCTCCAGGACTCGAGATCGGAGAGCAGGCCTGATGTCGACATCGCCTGGGACCGAGCTGAACGGACTCATCCTTCGGACCCCCTGATCCAGATGGACGTCATGATGCCCCCGACCCGACCTCGAGCCAACAGATCAGCTCGGCTCGGTAGCCGCCACCCTCCGGCACAGCGTTCCTATGCGTCAATTCGCGATGCAGCATCGGCTCGAAATGCTTGTTTAACAGTGACTTCCGTTGCACCACTTCCAGGCACGGCTGTGCTGGCGGTCGACCGAATAACTCATCGGCGCGCCGTTCAAGGAGAGGAAGCCGGATCCCATCCGGCGAGACCGAAAGCCGAAGGACGGTGTTCGTCTTCTCGCGTCCCTCGCCCTGCGCCTCCACGAGCCACCAGGTCACTACCGCCGGACCGTCCCCTCGGCCCTCGACCGACGCACCCAGCTCCTCCGGCGCGAGCCTGCCGTGCCGCAGAAGAGCCTCCTGCACGAGCGGGTGATCCAGGCCGAGGAGATCGACATCGTCCTGGTTGCGCGCCACTTCACGATCCGTCGTGAACCGGACGATGCGGCGGCCCTGCACATCCCGAGCCTCGAGCGTCGAATCATCCAGACGTGCGAGCGCGAGACCCCGGGACTCGAGATCGGCTCGCAGGAACCGGACGATGCGCTCGATCCCACCGCGGACGTCCGAGAGAGGCCGATAGTCGTCGAGATTGAACCCGTCCAGGTCCTGAAAGAGCTGCCACACCACGCTCCGGGCCTCTCTGGCATGTTCGAGCGCAACATCGAGCTCTTGCTTCGTCCGCTTCAGCTCTGGGTCCGATAGGGCCTGCTGGTAGAGCTGGTCGTACCGGATCCGCTCGGAGAGCTGGCCGAGGATCTGGCTCCGGAGGTCCTCGGCGACGTTCCCCTGGTCGTCGAGCTTTCCGAGGGTCCGGGCGATCTCCTTCAGCTTCTCGTCGAGCATCAGGAAGATTCGGCCCTCGATCGTGTCGGACAGGACGAGGTTGTAGATCTGGGCCGTGTCCTTCTGGCCGTAGCGGTGGATGCGTCCGATGCGCTGCTCGACATCCATCGGGTTCCAGGGCAGGTCGAAGTTGAAGAGGACCCTTGCGAACTGGAGGTTGATCCCCTCGCGGCCCGCCGCGGTGCACACCAGGACCCGGGGGCCGTCCGGAAGCCGAAACCGGCGCTCGGCCGCCACCTTCGCTCCGTGGTCTCCACCCCGGAGAACCACGACGCCCTGTCCCGGGTAGGCGCTCTCGATCTCCCGGCCCAGGAGATCTACCGTTCCCAGGTACGTGGCGAAGATGACGATCTTCTCGTTCGGGTTCTCCGCCCAGAGCGCCCCGAGCCCTCGCAGCAGCTTGTCGGCCTTCGTTTCGCGCTGTTCCGGAAAGCGGGCCAGGAGGTCGCCGATGCGGAGCCGTTCCTCGGGGAGGGCGACGCTGATGGCGGTGGCCGCCAGCTCTTCCCCACTGGCAGCGGCCTCTTCGCCCGACCCGGCGTCCGAAGCAAGGGCGAGGTCGTCGTCTCGGAGCTTCCGCAGGAGCCGCATCTTCATGTCCGCGAGGATTCGATCGGTCTCGCCGCGGCCGATGGCGTCATCCGGCAGCCCCATCTCGGTCCGAATCAGGCCGCGTGCCTCTTCCAGAAGGCGCTCGCGGGACTCGAGGTCGAGCGCCTCGTCCGCGAGGATCACCTCGTGAATGGTCAGCATCAACATCCGGCGCCGCAGGGTTCGCCGAACGGCTGCAAAGCTGGATGCTGCGATCTTCTGGAAGATCGCCATCACGAAGCCAAGGCCCCGGCCCTGGTTCCCCTTGCGCTTCGCCAGAGCGAAGCCATCTTCGAGGTATTCACGGAGCTTCCCGTAGAACGCCCGCTCGGCTTCGTTCATCGTGAAGCTTTCGGTATGGACCCAGCGGCGCGCGAAGAGGGGGGAGCCATCGGGCTGGCAGGCGTCCGCCTTCGTGCGCCGAAACACCAGGCTGTTCAGCCGATGCCGGTTCTCCAGCATGTCCTCGGGGCCCTTGAATACCGTCGGATCGAGGAGCTGGACCAGCATCCAGAAGCGGAAATGATCCCCCTGATGGGGCGTCGCCGAGAGAAACAGCAGGTCGCGGCTGTGGCCTCTCAGGGCCTCCGCCAGCTTGTAGTTCTCGGTCCGCGTGGTCTTCGTCCCGTTCCGGTAGGCGGTCAGGTGATGCGCTTCGTCGAAGACGACGAGGTCCCACCTCGGGGCGTCGAGCAGCCGTTTGATCCGGCTCGGCCGCTTCAGCGTGTCGATGCTCGCGATCAGCCGGTCGTGCTTCGCGAAAGCGTTCGACTTCCGGTCGGTCACGTCTCCTTCACTGCCGAACACCTCGAAGTCCAGGTGAAAGACCTTGTTCAGCTCGCGATGCCAGTTGTTCACCAGACCGGCCGGGACCACCATCAATGCGCGGTGAAGCTCGCCGCGGCCCACCAGCTCGCGCAGGAGCAGCGCCGTCTCGATGGTCTTTCCCAGGCCCACCTCGTCGGCAACCAGGTATCGCCTCGGTGAGGCCGTCGCGATCCGATGCGTGAGGACGACCTGGTGAGGCAGGAGATCGATACGAGCCGAAGTCAGTGCCGCCGCGCTCTCCATGAGCGGCAAGATCCTCGCTTCGAGCGAAAGCCAGGTCTTCCTAAGCCGCTCCGGAGTGCCTTCTACCGCCGAGAGCAGCCGCTCCGAGCGATCTGCGGCAGGCAGCAAGGCTCCGAAAGGCACCTGCCGCTCGCCCGTGCCAAAGAAGACCCGGATGAACCCGTCGCGCTCCGCTCCAACGACGATCCCCTCACCGAACTGCGCATGCCTAACCCTCTGGCCGGGGACGAGGTCGAGCACCATCGACATCAGGAGATCCGGGGGTGAAAGAGGCCAACCCAGCTGTCGCCGTCCGGGTCCGCCGTCCGGCCGCCGCTCTGGATCCGTTCAGCGTCCCCCTGAGCCCCGGCCCACAGCAGGCGCCCGAGCGGCAGCTCGCTACCGCCGTGCCCCGCCCACGAGTAATCACCGCTCGCGAGCCCCTGGTGCACGCGGGTCTTCCCCGATGGGAGCCAGAAGACGAGCGCGGCGTCGCCTTGGTACTCGTCTTGGAAGGCGAGAATCCGGCTCTTCAGGTCGAGTTCCATCCAGGAGGCGGCGTCCTCCGAGGAGAGGACGTCCAGGCACCCTTCTAATCCCGCGACGACGAGCGCCCGGCCGCCGTTGCAGGGCAGCTCCTCCGGCCAGGCTCGCGCCAGACCGAAGAGGCCTCGAAGAGAGACAACGTCGGCAGGTTCGGCGATCGTCCCGAGGGCCGCCGGAGACCAAAGGAGCGAACACCCTCGTCGAGTCCAGGCTTCGTTTCTGGTGGGCTTCATGCGTCGGCGCCCCCTTCCTCGAAGAGTGCGAGCTGCTCGACCTGAGGCCGGTGACTGGCCTGCCAGGCGCTGTAGAGCCGCTGAGCGCGTCCGGCTGCCGCCCTGAGCTTCGGATCATGGGAGCGCGTAGCGAACCACTCGAGCAGAGATCCGAGAGCCGGGTGGGGCCGGAAAGCCGGGTTGTTCAGCGTGTCGTCGGCCTTGATCCCGCTCCCGTCGTAGCACGCTCCGACCAGGAAGGTCGCCTGGTCGTAGTCGTGGACCATGCCCGCTCGGTGCTTCTTGTGCCACGTCTCGGCGATCTCTTGAAACGGGGTCAAGTGGTAGACCTTCTTATCCTCGAAGATCCAGCCCCTCTCTTCGAACTCCGACGGTGCGATGCCGGAACCACGAAGGAACTTCTGGACCTGGTCGCGAGGAAGCTCCGCGCTCGCCTCGAACATCCGGAGCATCTGGCGGGTATACGGTGACGCGGTAACCGGTGGCAGCTCGACTCCGGGCCGCGCATCCTCGTCGAGGACCTGGAGGACCCCGAGAACGGCGTCCTTGACCGAGAGCGCCTTGCCCTCGGCCTCATAAACCTTGCCGTAGTGCCGCGAGTAGAACTCGAGGGCTTTCCCGCGCTTGATGACCTGGATGTCGGCCGCAGGAAGCCCGTCGCGCTGGTGATGCTCGAGAAGCCCCTGAAGGCGGCGTACCTCACGGAGAATTTCTCGCCGCATCTTGGCCCAGCTCACCGCCTCCGGCTCGAAGCGCCTCTTGCGGCAGACGTGGATGATGTCGTACTCGACCTTCTTCGAGCCGAACTCACCCTCGCCCTTCGTTTCATCGCTCCGGATCGGATAGGTCGCAGCTAAATAGAAACCGGCGTCGAAGAGGCTCTCCAAGACCTGGACCCACGGCTCGTCTTCGCTGTGATGAAACGTGAAAGCAAGGAGTCCGCCCGGTTTCAGGCTTCGGTGGCACTCGGACCAGGCGGCTGTGAGCAGCCTTTGGTAGAAGGCTCCCGGATCGTCAGGATTCCTAGCCTTGTTCGAGACTATCTCGAGGGCTTTCGGGACGTACTCGGCCGCGAACAACTCCGGATAACGGTCCTTGAGGGCGAGCCTCAGCCACACGTAGAAGAAGTCGGAGAGCTCGGAGTAGTGGAGGTTGTCGCCGAACGGAGGGTCAGTGATGACAAGATCGACGGAGCCAGCAACCGTGGCCTTGAGGCTCGTCGCAGAACCGCATACAACCTCAGCCGACAATACCGGGTCAAGTGAGTCCGTCTTCTCGCTCTTTCCTCTCGTCAAGCTCGCTATGCCCGGGCGGAGTTGCGCCAGCCGTCCATTACTTACTACCTCCCAAGGCTGGCTGGCCCACTCGATTGATGAGAGAAGCGCCTGGAAGCACGACTTCCAGTTACCTCGCCCTACCTCACCAAAGACACAGTTTTCGACAGCGTTCGCCTTGGGGTGAAAGTTCGCATTGCTCAGGCTAGGGACGAGCTTGTCATACCCTGCATCCCAAAAACACATCATGTTTTCGTTTCGAAGAAACTGCTGAAACGCGCTCAGAAGAACCTCTCGCGCAGGCCAACCGTGTCGGGTGCCACCGGCCTGCACAACGGCCCTCAGGAGCTGCGAGTGAACGAGCAGCTGCCGCGCGTTGAACATGTCTGCCCACCGCAGATAGCCATGTTGTGGTAGTGGCTGCCGCTGGTGGGTCATGTGGCCGAAAGGGATGGCGCTTATCGGCCACCACAAGGCCAAGTCCCCGGAGCGCCGCTGCTCCCACTCCCTACTCGCAGCGGTGAACGGTTCTGGGTCGACGACGGGAATGAAGAAGCGACCGCCGTAGGGCACCCCTCCTTCGTCGCACTCCGGGCAATAACCCTGGATCGCGAAGGCCGCCACCGGCCCTGATTTCCCAGAAGCTTCGGTGCTCACCACGAGACGCTGAACCGTTCCACACGCGCCGCAGGCGAAATGGGCGTCCTTCGGTACGGTTCCGCCCGATTTCCCCGTCGCGATTCTCACTCCGGAATCGGGGCAGAAGACGAACTCGGGCAGCTTGCCCCGAACCTCCAAAAGTCGCATCTTCGCGGCCCGCGCCCGGTTCCACGCAGCCGTCGCTTCCGCCGAATCCGTGACGCTTCCCCCGAAAGCCGCCCCGTCGGGACCAATACTCGCCTCTCCTGCCAGCCACTGCGGGTGAACCAGCAACGACAGCTCTACCTTCTTCTTCTCTCCGTCCTTGTCGAAGACATCGAGTTCGACGTGTTCGTGCCCGCAGTGGGGGCAGCGGACATCCAGCCGGCGGCGCTTCGGAGGGTGAAGGGCGTGCTCACGGTGTGGGACGGCGAAGGCCCGCTCGGTGTCGGCTATGACGCAGGTCACGCCTGGTGCCATCCGCGCGTCCCGCTCCTCGATGTCGAATCGGCGACCGCACTCGGCGTTCGCACACTCGTGGGGCCAGTAGCGGACCGTCAAGGTCTTCACGGCCATGAGAGGCGACGTCATGATCGGGGTGCGGTGACCGCAGCCGGTCACCTGACAAGGACCGTGCTTGGCCCAGAAGACGTAGATGACCTCGGGGCCTTCGTACCGGTAGCGGCTTCGCTCCTCGGGCGCCACGGCTAGAGGGTCGAAGCCCTCAGGCGTGGCGTTCCCGGAAGAGGCCTCCGTCCACTTGCCCTTGTGCTCGCGCGGGCAGTCGCAGGCGTAGAAGGGCATGATCTGAGGCTTGACCTCGGCCTCGATATCGGCGAGGAGGGCGTCGATGTCGGCCTTGGCGACCTGAGCGAGTTCCGTCTTGACGACGAACCAGGCCACGGGGTTCAGGTCGACGCCGGTCATCTGCATGCCCAGGCGACTCCCTTCGACGATCGTGGTGCCGCCCCCCATGAACGGGTCGACCACTTTGAGGTGCGAGAGGGCGCCGCGCTTCTGGTGATTCGCGTAGTAGACGTCCCAGACGGCCTTCCCTGCCTCGAGCGGATCTTCGGGGGCCTTCATGGACGAGGCGAGCAGGAGCGACCGGAAGACGCTCGAGCGGCGGCGAGCCCACCACTTCGAGACCTGGTAGATTGGCTTTCCGGCATTCCCTTCGATGATGGCCACCTGGTTGACAGGGATGATCGGGAAGTCGACCTCCAGGCAGGTCAGCGGCCGATCGGGATCGGAGAAGTCCACCGTTTCGACGGCCACGGGCCTGCCAGCGCCGACGACCTCCCGGATCTCGTCCGCGAGGGCTTCAGCCTTTGTCTTCTGCTTCATCGGTCAGGAGCCCGCCCGGGAAACGTCGAGAAAGGGGACGAGGACCTCCAGGACGCTGAGACCGCCGTGAGAGAGCGTGGGGTGGCCTCCGGCGACCTTCCACTTGCGCCGTCCGAGGACGTAGCGGTGCCGCCCATGGTTGGAGTCCAGGACGAGGTCCACCGGAGGCACCCAGGGGCTGAAGCTGCCGTCGTCCGGCGCGGATCGTCCAGCCTTGAAGCGGTCCTTCATGTGCTGGACCTGGGCTCCGTCCGCCATGTCCGGGAAGAGACCGGACGCTGCGTAGCCATGGTCACCAGTGATGACGAGGCGTCGCCCCTGCGTCAGGCGCTCGATCAGCTTCCAGAAGCCTGCGGAGGTCAACACCTGCCGAACCTCTCCCACGAGGTCGGTGAGGCCCTTCCCATGCTCTGCGAGCTCATGGACTCGAATGTCTGGCCACTCGTGCCAGATGACCCAGCGCGGATCGGCTGTCACCTGGGCCGCAGCGTCCTCCCAGGCGACCTTGAGGCATTCCGTCCTCGCTCCCGGGAGCCGGTGGCCGTCGCCCGCGCCGTTGTTGTAGAGGGCCGAGCGAGACGGAAAGCCGAGGGCCGACGCAAAGGGCGTGGTGTCGGGAGGCAGCTCGGCACCGGTGGCCCGTTGATCGTGGAGGGTGTAGCCGCGCTCTTTCAGCCCGACGAGGAGCCACGGGAGCTCGCGGAGCGAGAGACCGTCAAGGATGAGAATGGCGCGGCCTCCTTCCCGCTCCGCCCACCACTCGGCGAGAGCGTCCGAGGTGTGCCGAACGCCGCCTCCGTACCCGGCCCATAGATCCCACCCGGCCGTCGCGAGGAAGAGATCGATATCGGCGACGCTGTTTTCCCGCTTGACGATCTCGCGGACGGCACCGTCTGGGGCCACCGGGTCCGAGAACGTCGACCAAGCATGTCCAGCGATCGCGGTCCACGTCGCCTCGGGTTCCCCTTCCTGGAGCGTTCGCAGGACGTCGAGCGAAAGCGTCATCAGCTGCCCTCCTTCTCTACCTCAAGGGCGTAGGTGACCCCGTCGGGCAGCTTCTTGAGAAGTTCGGTGAGCTTTCCGCCCGTGAGCCCCTCGACGCGAAGCGCCGCGCTACGAACCTGGGTGAAGGGACCGATCCCCCACGATTCGACGGCGGCCATGAGGTTCAGGGCGGAGGTCGGAGTCGCGCGGTGCGTCGCGGTGGTCTTCGTTCCGCCGAAGATGCTGCCTGCGGCGGGCGGGGTCACGGGCTCATCTTCGACGGGTTCATCTTCCCCGGGAGGCGGCGAGGCCCCACCGGGAGGGGGTACGAAGCCCTCGGCTCCAGGCGGGGTCCCTCCGCCCGGCGTCGCAGCTACGCCACTGCTCTGCGGGACCGCCTGGGGCAGGAGGAGCGTCGTCTCCTCGAGGTGCTTTCCCGTTCCGAGCCGGCCGTGGACCCTCGCCAGGACCAGGGACTCGTCCTCCCCCTGGTTGGCCTGGAGGTACTGGCTACCGCGGAGGTTGATCGCGATCTTCCCGCGAGCGCACAGTCTCTCGATCTTCTCCTTAACCAGGGTCTCGCCGATCCACGGGATGCAGTCCGCGCCGCCGGGGCGGGGTTCCTGGAGCTCGTTCAGGAGTTTCGCCACGCTGTCCGTACCCTCTGCTGCGGCTTGCACCTGGACCTCGAAGTCCTCCGGAATGAACAGCTGCTCCCGTACGAGCTTGTCGACGGCCTCGGGTATCGCCGCCCCCTGCGCCTTGTGGGCCACGATGTGGAACGTGCACCGGCCCGGGTCGCCGAAATCCCACGTATCGAGAATGGCGAAGCGGTCGAACCGCTTCCTCAGGACGTTTCGTAGCTCGCCCTCGTACTTGCCCTGCAGCTTCCGGTACTCCGGGTTTCCGATTTTCCAGGCGTCCGAAAGGCAGATGGCCCTCGAGAGAACGAGGAGATCGCGGTCGTGAAACGCGCTCGTCGCGCCCTCGAACGGGAGAAGGAAGCGGACCGTGTTCCGCCGCCTCTGGAGACATTCCTTGAGCCAGCTTCCGAGCCGGGCTTCCAGCTTGTCCGGACATTCGGGGAGAGCCACCAGCGGAATTCGGCCATCGTTCCAGCGTTCCGGCTGCTCCGACTCGTCCAGCTCCTCCCATGGTTTCGTCAGCCAGCCGGGGCCCAGCACGACGACCCTGTACTGCCTCGCGCTGGTGTCGCCGATGACATAGCGCACCTCCTTCGACAGCTGGGATCGATCCTGACCTGAAAGTGGCTGGCCTATGGCAAAGAGCTTGTCGTTGCGTGCGCTCGCCATGAGCCGAGCATGAGGATTCTCCTCGTCCTTGAAGATGAGAGCATCGCCCTGCTGGTGGATATTGAAACTGTTCTCCACGATGAGGTTCAGCTCGTCCTGGAAGGCGTTGTCGTCGATGGCCTCGCTCCGGGTGACGTCGACGTGCAAGGTTTGTGACGTGGCGCCGGCCAGGTTCCCGACGGCCAGGGAACGGACCCACAGGGAGGCGACGATTTCAGCAACATGGGGGACGACGTTCGCCGGATCCACCACAGCGCCGCGGACAGCTTCGAGGTTGCGAAGCGCCTTCTCTCGGAGGCTCTGATGCTGCTGGTTCGCCACGGAGTCGAGGAGGGAAGCGATCCCGCTCTGCTCGTCGTCGAGGCGGAAGTCGGCCGCGGTCAGGATCGGGCTCGCGTTGGCGTGGCGCTTGAAGACATCGGCGAGGATCTTGATCAGGTCTCGCGTCTCCTGGGCGCTGGTAGCCACGAGGACCTGATCTTCGAGAAGCTGCATGAGGTGGGGCGCATAGGGCCAAGTCTCGACAAACTCGCGGCGCATGCGCTCGTGATCGGCGGGCGGCACGTCGAGGAGCCTGAAATGCTCGACGACGTGGGAGCCGATGAGCGAGGCTATGTCCTCGTCGGCCACGTTGAGCCGGTTCTCGAAAAGGCGATGAAGAAGCAGCCGCTGCCGGTCCCGTTTCGCGTTCTGACCCTTCCAGTCGACGAGCACGGGATTGACCCGGAGAATCTGCTGGAAAGCGTCGGACTGACCGTTACGTAGAGACGTGACGAGGACCAGGAGGTCTGGCCGCTCGCTCGCGATCTCCGAGAGGATCTGTACGAAGTTGAAGGCCCACGTTCGGGACTTCTGTACCCGGGAGTCGGTCAGCCCATCGAACCAGGTCTGGTACTCGTCGAAGACCAGGGCCGTCGGACGTGCTTCGAAGAGCTCCTTCAGCAGCTCGTAGCCGGGAACGTTCGTCTTCTTCTCACCCTGGGCTTCCCACTTTCCCTTGATGTACTCGCCCTTGGGGTGGCGTTCGAAGAGGAGATCCCAGAGGAACTTGTAACTCTGCCGGTGGAGGTTCTCCGATATGACGTGCATCCCGGAACGAAGGGGGATCGTGGCGACTTTCGGCGCGCCGAGTCGATCCGCCCACTCCGTGAGCCACGAGCGCGTCGCGGCCTCATCGCGGAGCGCGTGCACGAGGGCCGCCAGCAGGTGCGATTTGCCCTGGCCGCGCTCTCCGATGAGGACGACCGGGCGTCCCTGGCTAGGGCCGATCGCCTCGATGGCGGTCAGCACGTCACCTGACGGATAGGTGATGCGCAGGAAATCCGCGGCTGCCACGGCGACGGCGGATGGCAGCTCTATCTGCGTGCCCTTCAGCCGTTTACCGCGGAACTCTTCTCGCAGTTCAAGACCCAGCATCGCGTGTCCTTTCCGTCGCTCTCCAGCACGGAGACTCAGCCCCGGGCCATTCTACGGGTCGGGGCGCAGATTGTGCGGCAGGGGTCGGCAGGGGCCGAATCGAGGACCTCGAGGGCGAGAGCGAGCGGTCGTTCCTCCTCCACTACAATTTCCCGCCCTTCTCCGTCGGCGAGGTGAAGCGCTTCGGCTCGCCGGGGCGGCGCGAGATCGGCCACGGCCGCCTCGCCTGGCGGTCGTTC
>CAIMWE010000282.1 GCA_903845115.1 uncultured Acidobacteriota bacterium | reverse complement strand
GTACCCATCGGGTCCCGGATCACGCTATCCCCCGGGCTTCTCGCGCCATTGAAATTCGACCTCGTCCCTCTCGAACGGGCTCTCCGTCGGTCCCCATTTTCATCCTCGCGGGCGTGCCGCGGGGATCATGTACGCTATCCCTGACGCCGCGATCAACCACGGCAGCTCGGGAGGGCCGCTCGTCGACCGTTGCGGCCGGGTCATCGGGATCAACACGGCGATCCTCCCCGACGCGCAGGGGATCGGCTTCTCGATCCCCATCGACCTGGTCCGCAGCCTCCTCCCCGACCTCAGGGAGAAGGGCCGCGTCGTCCGGCCATGGCTCGGGGTGCAGGGACAGGTCCTGACGCAGCCGTTCCGGACGCTCTTCCGGACCCCTCCCGCCGACGGCCTCCTCGTCGAGGTGGTCCGGGGAGAGGAGACGCTTCGCCTCGAGATCCTGGTCGTGGAGCGGCCGATCCTCCCCCTGGACGTGCCGTCGGGCCGTGCCACGGCGGGAGCCGTCCGCTGGACTCCCGCCGTCCGGCGCGTGAACCTCTGGAGGTTCTAGCACTCCCAAGGTCCGACTTCCTCCCGGCCGGGGGCGCGGTCGTCGATCGCCTTTCGCGAACGGCGCGACCTTCTATTGCCAGGAGGGCGACGACCTGGGAGCGCAACCCGCACGTGGGTGACGGTCGTCACGTCGACGGCGATTCCGAGCACCGATGGTCGCGAACTCATGTTTTCTCGAATCGGGTTCCGCTATCCTCAAAGCGATCCAACCCTTGTGGAGATCATTGGGGCGGCGAAGGCCGCAAAGGAGAACCGTGATGGGAATTCAAGAAGGCCGGGCCGGAAGGGAGAGCGAAGAGCACAGGATGGAGAACGGAATCGAGCTGAATGCGTTCTGGGTCCCCATCTCCTCCGTGGAGAAGGAAGCGCTGTACAGCAAGGCGGCGTACGAAAAGGTAGACATCGCGCAGCAGGCGGTCACGGTCCTGCGGAATTGCTTCTTCGGGGCGGAACTGACCGAAGAGGACCTGGACCTGGTCGTAGGAGGCATCGGGGGGGCCGTCTCCCCGGCAGGCGCCGTGTGGCTCTATGCGGTCGGATCGTGCAATATCTACAACGTTTACAACCCTCAATACGGTCGATATTTCACGAAGAAGGTCTGTTGACATGCGCCCGGGCATCTCTTTTCCAGGAGAAACGACCGCAGGTCCAATCCTGCTGAAGAGGCCCTCCTCGGGTGGAATTTCAGCCATGGCGTTTCAGTACGGGAGGTGAGCGCGATGTCCGAGGAAATTCGATTCGACGGATCGAGCGAGGATTGCAGCGTCGTGAACGGAATCGAGCACCACGCCGTCTGGATCCCCATCTCCTCCGAGGAGAAGAAGGCCCTCCTCGGGAAGGCTGCCTCTCTGAGCATCGACATTCCAGGCCTGGCCGTCGCCGTTCTGAGGGGTCGTCTCTCCGAGCCTGCACTGACCGAGGATGAACTGGACCGGGTCGTGGGCGGCCAGGGAGGGACCGTCCCGGCGGGCGCCATCTATCTCTATAGCGCCGGGGGTTGCAGCTATTCCAGCGTCTTCGATGCTCGATACGGCCGATACTTCACAAAGAAGACCTGTTGACAAGGTCCCTGTCATCCCCACCGGGAAGAATGCCGGCGGGCCCGACCAAGCGGGGAACGTCGTTCTCCGATGAAGTTTCAGCCATGGCGTTTCAGTACGGGAGGTGAGCGCGATGTCCGAGGAGATTCGGATCGACGAATCAAGCGGGGAGTCCAGGGTCGTGAACGGGGTCGAGGAACAGGCGTTCTGGCTTCCCCTGACCGCCGCCGAGAAGCGGGAGCTGTTCAAGGCCGCCAAGGAGAAGGGCATCGACATCCCCCAGCTTCTCGCCGGTTTCTTCAGGGACTTCCTGGC
Organism: uncultured Acidobacteriota bacterium; assembly: GCA_903845115.1. GTDB lineage: Bacteria > Acidobacteriota > Thermoanaerobaculia > UBA5066 > UBA5066 > CAIMWE01. Next base: position 1,467 of record CAIMWE010000282.1, on the reverse strand, counting down.
CCACAAGAGGTGATGGACTGAGGGAAATCCTTTGCCGCAGGACCGGATGACCCTCCTCGCGTCTCTGGCCGGGCCCGCGCTGGTAGGGGTGCTCTTCCTGCTGGGTGCGGGGCTCAAGATCGCGGATCCGGCGCGGTTTCACACGCACGTCGAGGGCCTACGGATCCTGCCTCCCGGCTGGGTCCACGCGGCGACCCAGGCGTTCACGGCGTTCGAGGCCGGCATGGGAATCGCCCTGCTCCTCGGATGGGCGCCGGGATTGGTCCTTCCAGCGGCGGCCCTCCTGCTGTTCGCGTTGTCCGTGACGACCCTGTGGAGCGTGTCGACCGGGAGGGCCCCGGACTGCGGCTGCACCAACGGGCTGCTGGAGGTCCCGCCCTGGGGGAGCGTCGTCCTCAATGCCGTCTTCGTCGCACTCCTGCTCGTGGGATGGGCGCTTGGCGGCCGCGATCTCTCGCCGGGCTCGCCACCATGGAAGCCCCTGGCGGTCGCTGCGACGGCAGTCCTCGGGGGGGCGGCCTTCCGGCAGGCGGCGCGCTCGGGCAGGCCGCTGCTCGACCTGAGTCCCCTGCGGCCCGGAAAGCGCTGGCGCTCCGCCTGGCTCAGCGGCCACCCTCCCGGCGTGACCGAGGGAGAGCGGATCGTGGTCTGGATGAGCCAGGACTGTCCCCACTGCAAGCCCTGGATTCCGGTCCTGAATGCCGTCCATGCTCACCCGGACCTTCCCGCGGTCCTGGCGGGATTGGGACGGACCGAGGAGGGTGACGGAGGAGCCACGGCTGGAGCCCCGTTCCGGTTTCCGGTGGTGAAGGCCGATGCCCTGACCATGATGCGCCTTGCGCCGGTGGTTCCCACGGCGGTGCTCCTGCGCGACGGCGTGATCCAGGAACGTTGGGTGGGGGGGATGGCTCCGGCCTTCGGAGAGCGCGTTCGCGCGACGCTCTGGCCGAAGGGCCGGGCCGTACAGGACGGGCCCGGAACTGCGCCGTCGCCCCCCGGCCCGGTCCTCGATGGCTTCCGAGGGCCGTAGCATCCGGCAGATGGACCGACCGGGCGTCGAAACGGCCGCCGACCGGCCTCGGATCGCCTTCGAGCTTCACTCGTTCGCGGAGGCCATGGTGCGACAGAACTGGTCGCGACGGCATCCCGGGGCGAGCGAGGAAGAGATGGACGCTGCCGTCGCCGCGTGGCTGAAGAATCCCGGGGCCGAGCACGGGGACTGCGAAGGACGCCCGATCCCGTGGCCCCGCCCCGCTCGAGCAGACCGCACGGGGGCGTCTGGCGACGGCGCTGCTTTGCCCGCGGAAAGCAGCTCTCCTCGAAGCTCCCGCACGTACACGCGCTCGTCACCCGCGGCGGCTGGACCGCCTCCGGCGAGTGGGTGGGCGTGCCGTACGTCAGCTCCTCGGCCGCCGAGCAGCTGTTCCGGCACAAGATCATCCGCCTGCTCCAGCGGGCCGGTCTGCT
>CAIMWE010000281.1 GCA_903845115.1 uncultured Acidobacteriota bacterium | reverse complement strand
AGGCCGGCGAGGGTCTTGATCAGGGTCGTCTTGCCGGCTCCGTTCCGGCCGGCGATGCCGAAGACCGTTCCCGCCTCGACCTCGAACGAGAGAGGCCCGAAGATCCGGCGGGCGCCGAAGCTCCGGGTGATCTTCTCCGCCGTCAGGAACACGGGCGGAGGATAAGGCATGGGGGCCCCCAGGATCGCCGCCGCGGTCGACACCTGCGCGATCGACCGCCGCGAGAGTACGTCGCTGCGGCCCTGCGCGCGGTGCACCCGTCAGCGGCCAGGTGCTCGCTTCGGCGGGCCGCTCGCGAACTCGTGCTCCGCGCTCAAACACGCGAGCGGCTGATCCGCCTACGCTGTGCGCCTGGCCGGACGGGTCCCGCGCCGTGCTCGATGCCTTCGCGACGTACCCTCGCGGCTGCCGCCTGCGCATCCAAGGAGGAAGAAGAGGCCCGAAGAAATTGTCGTTCCTATCTCCTGGGAGGGGTAGGCGCTCTGCGCCGCAGGGGAAAGCCGGCGGCGCCGGGTTCCCCTGAGAAATGGAGGCTGCCCTCGGGGAGGCGCGAAGCGTCTCGCCTTCTCGACGCGCCCTCGCGGCTGCCGTCCGTCCGTGCCTGGCGACTCTTCGGGGAACCGCTTTCCGTTCGACCCCGACTCTCCTGCTTGATCTTTGACTCACTATTCGGAGCTGCCTAGACTCATCTTGTGAGTATCCGTCTCCAGGTCCTGATGCCCGAGGCCGAGCTGAAGGAAATCCGGCGGACCGCACGCCAGCGGCGGATGTCGGTCGCGGAGTGGGTGCGCCAGGCCCTCCGGGACGCGCGCCAGTCGGACCCGTCGGGAGACGTGGACAAGAAGCTGGCCACGATCCGGTCCGCGTCCCGGAACGAATTTCCGACGGCCGACGTCGACCAGATGCTCCGGGAGATCGAGTCGGGCTACGGCGGCGACCCGAAGGCTCCGCGTTGATCTTCGTCGACTCGAATATCCCGATGTACCTGGTCGGGGCGCCTCACCCGCACAGGGCCGACGCTCGCCGCCTCCTGGAGCGGGCCGTGGGGGACGGGGAGCGGCTCGTCAGTGATGCCGAGGTCCTGCAGGAGATCCTCCACCGGTACGTCGTGATCTCCCGTCGGGACGCCATCCAGCCGGCCTGAGGTCAGGCGAGCGGGTTCACGAAGGAGAGCCCCGGGAAGCGGTGGAAATCGCGGTCCGTCGTCTGGAGCGTGGCGCCGTTCTCGATCGCGAGGGCAGCGAGCGCCGCGTCCATGACGAGCGGGCCGGCCGCCTGCCCCTTCTTCATCAGGCCGGCCAGGATCTCCCAGTGCCGCTCGCCCGGTTCCACGATCCCCACGTTCGGTCTCGCCAGCCAGGTGCTCACGGTCGCCGAGGCCTCCTGGGGCGAGAGCGGGTGCTCGAAGACGCGCGGGCTCGTCGAGATCCGCAGGAAGGCCCAGAGGGTGACCCACGCGAACCGAACGAGGCCGGGACCGGAGAGGACCTTCTCCAGCCACCTCCGAGCCTCTTCGTGAAGCGGCGAGCGCGGGTGATAAGCGTGGAGGAGGAGGTTGGCGTCGACGAGGATCACTTGTGCCTCGGTCCCTCGACCTGGTCGATCAGGTCGGCGACGTTGTCCAGGCTCAGGCCGGGGCGGCTCTCGCCGAGGTCGCGGGTCACGACGCGGAATGGTTCCCTGGGGCGCGCCGAGCGCTGGCTCGCGAGGCCGATCCGGAGCGTCTCGTTCACGACGTCTCGAAAGGGGCGCCGCGTCCTGTGCATCTCCGCCTTCAGCCGCTCCGCCAGGTCGTCGTCGAGGGTGAGCGTGGTACGCATGTCGTGATGTTCTCAACGAGGCATCATGATGTCAATCGCGAAGCGTCGAGAGTGTCGAGAGGTATCGAGAAGGCGCCACTCTCCGTCCGACAGAGAATTGGGGGTTTCACCCCGCCCTCCGTGAGAAGCGCTGGCAGACCGCCGTCGGGTCGGGAGCGTTCGACCCTCTGGCCCGGGGGCTCAGAACTGACCTGTCCGGGCCTCCTGTGCCTCCTCGCCCTCCGCGAGGCCCGCGAGATACCGTCAGGTCGGCGTGACTGGGATCACTCCCTCACGTCCGGTCGCGGTTCGATGATCGCTGGAAGGAGACGAATCGGGTGAACTGGGTACGCGCTGCCCGCACGCTGGTCCTCGGGGCTTCCCTGTTTTCCGAGCCGGCTCGTGCCGCGGCACCGCTCACGATCTACGACGACCAGCTCCGGAACGGCTTCGTGGACTGGAGCTGGGGCACGTACTCGATTGCCCAGACGGCGGTTGTCCACACGGGGACGGCGGCGATGTCCTTCGTGCCGGCCGGGTGGTCCGCGCTCTACCTTCACACCGATTCGGGGCTGGACACCGGGACCTATGACGCGATCGAGTTCTGGGTGAACGGCGCGCGCGCCGGGGGCCAGGCGGTTCGCTTTTCCTTCCGGAGCGGGACCGGCCCGACCGGGTCGACGGCCCTCCTGGCAGCATTCGTGGCGGGCGGGGCGATCCCGGCCGGAGCGTGGGCGAAGGTCCGGGTCCCGTTCGCGAGCCTCGGCCTGGACACCTCCACCACCGTCAACGGCTTCTGGCTGCAGGACGACACCGGCGGGACTCAGCCGACCGTCTACGTCGACGACGTGGCGGCGACCGTCTGGACGACCCCCCCTCCTCCGCCGCCGGCCGGCCAGGCCGTCACCGTGGCGGTCGACCCGTCGCTCGACCGCCACGGGGTCAGCCCGTTCATCTTCGGCGTCAGCTTCGGGAGTGCGGCGCAGGCCCTGCGGATCCGCTGGCCGGTCCGGCGCTGGGGGGGGAACTCCACCACCCGGTACTCGTGGCAGGACGACATCTCCAACCACGCCTCGGACTGGTTCTTCTACAACATCGAGGAGAGCAACCCGAACCCGGGCGCTCTCCCCGACGGGTCGGCCGCCGACCGGTTCGTCGACGAGACGCGGGCGGGCGGGGGGACGCCGCTGATCACGGTGCCGCTCATCGGGTGGACCCCCGTCGACCGGGTGCGCCGCTGGGGCTTCTCGGTGGCCAGGTACGGCGCGCAGCAGCAGACCGAGTGCACCGCCAGCGGGGGAGCGTCGTGGTGCCAGCCGGACGCGGGCAACGGCGTGAAGCCGGACGGGACGGCGATGGTGACGGGAAACGACCCGCACGACACCTCGCGGGAGATCGGGCCGCCGTTCGTGACCGGCTGGATGGCGCACCTGGCCGGGCGGACGGGGACGGCCGGAAGCGGGGGAGTCCGGTTCTGGGCGCTGGACAACGAGCCGATGCTCTGGAACTCGACGCACCGGGACGTCCACCCGCAGCCGACGACGTACGACGAGCTGTGGCAGAAGACGCGGGACGTGGCGGCGGCGATGAAGGCGCAGGACCCTGGCGCGACGCTGTTCGGGCCGGCGCTCTGGGGCTGGTGCGCCTACTTCCACTCGGCCGCCGACGGCTGCGCCCCCGGCGCGGACCAGGCGGCGCACGGGAACGTCCCGTTCCTGCCCTGGTACCTCGCTCAGGCGAAAGCGTACGAGGCCCAGCACACGGTCCGGCTCGTCGACTACGCCGACGTCCACTACTACCCGCAGTCGAATGGCGTGGCCCTCTCGGACGACGAGTCGACGGCGACGGCGGCACTGCGCCTGCGCTCGCTGAAGTCGCTCTACGACCCGGGCTACGTCGACGAGTCGTGGATCGGCCAGCCGGTCCGCCTGATTCCGCGGTTGAAGGAGTGGGTCGCGGCGAACTACCCGGGGACGAAGATCGCGATCAACGAGTACAACTGGGGGAACGACGGCGGGATCTCGAGCACGCTGGCGCAGGCGGAGGCCCTCGCGATCTTCGGGCGGGAGGGGGTGGACCTCGCGGCCCGGTGGGTCGCCCCGGCGGACGGGTCGCGGATGGAGGACGCCTTCCTCCTCTACCTGAACTACGACGGTCAGGGGAGCCAGGCGGGGGGGACGAGCGTCCGGGCGGTCTCCTCGAACGTGGACGCCGTCGGCGCGTACGCCCTGCAGGACGCCACCGGCCGCCTCTTCCTCCTTCTTTTCAACAAGGACGTCGTCGTGCGGCCGGTGGCGGCGGCGATCGCCGGAGCCACCTCGGCGGCGGTCCGTCTCTTCTCCTTCGACGGCTCCCACCGGCTCCAGGCCTCGGGAACCACGGCGGTCGCGGGAGGGAGCCTCTCGCTCGACCTGCCGGCGCGGTCGGCGACGCTCGCCGAGGTCGCCTCGGCGGGCATTCCCTCCTCGCGCTTCTACATCCTGAGCCCGTGCCGGGTCTACGACACGCGGAATCCCGCGCCGGCGGCCGACGCGGCCGCCCCCTCGCTGTCTGCGCTGGAAGAGAGGCGGCTCTCCCCCGCCGGTCGCTGCGGCATTCCCTCCACGGCGAAGGCGCTTTCCGTCAACGTGACGACGGTGAATGCGCGGATCCAGGGGGACGTGGTGCTCTACCCGGGCGACGTGGCGCCCCCGAACGCCTCGCTCGTCAGCTACGCGCCCGGCAGGGCGAGAGCGGGCAACGCGATCGTGAAGGCCGCCCCTGGCGGGACGGTCTTCGTGCTGAACCAGGGGACCGGGCCGGTCGACTTCATCCTGGATGTCAACGGCTGGTTCGAGTGAAGGTCCCGGCTCGCGGAGCCGCCTTCCCCGCGACCGGTGCCTCCCCCTCCGGGCGAGGCAGATCGCGCCGGGAGAGAATGGGCACGTGGGGGGAAGGATCCTCGGGTTCCTGGTCTTCGTGGCGGTTGCGCTCTGGCGGACCACGCTCAGGATCCGGCTCGTGGGGGAGGCGAACCGCGAGGCGATCGTCGCCCGCGGGCGCCCCGTGCTGCACGCGATCTGGCACCAGCGGATGGTGCTCGGCATCCTGAAGTTCCCCTACACCCGGACGGTGACGATGGCCTCGAGGAGCAGCGACGGGGACGTGATCGCGTCCTTCCTCCTGCTCTGGGGGTTCAGGGCGGTCCGCGGCTCGTCGTCGCGCGGCGGAAGAGAGGCGCTCACCGAGATGATCGAGGCGCTGCGCGGCACCACCGGCTGGGCGGCCCTGACGCCCGACGGGCCGAGGGGGCCGGCCCGGAAGTCCAAGCCGGGGCTCTTCCGTCTCGCCGAGGAGCTGGATGCCCCGATCCTTCCGGTCGGAACGTCGTGCCGCCGGCCGAAATTCCTGAATTCCTGGGACCGCTACCTCCTGCCGGTGCCGTTCTCGCGCGCGGTCGTGGTCTTCGGGACGCCGGTGGACCGCCTCCCCGGCGAGAGCATCGAGGCCTTCCTCGGACGGGTCGACGCGGCGATCGACCGCGAGACCGAGGAGGCCGACCGGCTCTGCGGCGTGGTCAACGCCCCGAGGGAGAGAATCCGCCGATGACCGCCAGCCTCCCGGTCTCCCTCGGCGACGTCCGTGCCGCCCGCGAACGGATCGCCCCGTACGTCCACCGGACGCCCGTCCTCACCTCTCGCACGGTCGACGCCCTGACCGGCGCTCGCGTCTTCCTCAAGGCCGAGGTGTTCCAGAGAGTCGGGGCGTTCAAGGCCCGCGGGGCCTTCTCGCGCCTGACGCTCCTCTCGCCCGGGGAAAGGCGATGCGGGGTCGTCGCGTTCTCGTCGGGCAACCACGCGCAGGCGGTGGCGTGCGCCGCCCGCGAGCTGGGGATCGCCGCGACGATCGTGATGCCCGACGACGCGCCGGCCCTGAAGCTGGAGGCGACCCGGGGCTACGGGGCGACGGTCGTCCTCTACGACCGCTCCGGCTCCGGGAGGGGTACGGGCGAGAGCCGCGAGGCGATCGCGGCCCGCGTCTCCCGCGAGAAGGGGGCGATCCTCGTCCCTCCCTTCGACGACGACGCGGTGATCGCCGGGCAGGGGACGCTGGCCCTGGAGCTGCTCGAGGAGGTCCCCGACCTCGACGTCATCGTGACGCCGTGCGGCGGGGGCGGCCTTCTCTCCGGCGTCGCGGTCGCGGCGAAGGGGGTTCGACCTGCAGCGCGCCTCTTCGGCGTCGAGCCGGAGGCGGGAGACGACATGCGCCAGTCCGTCGCGCTCGGCCGGCCGGTCGAGATCCCGGTCCCGAGGACCATCGCCGACTGCCTCCAGACGACGCGGCCGGCCGAACGGACGCTTGCCATCGTGCGGGCCCTGGCGGAGGGGATCCTGACCGTCTCGGACGCGGAACTGGTCGAAGCGATGAGGCTCTGCCTCTCCCGCCTGAAGGT
>CAIMWE010000280.1 GCA_903845115.1 uncultured Acidobacteriota bacterium | reverse complement strand
TTGTCGGCGGCGTAGGCGGACGCGGCGACCAGCAGCGCGGCGGCCGTGAAGAGGATCTTCTGGATCATCGTAGGCCTCCTTTTCGACGGGGAGTCTCGTCTCCCTGTGGGATTGACGCAAGGGGACGCCGCCCAGGGGGGGGGCAAGATTGCGATCAATTCGCATGTAAGATCCGGACGTCCGGCCGCGAGTGGCCGGTTGCCTCCTGGGTCCGTCCCGATCGCCTGACTCTTTTCCCTCGTGGCATGGCGGCGGCCCCTGGTGGCGGCCGCCGGATCGGATTGGAGGATCCATGGAATCGAATACTTCCGGGCGCGCGCCCCGGAAACGCCCGGCAACGAGAGGGCGGCTGCCGCTCGTCGCGGCGTCCCTCGTCGTCGCGGCCCTGTCCTGCGTGACGCCCGCCGCCCGGGCCCAGGCGCCGGCGGGCAACGTCTTCAACCCCGACATCTCGGTGATCGGGAACTTCCTCGGGATCGCCGGGCACAACGCTGTCGATTCGCAGCCGTCGCTCCAGCTGAAGGAGGCCGAGCTCGGCCTCCAGGCGATCGTCGACCCCTACGCGCGCGCCGACTTCTTCCTGACCTTCGGCTCCACCTCGGGCTCGGTCGGAGTCGAGGAGGGGTACGTCACGTTCCTCACGCTCCCGGGCGACGTGATCGCCAAGGTGGGGAAGCTCAAAGGGGCCTTCGGCAAGCTGAACACCGAGCACACCCACGCGAGGCTCTTCGCCGACGTCCCCCTCAACATGACGAACCTCCTCGGGAGCGAGGACGGCATCGAGGACTCGGGGATCTCGGTCTCGCGGCTGATCCCGGCCCCGGCCGGCATCTTCCTGGAGGCCACCGCCCAGCTCTTCGAGGGCTCCTCGGACAACCTCTTCCACGCCTACACCCGCAACGACGTGGAGCCGCTCTTCCACCTGAAGGGGTACGGCGACCTCTCCGAGGACTCGAACCTGGAGATCGGCGGATCCTGGACGCAGGGGACCAACCTGAACGGGCCCGGGTTCCGGACGTCGCTGACCGGGATCGACGCGACGTTCCGCTGGAAGCCGCTGAGCCGGGGGCTCTACCGCTCGCTCCTCGTCCGGGGCGAGTGGACGCTGTCCGAGAAGGAGTCGCCGACCGGGACGGTCCGGGCGGAGGGCTACTACCTCCTGGCCCAGTACCAGCTGGACCGCCGCTGGTTCGCGGGATACCGCCACGACGAGTCGGACCACGCCGACGACGCCTCACTCCGAGACAGGGGAAACTCGCTCATCGTGACCTACTGGCCGTCGGAGTTCTCCGAGGTCCGGGCGCAGGCCCGGCGCAACGTGTACGACCTTCCCACGGGGAAGTCGACCGCCACGGAGCTCCTCGTCCAGCTGCAGTTCTCCATCGGGGCGCACGGCGCGCACTCCTTCTGAGGTGAAAGAGATGAACGTCCGTCGAATCGGGCCCACGCTCCTCCTCCTGATCGCCGCGTCGCTCGGACCTGCCCGGCCGGCCGCGGCGGCGCGGAAGGTGAAGGTCGTCACGACACTCGCCGACTTCGCCTCGCTGGCGGAGACGATCGGCGGCGAGCGCGTGGAGACGATGTCCCTGGCGAAGGGCTACCAGGACCCCCACTTCGTCGAGCCCAAGCCTTCCTTCGTCCTGAAGCTCCACGACGCGGACCTCCTGATCGTCGCCGGGCTGGAGCTGGAGATCGGCTACCTGCCGCCGCTCCTCGACCAGTCCCGCAACGAGGCGGTCCGGCCGAACGGGAAGGGGTACCTGGACGCGTCGGTCGGCTGCGACATCATGGAGAAGCCGACCGAGAAGGTGACGCGCGCGATGGGCGACGTTCACCCGTACGGGAACCCCCACTACTGGCTCGACCCGCAGAACGGCCGGGTGATCGCCCGGGCGATCGCCGCGAAGCTCGAGGCGCTCGACCCGGCGGGGGCCGAGACCTACCGGAAGAACCTCCAGGCATTCGAGGCCCGCCTGACCGAGGCCGAGGCCCGCTGGGCCAGGGCGATGGCCCCCTACGCGGGGGCGAAGGTGGTCACGTACCACCGGTCGTGGCCGAACTTCGCGAAGGCGTTCAAGCTGGACGTCGTCGGGTACCTGGAGCCCAAGCCGGGGATCCCGCCGACGCCGCAGCACAAGCTGGAGATCATCAACCTGATGATCTCCCAGAAGGTCCCGATCATCGTGATGGAGGTCTACTTCGACGAGAAGGACCCGAACTTCGTGGCCTCCAAGACCGGGGCGCGGGTCGTGATCATCCCTCCGTCGGTAGGGGGAGTCCCCGCGGCGAAGGACTACATCTCGCTCTTCGACACCGACGTCGACCAGCTCGTGAAGGCGCTTTCCACCGCGAAGAAGCCATGACCGTCTTCGAGATCCTCCTGCCGGCGTTCGTCGCCAGCCTGATCCTGACCGGCATCCACGCGTACCTCGGCGTCCACGTCGTCGAGCGGGGCGTCATCTTCGTCGACCTCTCCCTCGCCCAGATCGCCGCGCTCGGCGCGACGGTCGGCTACCTGGCCGGGTACGACATCCACTCGCCGGTGGCCTACGTCTTCTCTCTCGCGTTCACGGTCCTGGGGGCCGCCGTCTTCGCCTTCACGAAGGTCCACCGGAAGACCCGGATCCCGCAGGAGGCGATCATCGGGATCGCCTATGCCGTTGCCGCGGCGTGCGCGGTCCTGGTCATGTCGAAGGCGACGCGCGAGACGGAGCACCTCAAGGAGATGCTCGTCGGGAACATCCTGTCGGTTTCCTGGCCGGAGCTGGCCCGGACGGCGGGCCTCTATGCCCTGGTGGGGGCGTTCCACTTCGTCTTCCGCGACCGGTTCCTCCTGATCTCCCGCAACGAGCCGGAAGCGGAGCGCCGCGGAATGAACGTGAGGTTCTGGGACTTCCTCTTCTACGTCTCGTTCGGCTTCGTCGTGACGAGCTCGGTGTCGATCGCGGGGGTCCTCCTGGTCTTCTCGTTCCTGATCGTGCCGTCCGTCGCGTCGATGCTCTTCTCGGAGCGGCTGGGGGTCCGGCTCGCGATCGGCTGGACGATGGGGGCCGTGGTCTCGGCCGTCGGCGTCTACCTGTCGTTCCGGGCGGACCTTCCGACCGGGGCGACGATCGTCGCGACGTTCGGGGCGGCCCTCCTCATCCTGGCGGCGGTGAAGAAGGTGTTCCGGCTCGGGCCGGTCGCGGCGGCCGGCGGGGCCTGACCGCGGCGAGACCGCTCGTCGGGGTCAGATGTCCCGGCCGTACGGGAAGTGCCAGTCGATCAGCTCCACCGGAATCCCGAATTCCAGCCCGAGGCGGGAATAGGATTCTCCGTAGAGGTCGATGCCCCAGACGCTGCCAAAGGCGTTCGGGATCAGGATGAGGTCGACGTCGGGGTCGCTCTCCAGGCGGCGACGGATCGCACCCGCGATGTCTGCGACGAACTGGCTGTCCAGGAGCGCGTAGTTGCCCCCGAGGGAGCTCTCGGGCACGGTGTCGACGTAGAGCGTCACCTTCTTCCGCACCTCGGCGAACTCCGGGATGCTCCTGGTCAACAGCTCGAAGGTCGGCGCCACCAGCGGGGAGGTGAACAGGAGGGTCCTTTTCGCCCCGTAGCGCTCGATCATCCCGAAGACGTCGACGAGATGCTGAAGCCGGAAGTCGTCGACGTGGAAGATTCCGTAGGCCTGGCCACGGAAGGAGAGTTTCGGGTCGTACGGGTAAGTCGCCTCCGCCTGGGGCTCCAGGTGAAACTGCAGCTTCTGGCCCTGCCGGGAGACGAGGAGCTCGACGGAGCACGACGAGTCGTGGCAGCGCTGCAGGATCGCGTACGACTCGTTGCGGGTCAGGATCCCCTCGCCGTTGATCGCCTCGACGACGTCGCCGGTGTGCACTCCGGCCCGATCGGCCGGTGAACGGAGAATCACGCCGTCGATCCGGGGGACGATCGGAGTCGTCGAGTACTGGACCGGCTCCACGTAGAGCGGTACCCGGCACCGGAGCGTGCGGGCGAACTCGGTGACGCGGGCCCAGTGCCGGTCCCAGTCGACGTTGGGCTGGTCCCGGAGGTACTTGTGGGAGAGCGGCAGGCGGATCCTTATCGCGTAGGCCTCGTTCTCCTCGAGGGTACGGACGGTCTCCTCGATTGCCGGGAACGGAATGGTCGGCCACGCCACGATGCCGCCGATGAACGGGATCCGGTGCTTGCGGAGCAGTGGCGGCACCGCGAGCGACGTTCGGGTACGGGCCCCGAGACCCATCAGCTCGCGGTGCAGCTTCTCGTCGGCCACGTTCAGGGAGAACTTGATGATCAAGGGCTGAAGGCGGGCGATCCGCTCCACCGTCGCCTCGTCGAGGAGAGATCCGTTGGTCGTGACGCAGAAGAGGCTCTCCTTGTCGCGCTGCCGCGCCGCCTCCAGGACCTCGACGGCCTTCGGGTGGAGGAAGGTCTCCATCTGGGGCCGGTTCGACGCGAAGAGGCCGACCCCCGTTTCCGGCGAGTAGTGCCTGAGGCGAGTCCGGACCTCCTCTTCCGACATGAACGACGTCTCTCTAGCGAACGGCACGCCGTGCTCGAAGCAGAAGGCGCAGTGGCTGTTGCAGACGCCCGAGATGAAGAGGACGGCGTCGAGGGCGCTCAGGGCCTGGTGGTCCCGCCACTGCGACAGGTCGCGCAACCGGAACCCGTCGACCTCGACCGGCTGTCCCTCCTTCTCGAATTCCACGAGCGACAGGAGCCTGGCGATCTCTCGCGCCAGGTTCTCGATGCGAGGCTCGACGATGGCGAACGACGAGGGGTCTCTCGGCTTGGCGATCGGGTTCTTCATGGGGACTTCACTCCTCCATCACCAGTTGGGATTCGCCGGGATCGCGAGGCTGAGGTACCAGCCGTCTTCGCCCACCATCAGTCCGAGGCCCGAGAGCCCTTCCAGGATCTCCCGCACCTCGTCCTCCGAGAGAGCCGGCAGCGAGCCGTCGTTCGCCATCGCCGACCGGACGTCGGCCGACCTCCGCATCGTCTCGACGCATTCGGCGTAGATCGTGGCGACCGGCTCGCGGAAGGTGTGGGTGCCGAGGCGGTCGCCGGCGCGACCGTCCTCGACGAACAGGACGCCCGGCGTGCGGCGGTAGACGAGCGTGTCGGGCCGCTCCGAGGACCAGCGCCGGCGCCACTCGTCGATCCAGGCGAGCGCGGGAGCATGAGCCTCTGGCGCGACCGTGTCGCCGACCTCGCAGTCGAAGTAGAGCGCCACCTTCTCGGCCGCCACCGACGGGGGGTAGACGTACCGGTACGCTCGCTGCGGCCTGAGGCCGCGGACCTGGAACCCGTCGGGGTCGTTGAAGTACGGCGAGAACCGCACCATGCAGACGGGACCGGCGTTGCCCGGGGGCTCCAGGTGGCTGACGAGCTTCATCACCTCCATCTCCCGGAGGTAGTCCTCGTTCCGCTCGCCCGGGAAGCCCCACAGCAGGTTCCAGTCGACGCGCAGCCCGTAGTAGCGGCACCACTTCAGGCACCGCACGTTCTGGAGCATGGTCGACCCCTTGCGCATCAGCTGGAGCACGTGGCTGCTGAGGCTCTCCACACCCGGCTGCAGGCACCTCACTCCGCCGCGCTGCATGGTCCGGACCTGCGCCCGCGTGAGGTTGGCCTTCGTCTCCCAGTAGAACTCGTAGTCGGACTTCGTCTCACGCACCTTCGCGAAGAGCTCCTCCACGTGTCGGGGATCCATGATGCTGTCGGTCGCGAAGAACGAGGTGACCCCGTGCTGGCGGGCGAGCTCGCCGAGCTCCTGGAAGAGCCGGTCCGGGCTCTTGCTCCGGTAGGTCATGCCGAGCTGGTTGAGCCCGCAGAAGGTGCACTGGTGCTTCTCCCCCCACCAGCAGCCGCGGGACCCCTCGAACGGAAGGGTCCACCCGCAATCCGGACGGCCCGCGAGGCCCAGCTGACGCGCCCGCTCGAAGAACTCGCCGTAGCTCGGCGTGGGGAGGGAGTCGAGGTCGGAGAAGAGTCGAGGCTCGCCGGCGGCCCGGACCTCGTTCGTCTTCCGCAGGAGGAGGCCGGGAACGTCCTCGGGAGAGGCGTCGGACGCGATGCAGCCGAGAAGAGCCGGAAAGGAGAGGTCGCCGTCGCCGACGACGACGTAGTCGACGAACGGGAAGGCCCTGAGGACCTCCTCGCCGGCCTCACCCGCCATGCTCGCTCCCCCGAAGACGATCGCCACGTGCGGCGATCGCTCCTTGATCCGTCTGGCGAGCGCCAGGGAGGCGACGTTCTGCTGGTAGGTCGAGGTGAACCCCACGACGCGGTAGCGCCCCCAGTCGATCGAGGCAGCGAGGTCGTCGACGAAGCGAGGCAGGATCTCGTGCCGCAGCGCGGTCAGGGTTGCCTCGTCCGAGCCCAGCTTCAGGGCGAGCGCGCCGACCTTCGGGCAGTCCTCCAGGTAGGCGGCGTCTCCCGGGGTCGCCCCGGAACCGAACGCGGCGACGCTGAACAGCCATTCACCGACCAGATCCTGGGGGTTGCGGCAGAGCCCGTCGTAGAGGCCGGGATCGAGCCGGGCGGCCAGGTCGAGGTTCAGGTGGTACGAGTCGGCCTGGAAACCGGAGCGCTCGGCGATCGCCCGAAGCAGGCCGACGGCGGGAGACGGCCCGGCAACCTGGTAGAACGGCATGCAGACCAGCGCCACCCGGAAGGTCTCTTCGGCCGGCTGAACCGGCACGTTGCCCGGATGCTCGGTGGTCATTCCGCGCCGGATCCCCGTCGATTTTCCGTCACCAGTTGGGATTCGCAGGGATCGCGAGGCTGAGGTACCAGCCGTCTTCGCCCACCATCAGCCCGAGGCCACAGAGCTTGTCCAGGATCTCCCGTGCCTCGTCCTCCGACAGAGCCGGCAGCGAAGCGTCCTTCGCCATCGCCGACCGGACGTCGGCCGGCCTCCGCATCGTCTCGACGCACTCGGCGTAGATCGTGGCGATCGGTTCGCGGAAGGTGTGGGTGCCGCGGCGGTCGCCGGCGCGATTGTCCTCGACGAACAGGACGCCCGGTATGCGGCGGTAGACGAGCGTGTCCGGCGCCTCCGAGAACCAGCGCCGGCGCCATTCCTCGATCCAGGCGTTCGCCGCGGCGTGCGCCTCCGGGGCCACCGTCTCTCCGATCTCGCAGTCGAAGAAGAGCGCGACCTTCTCGGTCGCCACGGTCGGGGGGTAGATGTACCGGTACGCCCGCTGCGGCCTGACGCCGGTGATCGGGAAGCTCTTCAGGTCGTCGAAGTACGGCGAGAACCGCTCCAGGGTGATCGGGCCGGCGGCGCCCGGCGGCTCGAGGTGGCTGATCAGCTTCATCACTTCCAGCTCCCGGAGGTAGTCCTCTTCCCGCTCGCCCGGGAAGCCCCGCAGCAGGTTCCAGGCCACCCGCAGCCCGTAGTAGCGGCTCCACTTCAGGTACCGCACGTTCTGGAGCATCGTCGAGCCCTTGCGCATCAGGCGGAGGACGTGACTGCTGAGGCTCTCGATGCCCGGTTGCACGCTCCGGACCCCGCCGCGCTGCAGCGTCTTCAGCTGCTCCCTGGTGAGGTTGGCCTTGGTCTCCCAGAAGAACTCGAAGTCGGTCCTGGCCTCCCGTAGCCTCGCGAAGAACTCCTCGACGTACCGCATGTCCATGATGCTGTCGGCCGCGGAGAAGGAGGTGACGCCGTGCCGGCGGGCCAGCTCGCCCAGCTCCTCGAGGACCCGGTCCGGGCTCTTGCTGCGATAGGTCATCCCGAGCTGGTTGAAGGCGCAGAACATGCACTGGTGCTTCTGGCCCCACCAGCAGCCGCGCGACGCCTCGAACGGAAGGGCCCAACCGCAGTCCGGGCGGTTGGTCAGGCCCAGCCGCCTCGCCCGCGCGAAGAACTCGTCGTAGCTCGGCGTGGGGAGGGAGTCGAGGTCGCGGAAGACCTGAGCCTCTCCGGAGGAACGGACTCCGTCCGCCGTCCGGATCAGGAGCCCCGGAACGGAATCGGGGGTCGTCCCGGACGCAATGCAGCCGAGCAGGGCCGGGAAGGCGTGGTCGCCGTCGCCGACGACGACGTAGTCGACGAACGGGAAGGCCCGGATGAATTCCTCCCCCGCGTCGCCGGCCAAATTCACCCCGCCGAAGACGATCGCCACGCCCGGCCATCGCTCCTTGATCCGCCGGGCCAGTCCCAGCGACGCCACGTTCTGCTG
Organism: uncultured Acidobacteriota bacterium; assembly: GCA_903845115.1. GTDB lineage: Bacteria > Acidobacteriota > Thermoanaerobaculia > UBA5066 > UBA5066 > CAIMWE01. Next base: position 16,724 of record CAIMWE010000280.1, on the reverse strand, counting down.
GAAGGTCGAGGTGAACCCCACGACGCGGTAGCGCCCCCAGTCGATCGAGGCGGCGCACTCGTCGAGGAAGCGCGGGAGGATCTCGCGCCGCAGCGTCGCCAGGGCGGCCGGGTCGAGGCCCATCTTCGTGAAGAACTCGCGGCCTTCGGGGCACGCCTCCAGGTAGGCGGCTTCCTCGGGCACGGCCTCGGCGCCAAACGCCGCGACGCCGAAGAGCCATTCCCCCACCAGGTCGTGGTGGTTGCGGCAGATCGCGTCGTGCAGGCCTGGGTCGATCTGGGCGGCCAGGTCGAGATTCAGGTGGTACGAGTCGGTGGGGAAGCCGGAGCGCTCGGCGATCGCCCTGAGGAGACCGATCGCGGGGTTGGGCCCGACGGCGAAGTAGAACGGCATGCAGACCAGCGCCACCCGGAAGTCGCTCCCCGTTCCGGGACCCGGAAGGCCAGCGGCCCGTTCGGCGCTCATTCCGGCCCGGCGCCTCGTTCACGAGGGACCGGGATCTGCCTGTCCGGCCGGTTCAGGAAGGTGAACGAGTCGACCAGGACCGGCTTCCCCTTGAAGTGGAGGCGGACGACCCGGAGCAGGTCCCGGAGCTGCTCGCCGTAATATTGGTCCAGGCTTCCCGTCGGCTGCTCGAGTCCCCGAAGGCTCACCCGGAACACCATGTCCGGCTCGGGGCTCGCAGCGGACTCATCGCCGCGCGAACGCTCGCCGGCCGCCCGGGGAACCGGATTCCGGTCCACCGGACGCTCGGCGGCGGATTGGCTTCCGTCGCTGGCTTCCTTCATGCGTTTACGCCATTTCCCTTCGGCTCGTTGTGGACGGCTCCGGTCGCCGCCCGCTCAGCACTGACACATTCCGGCCGAAAGGCCAGCGTTTACGCAGCGCCCTCCTCCGCCGACTCCGGGTAGCCGTCGGCGGAGGGGGCGTGCCGTAAAGGGATTCTCAGCCCCAGCTGACCGAGACGCCGATGGCGGCGTTGCCGAGCTTCGAGCCAGGACCGGAGAGGAGACGCTCGTTCTGGAACCTCTGCAGGAAGTTCCCGCCGGCGAATCCGTGGAGCTGCTGGCCCAGGGCGCCGGCACCACCAGCAACCGCCTTCAGGTCCTCGTCTCCGAGCTCCGTCCCGGCCTTGAAGGCCGACGCGTCCGGCGGGAGGACGAGGTACATCAAGGACGGGCTCTCCTGGACCACCTTGATGTCGACGCCGGCCGGCGGGTCGAACCCGATCGCAGCCTTCAGGGCCTGCTTCGGGTTCGCCAGCAGCTGCTGGCAAAAGGCCTTGTCCTCACCGGCCATCTTGATGATTTCCCGCTGGAAATCCGACTTTGCAATCTGGGCATTTGACATCCTGCACCTCCTACACGTGAAAGTTGGCGAGCGTTAACAGAACCTGAGTTGTCGAGGAACCAATCTAGGTCGAATGGAAGCCAGAGTCAAGACGGTGCGCCCCGGGGCCTGCCGGCGAGTGAGGCAGGTCACAGAAAGTAGCGGCCTGATCCGGGTGCGGCGCCCCCGGGTCGGGATCGTCGCGGTCGACCCGGAGCAGGCCCCGGAGCTGCTCGCCGTAGTACTGCTCCAGGCTTCCCGCCGGCTGCTCGAGTCCTCTGAGGCTGACCCGGAACACCATGTCCGGCTCGTGACCCTCCGCGGACGCGTCGCCCCCCGGAGCCTCTCCGGGCGGCGGGGAAACCGGATTCCGGCCCGCCGGACTCTCGCCTCCGGGGGGCGCCGTCTGTGGCTGCCTTCATGCGCGACCTCCGATGTTGCGTCCAAGGGCTCGCGAGTCGATCCCTGTTTCGTCCAGGCGTGTCGGGGACGTGACGGGGTGCCGGTCGCTGCGAATCACGGGGGTCGGCGGCTCTCGGACGCTCGGCGGCGCACTTTCCGCCGGCTCTTTCGATGGCGGTCGGGCCGCTCGTCGAGTCGCCGGAGACCAGTGGGTTCCGGCGGGAAGGCCGGTGTTTAGTCAGCCCCCTCCTCCGCCGAAACCGCGGAATCCTCGGCGGAGGGGGCGTGCCGTAAAGGGATTCTCAGCCCCAGCTGATCGAGACGTTCCAGGCGGCGTTGCCGAGCTTCGAGCCCGGACCGGAGAGGCTGCGCTCGTTCTGAAATCTCTGCACGAAGTTTCCTCCGGCGAATCCGTGGAGCTGCTGGCCCAGGGCGCCGGCACCACCGGCGACCGCCTTCAGGTCCTCGTCCCCGAGTTCCGTCCCGGCCTTGAAGGCCGACGCGTCCGGCGGGAGGACGAGGTACATCAAGGACGGGTTCTCCTGGACCACCTTGATGTCGACGCCGGCCGGCGGGTCGAACCCGATCGCGGCCTTCAGGGCCTGCTTCGGGTTCGCCAGTAGCTGCTGGCAAAAGGCCTTGTCCTCACCGGCCATCTTGATGATCTCCCGCTGGAAATCCGCTTTTGCAATCCGGGCGTTTGACATCTTGCACTTCCTACACGTGAAAGTTGGCGGGCGTTAACAGAACCTGAATTGGCGAGACACCAATCTAGGTCCTGTGGAAGCCAGAGTCAAGGCGGCTGCGCCGGGGGGCCGGCGAGTGAGGCAGGTCCCAGAAAGTAGCGGCCTGATCCGGGTGCGGCGCCTCCCGGTTGTGATCCCGTACACTTGGGCGCCATGCCGCCAGAACTCTCCGCTCCCGAGCTCGCCGAACGGGTCGTCGCCGCGAAGACCCCCGCGATCGCCCGCGCCATCTCCTGGGCGGAGCGCGGCTACGAGCGGTTTCCGGAGCTGCTCCGCCTCCTGTATCCACGGACAGGGCGGGCCCGCGTGGTCGGCCTCACGGGTGCGCCGGGAGCGGGGAAGTCGACGCTGACCGCGGCCCTCGCCCGGCTCGCGAGAGAAGAGGGGAAGCGGGTCGGAATCGTGGCCGTCGACCCGTCGTCGCCGTTCACCGGCGGGGCGATCCTCGGAGACCGGATCCGGATGCAGGACCTCTACACCGACCCCGGCGTCCTGATCCGTTCCATGGCGACGCGCGGACAGCTGGGCGGTCTCTCGAGGGCCACGGCCGACGCGGTGGACGTCCTCGACGCGGCGGGCTTCGACGAGATCCTCGTCGAGACGGTCGGGGTCGGCCAGGACGAGGTGGAGATCTTCCGGCTGGCCGAGAGCTGCGTCGTGGTCCTCACGCCCGGGATGGGGGACGACATCCAGGCGATCAAGGCGGGACTGATGGAGGTCGCCGACCTCTTCGTCGTGAACAAGGCGGACCGGGAGGGGGCCGACCGCGTGGTGGCCGAGGTCTCGCAGATGCTGGAGCTGGGGGAGCACGGAGCGTGGGTGCCGCCGGTCCTCAAGTCGGTGGCGCGCGTGGGGAAGGGCGTCCCGGAGCTGCGAGCCGAGCTGGAGCGGCACCGGCAGTTCCTGCTCGGGGAGGAGGGCCTGGGCCGGCGCCGAGCCCGGGTCCGCCGCCGGATCGAGTCGATCGTCCGGGATCGGCTACTGTCGGACCTGTACGCGCTCGCCGGGACCGACGGGTCGCTGGACGCCCACACGGCCGCGGTCGAGGAGCGGCGGGAGGACCCGAGGGCGGCGGCCGAAGGGCTCCTCGGGGCGCTCCGGTCGGGCAGGCGAAAGGAGTGACGGACGTGGAGAAGGGACGGGTCCTCGGCATCTCGCACCTCGGCATCGCGGTCCGCTCCCTGGAGGGGGACGGCCGCTTCTACGACCTGCTCGGCCTGATGGAGAACCACCGCGAGGAGGTCGCCTCGCAGAAGGTCGTGACGTCGTTCCGGCCGGTGGGGGAGTCGTCGTTCGAGCTGCTGGAGCCGACGGCCGCCGACAGCCCGATCGCCAGGGCGCTGGAGAAGCGGGGCCCGGGAGTCCACCACGTCTGCCTGGACGTGGACGACATCGAGGCGGTGCTGGCCAGGCTCAAGGCGGCCGGAGTGAAGCTCGTGAACGAGTCGCCGATCGACGGCGCGCACGGCTGCCGAGTCGCCTTCGTCCACCCCGGTTCGACGGGGGGGATCCTCCTGGAACTGAGTCAGAAGTCGGGACGCTCCACTCCTGGCGGCCCGTAGCCGGAGGGAGGGCTCCGTTCACGCCTTTTCGTGACGCATCTTCCGGCGAACCGCCGCGAGGAGGCGTCGCGAAGGACCTGCGCGCGAGCCACCCGCTTGCGGCCCCGTACTCACGCCGGCGGGCCGCTCGCGAGCTCGCGCTGCGCGCTCAGACAGCGCGAGCGGCTGATCCGCCGGCGTTCCGTGCGGAGCCGAGCGGGTGCCCGGCACGTGCTCGAAGACCGTTCGCGACGCCCCCTCGCGGCTCCCGCCTCCTCATCGAGTCGCTCCTCAGGAGACCGATGGATCGGAGCCTTGGTGCTCCCGGGCGAGGAGAGGTAGCGCGTGAGCGCGCAGGGGAACCCGGGCCGGGGTTCCCCTGATAAGTGATGACTGACCTCGGCGAGGCGCGAAGCGTCCTCGTGCCGACCTCGGCGAGGCGCGAAGCGTCCCCGGTCGCCGCATTGCGGCGAGGGGGACCCGGCCACGGGTCCCCCTATCAACGACAGCGAAAGATATTTTGAACTGCGACCGTCCGGTCGCAGTTCAAAATATGACGTTCGCGACGAAGTACCGCGCCGCCGAGATCTTCCCGTTCAGGAGGGCCTCGGCGTCGCCGGGGGTGACGTTGAACCGGCCCGAGTTCTCTCCCGTCGCCGAGGCGAGGAAGAGCTCGACCTTGTCGAGAGAGCGTCCGTTCGCCCGGGACTCCTTGAGACCGCGGGCCGCGGCCCCGATCGCGGCGAAGACCTGCTGCTCGGTCTCGGCGATGGCCTGGATCCTCAGGCCGCCCCCGACCGGCGTCACCCGCGCGCCGCGGACCCCCGCCCCCTCGAGGGCGCGGGTGAAGGCATCGCTGATCACGGAGTCGATCTGGACCGACAGGGCCGGGGAAGCCGGCGCCGGGGCGGCCTTGCCGACGACCACGAGCGGGCCGCTCATGCTCTTCTCCGTCGGCTCGACGGTGGGCTGGGCCTTGGCGCGGATCTCGGACTTCGCGGTGGTCTTGATGTACTCGGAAAGGGTCGGCTTGCGGGTGCCGCCCTGCTGAAGGGTCTTCTCCTTCTCCTCGGTGAGGAGGTACGAGTCGCCGAGCCCCTGCTTGTTGAATTCGTCGGTCTTCTTCTCGTCGACCTCCGAGGCGAGGAGTGACTGCCGGTTTCCCGACGAGATGACGAAGATCCACTTGTCCCCCTGGACCGTGGGCTTCTCCTTGGCCGCGATCCGGCTGCCGTCCTTCAGGAAGATGACGTAGGCCGAGGCCTCGCCGGCCGCCAGGAACAGAGCGGCCAGCGCGGCGCCGGCGGTGACGCGAAGGAGTCGGAACGTGCTGGAACTCCTGAGCATGGGCGCCTCCCGGTCCCCTTCGCTCTTGCTCGAGGGGGGACTTGAAGTATAAACGTCCCGCGTCGAGGGTCTCCTCGAGGAGGTAGCCGTGCTGATCGTCATGGACCGTAGCGCGACGGAGGCGGACGTCGCCCGTGTCGTGGAATCCATCACCCGGATGGGACTCTCCGCTCACACCATCCCGGGCGAGCAGAGGGTCGCGATCGGCGTCACCGGGAACCGCGGCGCGGTCGACCCGGCCGCCCTGGAGAACCTCCACGGCGTGTTCGAGGTGATCCCGGTCTCTCACCCCTACAAGCTGGTCTCGAGGGAGTTCCACCCCGACGACACCGTCGTCTCGATCGGCGGCGTCCCGGTCGGGGGGCGGACCATCACCGTCATCGCGGGGCCCTGCGCGGTGGAGTCCCGGGAGCGGATGGTGGAGATAGCCAGGGCGATCAAGGAGCGGGGGGCGAAGCTCCTCCGGGGCGGGGCCTTCAAGCCGCGGACCTCCCCCTATTCGTTCCAGGGCCTGGGCGAGGAGGGGCTGAAGATCCTGGCGTACGCGCGGGAGGCGACCGGCCTCCCGGTCGTCACCGAGGTGCTCGACACCGCCACGGTCGACCTGGTGGCGGAGTGGGCCGACTGCCTCCAGATCGGCGCTCGGAACATGCAGAACTTCGAGCTCCTGAAGGCCGTGGGCCGGACCGGGAAGCCGGTCCTCCTGAAGCGCGGGATGTCGGCGACGCTGGAGGAGTTCCTCCTGGCCGCCGAGTACGTCCTCTCGGAGGGGAACCCGAACGTCGTCCTTTGCGAGCGAGGCATCCGGACCTTCAGCGACTTCACGCGGAACACGCTGGACCTCTCGGTGATCCCGGCCGTCAAGCGCGTCTCCCACCTTCCGATCCTGGTCGACCCCTCGCACGGGACCGGGAAGCGAAACAAGGTGATTCCGATGTCCCGGGCCGCGATCGCGGCGGGGGCCGACGGGCTCTCCGTGGAGGTCCACGACCGGCCCGAGGAGGCGCTCTCCGACGGACCCCAGGCGTTGACGCCGGAACTCTTCGGCGAGCTGATGGCGCAGGTCGGCCCGATCGCCGCGGCGGTCGGGAGGAGCTCGTGAGCGACGCGCCCCGCAAGGCCCTCCTCCTCCTGGAGGACGGCCGGGCCTTCCCGGGCCTGTCGGCCGCCGCCGACGGGACCGCCTTCGGCGAGGTGGTCTTCAACACCGCGATGGCGGGATACCAGGAGACGTTGACCGACCCGTCGTACCGGGGCCAGATCGTCGCCATGACCGCGTCCCACGTCGGGAACTACGGCGTGAACGGCGAGGACGCCGAATCGGACCGGATCCAGGTCTCCGCCTTCTGCGCCCGCAACTTCCCCGGGAAGTTCTCGAACTACCGGGGAGAGCGGACGGTGGGCGAGGCGCTCCGGGCCGACGGGATCCCGGCGATCCACGAGATCGACACTCGGGCGCTCGTCCGGCACCTCCGTTCCCGGGGAGCGATGCGCGGCGCCGTCTCCACCGAGGCGACGGGCGGGAGCGACCGGGAGAGCCTCCTCGGGCAGATCCTGCGGCAGCCCCAGATGGCTGGCGCGGCGCTCGCCCTCGAGGTCGGTACCCGGACGACCTACCCCTTCGCGCCGGAGCGCCCGGGGGCGCCCCGGGTGGCGGCGGTGGACTACGGGATCAAGCGGAACATCCTCCGGAAGCTGACGGCCGCCGGACTCGACGTCACCGTCTTCCCGGCGACGGCGTCCGCCGACGAGCTGCTGGAGGGGCCGAAGCCCTACGACGGGTTCTTCCTGTCGAACGGCCCGGGCGACCCGGCCGCGCTCCCCGAGGCCGCGCGGACGATCGCCAGGCTGGTCGACTCGGGCCGGCCGCTCTTCGGAATCTGCCTCGGCCACCAGCTCCTCGGCCTGGCCCTCGGCGCCTCGACCTTCAAGCTGAAGTTCGGCCACCGCGGGGTGAACCACCCGGTCAAGGACGTCAGGAGCGGACAGGTCTCCATCACGTCGCAGAACCACGGGTTCGCGGTGGACTCCGATTCTCTTCCGTCGTCCCTCGAGCTGACGCACCGGAACCTGAACGACGGCACCTGCGAGGGGTTCCGGCTGAAGGGGCGCCCGGTCTTCGCCGTCCAGTACCACCCGGAGTCGGCCCCGGGCCCCCACGACTCCGACGTCCTGTTCGAGGAGTTCTCGGCGACGCTCCGGCCGTAGGCCCGGAGGAGCCGGCCGCCCCTGCGCGCCGGGACGGTCCCCCGGGGGGACACCCGCTAGAATCCGCGCGGCCCGGCACCCCCGGGCCGGGAGTCGGGAAAATGCGCAGCAGAGCCATCGCCTTCGTCGCCGCCACGCTTCTGGCGGGAGCGGCCATTCTTTCCGCCCAGGAGCCTGGCGCCGGAGCTCCTCCGGCCCCGGCAGCTCCTTCAGCGATCGCGGCCCCTCCTGCCGGGCCAGGGCCGACGGGCTCTCTGGCGCCCCCGGCCGCCGAGACCGGCCCGGTCGCCGTGCCGGAGCCGAGCGAGAAGGCGCTGAAGTACTACCGGAGCGGCAACACCCTCTGGGTGGTCGAGACGCTCTGGGGGTTCGTGATCCCGCTGATCATCCTCTTCACCGGCTTCTCGGCGCGGATCCGGACGCTCGCGGTGCGCCTCTCCGGGGGGAGGTGGTTCTGGACGATCGCCCTCTTCGCCGTCCTCTACGGCCTCGTCGGGTTCGCTATCGACCTGCCACTCTCGTACTGCACCGGCTTCGCCCGGCCGCACGCCTACGGGCTGTCGGACCAGCTCCCCTCGAAGTGGTGGGGCGACGCCTTCAAGGGGCTCGGGGTCGGCCTCGTCCTCTCGGCGCTCACCCTCTGGATCCCGTACCTCCTCCTGAAGAAGAGCCCGAAGCGGTGGTGGCTCTACACCTCGATCGCGGCCGCGCCGATCGTCGTCCTCCTGATGATGGTCACGCCGGTCTTCATCGAGCCGCTCTTCAACAAGTTCGGGCCGATGAAGGACAAGGCGCTCGAGCAGAGGATCCTCGCCCTCGCCGACCGGGCCGGCATCAGCGGCGGGAAGGTCTACGAGGTCGAGAAGAGCGTCGACACGAAGATGGTGAACGCCTACGTGAACGGGATCGGCCAGACGAAGCGGATCGTCCTGTGGGACACGACGCTGCGGAAGCTGAAGCCGCAGGAGACCCTCTTCGTCATGGCTCACGAGATGGGGCACTTCGTCCTGGGGCACGTCCCGCAGCTCGTGGCCGTGAGCTGCGTCCTGATCCTCGTCGGGCTCCTGGCCGTCCACCTGACCGCCAACGGGCTGATCGCCCGCTTCAGGGACCGGTTCGGCTTCGAGAGCCTCTCGGACGTCGCGTCGCTGCCGCTCCTCTCCCTGATCTTCGGCCTCGTCTTCCTCGTCGTGAGCCCCGCGTTCCTCGCCTTCTCGCGGCACGTCGAGCACGAGGCCGACCGGTTCGGCCTGGAGATCACGAAGGACAACCGGAATGCCGCGACGGCGTTCGTGAAGCTCCAGCAAGAGAATCTCGGGAACCCCAGGCCCGGCCCGGTCAACAAGCTCTTCCGGCAGAGCCATCCCCCGCTCGGCGAGCGGATCGACTTCGCGAACGAGTACAGGCCCTGGGCGGCGGGCCAGCCGCTCACCTACGGGAAGCTCTTCCGGGAGAAGTAGAGGGGCTCGAGAGCCCGGCCAGGTTTCGCTAGGGCTGCCTGACGAAGCGCTGCACGCGCTTGCCCGTGTCCACCTCGCCGGCGTACAGGTTGCCGCGCGAGTCGATGGCGAGGTCGTGGACCCAGTGGAACTCGCCCGCGTAGCGGCCGGGGCGCCCGAGCTGCGAGAGGACGGCCCCGTCGTCGCGCGACAGCGTCAGCACCTGGTTGTTCTTGCCGTCCGCGAGGAAGAGGAAGCGTTGCCCTGGATCGCGGGAGAGAGCGATGTCCCAGACGGAGCCGTTGCCCAGCGTCGCCGGCTCCACGGTGAACTCCTTGACGAAGGTGCCGTCCTTCTGGAAGACCTGGATGCGGTTGTTGAACCGGTCGCAGACGTAGAGCTTGCCGTCCTTCGCCACGCGGGCGCAGTGCACGGGGTTGCCGAAGTGCTGCAGCTGGGTGGCGGTCGACGGGAGGGTGCGGCGGGTGCTCGGCTTCTCGTAGTCGACGGGAGGCTTGCCGTAGGCGCCCCAGTGCCGCTTGTAGGCACCGGTCTCGGAGTCGAACACGATGACGCGCCGGTTGGCGTAGCCGTCGGCGACGAAGACCTCGTTCGCGGCGGGGTCGACCTCGACACCGGCAGCCTGCCCGAGCCTCGTCGTGTCGGCGCTGCCGGTCTGCGGGCCCACCTTTCCGATCTGCAGGACGAACTTCCCGTCGCGCGTGAACTTCAGGACCTGACCGTCGTTGGGGCCGTTGCCGGTGATCCAGACGAAGCCCTTCGTGTCCACGTGGATCCCGTGCTCGTTGCCCGGCCAGTCGTAGCCGCTGCCCGGGCCTCCCCAGGAGCGCAGCAGCTTCCCGCTCGCGTCGAATTCCAGCACCGCCGGCGCCGGCAGGCAGCATTTCGACTGCGGGGGCGACGAGGCGGCGCCGCGCTCGTCCTCGGTCAGGGAGCCCGGACGCTGCAGGACCCAGACGTGGTCGTCGGCGTCGGTCGCGACGCCGCTCACCTGCCCCAGGATCCAGCTGTTCGGCAGCGGCTGCGGCCAGGCCGGGTCGACGCGAAACGCCGGGGCCTTCTCCACGGCGAGGGCCGGACCGGATCCGAGGACCGCCGCTCCGATGGCAACGACGCAGACGGCGAGCTTCTTCCTGTCGACCATGGGCCCCTCCTCTCGGGACCCGCCATTCTCGCGCGCGGCGGGCCCTCCCGCCACCGGGGCCGCGCTCGCCCTGGTCAGAGCCGCTTCAGGATCTCGTCGGTCATCCGGGAGGCCCCGAGCGACCCGCCCAGGTCGGCCGTCCGGCAGCCGTCCGCGATCGTCCGGTAGACGGCCGCCTCGATGGCCGCCGCCTCGGCGGGAAGGCCGAGCGAGTGCCGCAGCAGCATCGCGGCGGAGAGGATGGTCCCCACGGGGTTTGCGATCCCCTTCCCGGCGATGTCGGGGGCGGAGCCGTGGATCGGCTCGTAGAGACCCGGGCCGCCGTTCCCGATGGAGGCCGACGGGAGCATTCCCATCGAGCCAGCCAGGACCGACGCCTCGTCCGTCAGGATGTCCCCGAACATGTTCTCGGTGACGAGGACGTCGAAGCTCCCCGGGCTCGTGATGAGGCGCATCGAGGCCGTGTCGACGAGCATGTGGTCGAGGGCGATGCCGGGGTTCGCCTTCCCGATCGAGGTGGAGATCTGCCTCCAGAGCCGGGACGACTCGAGGACGTTCGCCTTGTCGACGGAGGTCACTTTCCGCTTCCGGTCGTTCGCCAGCCGGAAGGCCAGCTCCACCACGCGCTGCACCTCGAAGTCGTGGTACTCGAGCGTGTCGACCGCCCGTTCGTGGCCGTCCTTCACGTCCCGCCCCTTCGGCTGCCCGAAGTAGAGCCCCCCGGTCAGCTCGCGGATGACCAGGATGTCGACCCCCGCGAGCCTCTCGGGCTTGAGCGGCGAGGAATCGATCAGGGCGGGGTGGACCTTGACGGGCCGGAGATTGGCGAAGACGCCCAGCCCCTTCCGCAGGGCGAGGAGCCCCTGCTCGGGCCGGACCTTCGCCGACGGGTCGTCCCACTTCGGGCCGCCGACCGCCCCGAGGAGGACCGCGCTCGACGCCTGGCAGGCGGCCAGCGCCTCTCCCGTCAGGGCCACGCCGTGCCGGTCGATCGAGCAGCCCCCCATCAGCTGCGTGTCGTACGCGAAGGAGTGGTTCCCCCTCTTCGCGACGGCCTCCAGGATGCGCAGGGCCTCGGCGGTGACCTCCGGTCCGATTCCGTCACCCGGCAGAACGACGATCTTCGCTTCCATCTCTCTCCTCCTCGACGCCCCGGCCTCGCGTCCGGCACCCGTCCGGACGGTCAGACCGGGGCCGTCACTCCCCGGCCGCCAGCGCGTACTCGAGCGCGTCGACGAGAGCCTGCCAGCTGGCCTCGATGATGTTCGTGCTGGCCCCGACCGTGCTCCAGCGCTTCGTCCCCCGCTGCGTGTCGATGAGGACGCGCGTCACGGAGGCGGTCCCGTCGGCGCCGTCGAGGATGCGGACCTTGTAGTCCGCCAGCTGCAGCTCGGCCACCAGGGGGTAGTGCGGGATGAGCGCCTTCCGGAGCGCGGCGTCCAGCGCGTTCACGGGCCCGTCTCCCTCGGCCGCGGTGTGGAGCACCTCGTCCCCGACGCGCACCTTCACCATCGCCTCGGAGAAGATCCCGCGTCCGGTCCGGTGCTCGACGTTCACGAGGAAGTCGATCAGCTCGAACGGGGGGGCGTACCCGGGGAGCTGGCGCCGCATCAGCATCGTGATGGAAGCCTCGGCCGCCTCGAACGAGAAGCCCTTCGACTCCAGCTCCTTGATGGTCGCCAGGACCGCTCCCACGTCCCCCGTGTGGGACTGGAGCCCGAACTCCTCGGCCTTCGAGAGGAGGCTCCCGCGCCCGGAGAGCTCGCTGACGACGACCCTCATGTGGTTCCCGACGAGGGAGGGGTCGACGTGCTGGTAGGAGGTCTCGTCCCGGCGCATGGCCGCGACGTGGACCCCCCCCTTGTGCGCGAACGCCGACTTCCCGACGTACGCCAGGTGCTCGTCGGGGGCGAGGTTCGCCATCTCGGCGACGAAGTGGGAGGCCTCGGTCAGCGTCCGGAGGCGCCCCTCGGGCAGGCAGCGGAGCCCCAGCTTCAGCTCCAGCGTCGGGATGAGGGAGCAGAGGTTCGCGTTGCCGCAGCGCTCGCCGTAGCCGTTGATCGTCCCCTGGAGGTGGATCGCCCCCTCGCGCACGGCCGCGAGCGAGTTCGCCACGGCGCACTCGCCGTCGTTGTGGGCGTGGAGGCCGACCCGGTGGTCCACGGCGGCCTTGACTTCCCGGACGACCGACGAGACCTGCCACGGCATCGACCCGCCGTTCGTGTCGCACAGGACCAGCGTCTCGGCGCCCCCGCGGGCCGCGGCCCTGAGCGTCTCGAGCGCGTACGAGGAGTCGGCCCGGTAGCCGTCGAAGAAGTGCTCGGCGTCGTAGACCACGCGCCGCCCCTGGGCCTTCAGGTACCGGACGCTCTCCTCGATGATCCGGAGGTTCTCCTCGAGCGTCGTCCGCAGGACCTCGGTGACGTGGAGCGTCCAGCTCTTCCCGAAGATCGTGCAGACCGGCGTTCCCGCGCCCAGGAGGGCCAGGATGTTGGCGTCGTCCTCGGGCCCGCCCCCGGTCCGGCAGACGGAGCCGAAGGCGGCGATCGCGGAGTGCTTCCAGTCGACGTCCCGCGCCCGCTCGAAGAACTCGACGTCCTTCGGGTTCGAGCCGGGCCAGCCCCCCTCGATGAAGGCGACCCCCAGCTCGTCGAGGCGCCGGGCGATCCGGAGCTTGTCGTCGCACGAGAGGGAGATCCCCTCCCGCTGGGTGCCGTCGCGGAGGGTGGTGTCGTAGACCTCGATCCGGTTCATGAAGGGCCGGGGCCGCCGGTCCCGGGCGCCGCGTCATGGCGGCGCTCGAAGGCGGCGATCTCGGAAGAGAGCGTCAGGATGTAGCCCAGCTCGTCGACCCCCTCGAGGAGGCAGGTCTTCGAGAAGCCGTCGATGGGGAAGGAGACCTTCTCCCCGCCGGGGAGCGCCAGCGTCTGCGAGGCGAGGTCGACCGTCACCTCGGCGCCGGGGGCGGCCGCGAGGGCGGAGATCAGGGAGGCGTGGATGGCCGCGTCGACGGTCACCGGGACGAGCCCGTTCTTCAGGGAGTTCCCCTGGAAGATGTCAGCGAACGAGGTGGAGATCACCGCCCGGAAGCCGAAGGCCGTCAGGGCCCACGGGGCGTGCTCGCGGGAGCTGCCGCAGCCGAAGTTGTCCCCGGCGAGGAGAACGGCCGCGCCCTGTGCGGCCGGCTGGTTCAGGACGAAGCCGGGGACCGGCGAGCCGTCCGCCGCGTAGCGCCAGTCGGCGAAGAGGTTCGCCCCGAGGCCGGCCTTGTCGGTCGTCTTCAGGTAGCGGGCCGGGATGATCTGGTCGGTGTCGATGTTCTCGGCCGGGAGGACGACGACCCGGGAGGTGAGCGAGGTGAACTGTGCCATCTGTTTCGTCCTCTTCAGCCGCCCAGGAGAGTCCGGACGTCGGCCACCGTCCCCGTGACGGCGGCCGCGGCGGCGGTGAGCGGCGAGGCGAGGAGGGTCCGCCCCCCCTTCCCCTGGCGCCCCTCGAAGTTCCGGTTGCTCGTCGAGACCGAGTACTGGCCGGCCGAGATCTGGTCGCCGTTCATGGCGATGCACATCGAGCAGCCCGCGTCGCGCCACTCGGCCCCGGCCTCCTCGAAGATCCGGTCCAGCCCCTCGGCCTCGGCCAGCTTCTTCACGGCCTCCGACCCGGGAACCACGAGGACCCGGACCTTCGGCGCCACCTTCCGGCCCTTCATGACCCGCGCCGCGTCGCGCAGGTCGGAGAGCCGTCCGTTCGTGCAGCTGCCGATGAAGACCACGTCGATCGGCATCCCGAGGAGCGCCTGGCCGGGCCTGAGGCCCATGTAGCCGAGGGCCTTCTCCATGGCGGCCCGCTGGGAGGGGTCGGCGATGGCCGAGGGATCCGGGACGCGGCCCGTCACGGGGATCCCCATCCCGGGGTTCGTCCCGTACGTGATCATCGGCGCGAGAGACGCGGCGTCGAGGGTGAGGCTCTGGTCGTAGGAGGCGCCGGCGTCGGTCGGGAGCCGCCGCCAGGCCGCGAGAGCGGCGTCCCACGCGGCCCCCTTCGGCGCGAGCTCGCGCCCGGCGAGGTATTCGTAGGTGGCGTCGTCAGGCGCGACCATCCCGGCCCGGGCGCCGGCCTCGATCGACATGTTGCAGACGGTCATCCGCTGCTCCATGTCGAGGGCGCGGATCCCGTCGCCGGTGTACTCGAAGACGTGGCCGGTCCCGCCGCCGATCCCGAGGCGCGCGATGAGGCCGAGGATGACGTCCTTGGCCGAGACGCCTGGGGCGAGACGGCCCTCCACTCGGACCTCGAAGTTCTTCGCCTTGTTCTGGAGGAGGCACTGGGTGGCGAGGACGTGCTCGACCTCGCTCGTCCCGATGCCGAACGCGAGGGCCCCGAAGGCGCCGTGGGTGGCGGTGTGGCTGTCGCCGCAGACGATCGTCATCCCCGGGAGGGTGAAGCCCAGCTCCGGCCCGATGACGTGGACGACCCCCTGCTTCCCGCTCCCCTTCCGGTGGAGCGGGATCCCGAACTCCCGGCAGTTCTCGTGGAGCTGCCTGAGCTGGGCGGCGGCCTGCTCGTCGACCACCGGCCCGCGCGTCGGGAGGCTGTGGTCCTCGGTGGCGACGGTCCGGTCGGGCCGCCGCACCGCGAGCCCCCGGTTCCGGAGGCCGGTGAAGGCCTGCGGCGAGGTCACCTCGTGGATCAGTTGCCGGTCGATGTACAGGATCGCCGGGGCTCCGGGCTGCTGGGAGACGACGTGGGAGTCCCAGATCTTCTGGAACAGGGTCCGTGGGTTCGTCATGGGGACGGGATTCTGGCACAGCGGCCTCGCGGCGATCCACCGTCGCCGCACCGGTCTCGCTGGCGGTAGCATGGCGCCCGAAGGCAAGGGGATCGGAGGGGTTCATGAAGTGGTCGTTTTCCATCGGCCGTGTGTCGGGCATCGACGTTCGCGTCCACGCCTCGTTCGGGCTGATCCTGGCCCTGGGCGCGGTCCAGTGGGGCGTGCCGCACGGTCCGGGCGGCGCCCTCTTCGGCATCCTCTTGATGGTCTGTCTCTTCGCCTGCGTCGTGATGCACGAGCTGGCCCACAGCCTCGTCGCCCAGGCGTTCGGCTGCACGGTGCGCGAGATCCTGCTGCTGCCGATCGGCGGAGTGTCGAAGATGGAGAAGGCGCCGGAGAAGCCCCACCAGGAGCTGATCGTGGCGCTCGTCGGCCCGCTGTCGAACCTGGCCCTGGCGGCCGGGATGTTCCTCGTCGCCGGAAAGACCGTCGGGGCCGTCGGCCTGGAGCAGGTTCTGAAGATGCCGGCGACCGCCCCGTCGGCATCGACGGCCTTCGTCTGGCTCCTGGGCGCGAACGTCTTCCTGGCGCTCTTCAACCTGATCCCGGCTTTCCCCCTGGACGGGGGGCGCGTCCTGCGGGCGCTTCTCTCCATGTCGGTCGGGTCCCGCCGGGCCACCCGGATCGCCGCCGGGATCGGACAGCTGATCGCCGTCGCCCTGGGCCTGATGGGGGTCTTCTCCGGGAACCTGATCCTCGCCCTGATCGCCTTCTTCATCTTCATGGGCGCCGGTCAGGAGCAGGCCGAGGAGGTGGCGAAGACCGTCCTCCACTCGCTGGCGGTCGGGGACGCCTACAACAAGTACGCCCTGACGCTCGCTCCCGGAGACCAGGTGAGCCGAGTGATCGACTTCCTCCTGACGTCGTACGAGCCCGACTTCGCCGTCGTGCAGGGAAACCGCCTTCTCGGCGTCGTCACCCGGGCCGACGTCCTGAAGGCCCTGGCGACGGAGATCGAGGACGTCTACGTGGCCACGATCATGAAGCGCGACGTGATGAAGGTGGACGCGGCGCGCCCCCTCGACGAGGTCCGGCAGGAGATGATGGAAAAGGAGGAGCGGGTCGCGGCCGTCTACCGGGACGAGGCCTACCTCGGTCTCGTCAGCCTGGAGGACATCGCCGAGGCGCTGCTGGTGGTCGGCTTCCGGAACCGCCAGGAGGAGCGGCGGAAGGCGGTGATGGCGGGATGAGGGTCGTCGGGACGGCCGAGGCGAAGGTGGTCGTGGAGCGGTCGCGCTTCTTCGCGATCCTCTTCCCGGCGGTGACGGAAGAGGAGGTCCTCGCGATGGTGAAGGCGAAGAAAGGCGAGATCCGGAAGGCGAACCACCACTGCTGGGCCTTCCGGGGAGCCGACGCCACGGGCCAGGTCGTCGAGAGGTCGAAGGACGACGGCGAGGTGGGGCACCCGGGGAAGGTGCTCCTCGAGCTGCTCCGGAAGAACGACCTCGAGGGGGGCCTCCTCGTCTCGCGCGTCTTCGGCGGCGTGAAGCTGGGAGTCGGCGGCGTCTCCCGCGCGTTCCGGGAGGCGGGAGAGGGAGCCGTCGCGGCGAAAGAGCGCTGATCGGGAGGGCGGCAGTACGATTGGACAGCAAAGGGGGCGTGCCGGGATGACGATGGTCGTTTGCCCAGTTCCGGGGGGTCGAGCCCTGGCGGCCTGTTCCCTCGTCCTCCTTTCGGTCCTCGCACCTGACGCGGTCCGTGCGGAGCGAGCCAACG
>CAIMWE010000279.1 GCA_903845115.1 uncultured Acidobacteriota bacterium | reverse complement strand
GAGCGCTGGGCGGTCGACGTCAACGGCCAGCCCAGCCACATCAACTGGCGCCTCTCGGCACCTCTGCTCACCGTGACAAAGTAGGCCCGGACGGGGCCCGGACGGGGTCAGGTCTTTAGGTTGTAGGTTACGGGCGCGAGTACCGCGGCACGCGCGCCCGAGCCGGAGCGCTGACAGGGTCGAATCTGCCGGCGCGTTCTCGGCCGGAAGACCACCTCAGCCGGCCAGCCGGCTCAGGAGATCCTCCCTCGAGAGCCCCGCATGCCGGCCGACCTCGTCCAGGATGGCTGCCAGAGTTCCCACTCTCAGCGGGCTGTGGTTCGGAACCGTGACGTGGTGAACGCCACCCTGATCCGTCGTCAGGCGCATGTGACTCCCCATTGTCCGCGTGACCCGATAGCCCAGCGTCGAGAGTGCCTTCGCCAGTTCCTTGCCGCCCAGGTCCCGCGGCGTCTTCACGCGACCAGGATCTCGTCCCTGACGAAGTGGAGCCTGATGACCTTCGGCCTCGCCTCTTCCTCGAAGTGGCACCGGACGGCGTCCCGGACGTTCTCCTGAAGCTGTGCGGCGCCGTCGGCCTCCGTGACGATCGACTCTCCGAGGGCCCGGGCCACGAAGCCCCCTTCCTGGGCCTCCTCCACGAGAAAGACGATTTCGAGTGCTGGCGTCATCGTGCCTCCGCGCCAAAGAATAGCCTACATGTGATCAGGGAGCAGTCGGATGGGGTCAAGTCTTTAGGTTGTAGGTTACGGGCGCGAGTGCCGCGGCACTCGGTGCGCCCGAGCCGGAGCCCTGACAGGGCCGGAGGGGGCCAGGCCTTGACGGGGCGGGAGTCGGTACCACCGGCGACGGACCCTACAGGAGGCTCTGCGGGTCGACGTCGAGGCGGGGCGGGACCTCCAGGGCGGCCAGGAGCGTGCCCGCCGCCGCCAGGGCCTCGCGGCTCTCGGAGCGGACGAGGAGCTGGACGCGGGAGAGCCCCTTCAGCCGCTCGAGAGGGGCAGGAGCCGGGCCCAGCAGCTTGACGGTCGGCGCGACGGGCGAGGCCGCGAGGGCCGCGCTCCCCTCCACCGCCGACCGGAACGCCGCCTCCGCGTCCGGGTCGGTCCACAGGGCGAGGAGGAGGTGCGTGTACGGCGGGTAGCGGAAGGTCCGGCGGAAACGGAGCTCCGTGTCCGCGAACGCCGCCGGGTCCTGCCGGACCGCCGCCGCGATGGCCGGGTGGCCGGGACGGGCGGTCTGGACCGCGACGAGTCCGGGCTTCTCCCCGCGCCCCACCCGCCCGGCGGCCTGCGTGACGAGCTGGAAGGTCCTCTCCGCCGACCTGAAATCCGGAAACGAGAGGAGGGCGTCGGCGTCCAGGACGGCGAGCGCCGTCGCCCCGGGGAAGTCGTGTCCCTTGGCCACCATCTGCGTCCCGAGGAGCGCCCGGGACCGCCCCTCCTCGAAGTCGAGGAGGATCCCGGCCGCCCCGCCCCGCCTCGCGGCGGAGTCCCGGTCGAGGACCGAGTAGCGGACGTCCGGGAAGATCTCCTCGAACCGCTCGGCCAGCCGCTCCGTTCCGAACCCGATCGGCATCAGCGTCTCCGAGGCGCACGCCGGGCAGCGATCGGGTCGGGGGATCGACTCCCCGCAGTAGTGGCAAAGGAGCCGTTCTCCCCGGCGGTGGTACGTCCGCGCCACGGAGCACCTGCCGCACCGGAAGTCGTGGCCGCACGAGCGGCAGAGGAGGCTGGGAGAGAAGCCCCGCCGGTTGAGGAGGACGATCCCCTGCTCGCCCCGGTCGAAGGCCCCGCGCAGGATCTCGGTGGTTCGCCGGGCGAAGAGGATCCGTCCGTGGTCTCCCGTGCGGGCCGGCTCTTCTCGGAGGTCGACCACCTCGACGGAGGCGGGCGAGCGGGCCCCCGGGCGGGCGGGCAGGACGAGACGGGGAATCCTCCCCTCGCGCGCCCCTCGCTCCGCCTCCATCGACTGCGTGGCCGACCCCAGGACCAGCGCCACCTTCTCCTCGCGGGCCCTCACCCTTGCCAGAGTCCTCGCGTCGTACCGGGGAGACTCCCCCTGCTTGTAGGAGCCGTCGTGCGCCTCGTCCACCACGATCAGGCCGAGGCGAGGGAGGGGGGCGAAGACGGCGGAGCGGGGCCCGACGACGGCGTCGACCTGTCCGCGGCGGGCCCGCTCCCACTCGGACGCCCGCTCGCCGTCCGAGAGGCCGCTGTGAAGGAGAGAGACGCGGTCCCCGAAGCGGGCCAGCACGCGCCGGACGAGGGCCGGCGCGAGGGCGATCTCCGGGACGAGCAGGATCGACTGCTTCCCCAGGTCCCGCGCCGCCTCCGCCGCCCGCAGGTAGACCTCGGTCTTGCCGCTGCCCGTCACGCCGTCCAGGAGGAACGAACGCTCCTTCGCCTCCCGGACCGCGGCCCCGATCGCCTCGACGGCGGCGGTTTGCTCGGGCGTCGGGACGATCCCGTCGTCGGCCCGGACCGGACCGGCGTGGACGGTCAGGTCCGTGCGCCTTTCGGTCTCGATCGCGCTGGCGAGGCCCGCCGTCACGAGCGCCGAGACGAGGGCCGGAGCGAATCCGGCCGCGCGCAGCTCGGCAGCCGCCACGGGGCGGCCCAGCGCCAGGAGATGGCGGTGAAGGGCCAGCTGTTTCGGCCTCCGCGCGAGAAGGAGGTCGACCGCCTCGTGGGGCCGTGCGATCCAGGCCTTCTCGACGGGGGAGCTCCCCGGGCGGACGCTCTCCGCCGCGATCCTCACGAAGCCGTCGTCCAGGAGGCGCCGGAGCGAACGGGCGAGCCCGTCGGAGCCGACCTCCTCCGCGAGGGAGGCCAGGGTCGCCCTGCCCCTCGCGACCACGGCCGAGAGGACCTCGCAGGACTTCCCGTCGGCTGGGATCCGCCCGACCATCTCGCGGGCCGGCAGGTAGACGGACTCCCCCAGGCGCAGGAGCCGGCCCGGAACGGCCGCCCTCAGGAGCTCGCCCGGCGGGACGAAGTAATAGGTCGCGGCCCGGAGAAGGACCGAGAGGAGGGGCGGCGGAAGGAAGGGGTCCTCGTCGAGAACGGCCAGGACCTCGCGCTCTCCCCTGCCCGGCAGCGGGGCCGGCTCCCCCTCGACGGCGATCCCGGTCACGACCCGGTTCCCGAACGGCACGGCGACCCGTGCGCCGGGGCGAGGGGCCTCCGTTCCCGCGGGAACCCTGTAGGTGGGGATGCCGGGAAACCCGTTCGGCACGAGGATGCCGACCCGGATTCCTGGCTCCGGTCCGGCCACGGTCAGACCCGGGCGCGGAGGCGCCGGTCCGGAGACTCGTCGGGCGCGTCGTCGGCCCCGGGCGAGCCCGCGTCGACGTCCACGAACTTCTTCAGGTCCGGTTCGAGCCGGTACCGGTAGCTCTCGTCGGACGCCAGATCCGGGGTCACGATGACGAGGTCCCGGTCGACCGCCACGTCCCCGTTTCCGAGCGCGACCGCCTTCTCGACGACCGTGGGAGGCGAGAAGCCTCCCCCTTCGAGACCGAAGAAGACGACGACGTCGAAGAGAACCGAGCCTTCGCGTTCCCGGACGAAGACCTGGACGAAATCCCCCCGCCCGTCGTCGTTCAGGTCGCCGCGCACGAAGAACGGGTCGTACTTCCCGTACAGGGCGGCGAGATCGTCCCGTTCGGGCGTCGGTTCGGCATCCGCCGGGAGGGCCGGACGGTAGCCGGGGCGCGTGGCCCGCTCGACCGCCTCCCGCTCCTGGGCGGTCCACCTCTGGCCCGGAACGGCGGGTCCGTGCGAGGAGGAGGCGGGGCCCGCGTCGCTCCGCGCGAGCCGGTTCCAGAGCAGGGCCGCCCCTCTCACCCCCAGCCACGCGGCGGCCGCCCAGAGGGCGACCCCCGCCGCCAGGACGAGGAGACGCTTGCGGGTCATCGCCCGCCAGCGGGTGGGGCCGGGAGCCCGATTCGTTCCAGAACCGCGAGGAGGTCGCTCCACGCGTCCCTCTTCCGGTCGGGCTGGCGAAGCAGGAACGAGGGGTGGAACGTCGGCATCACCGGGACTCCCCGGTACTCGCCCCACCTCCCGCGGATCTTCATGATCCCTTCCTCGGTGCCGAGGAGGAACTTCGCCGCGAAGTTTCCGAGCGCCACGAGGACCTCCGGGCGGACCAGGTCGATCTGCGTCTCGAGGTAGCCCCGGCACGCGGCGATCTCCGCGGGCTCTGGATTCCGGTTCTCCGGAGGCCGGCACTTCACGACGTTCGCGATGTAGACCTCGCGCCGCGAGATTCCCATCCCGTTCTCGATCATCTTCGTCAGGAGCTGCCCGGCCCGGCCCACGAACGGGACTCCCTGGGCGTCCTCGTCCGCTCCCGGCGCCTCTCCGACGAACATGATCCGCGCGGGCCCCGTTCCGTCGGCGAAGACCGTCTGCTTCCGGGTGTCTGCCAGCGGGCACCGCCGGCAGGCGGCGACCTCGCGGGCGAGGGCCGGGAGGCCTAGGGCCTCGGCCGCCGGAGGGACCGTCGGCTGGCCGCGCGCCGGTGATGGTCCCTGCGGGGGAGTCTCGGGCCCGGCGCGCCGGGCGCGCTCGAGATACAGCTCCGCCACGCCCAGGTCCCGGTAGTACGAGAGGACGTCGGTCAGCGGTTCTCGGCCGGGCTTCTTGGGCTCTCTGGGCATCGCTTCTCGAGAATGTGGGCGACCCGGTCCAGGATCCTCCCCGCGACGATCGTCTTCGTGCTCCGCGGGATGAACTCCTCGGCCAGGCCCCCCGGGCCTCTCGTCTCCTCCGAGGCCGCGAGAATCGCCACCTCGTTCATGTCGGATTCGAACGGACTCCCGGGACCGGAGACGTCGTTGGCGACGAGCAGGTCGGCCCCCTTGTCGAACAGCTTCTTCCTGGCGTTCGCCAGCAGGTTCTCGGTCTCCGCCGCGAACGCCACGACGACCTGCGCAGGAGTCCGGAGCTTCCGGACCTCCTCCAGGATGTCGGGCGCGAGCGCGAGGAGGATCTCCGGGAGCCCGGCCGCCCGCTTCAGCTTGCGGTGGGCCGGGGCCGCCGCCACGAAATCGGCGGGCGCGGCCGCCATGACGAGGGCGTGGGCGGACGGGAGCGCCTCGACGACGGCGTCCCTCATCTCCGCGGCCCTCTCGACCCTCACGAGCCGGACGCCGGAAGGGGCGGTCAGGGAGACCGGGCCGGTCACCAGGGTCACCTCCGCTCCACGGCGGGCGGCTTCGCGGGCAATGGCGAACCCCATCCGGCCGGAGCTCCGGTTCGAGAGGAACCGGACCGGGTCGATCGGCTCGCGAGTCGGCCCGGCGGTCACGACGAGCGAGCGCCCGGCAAGGCTGCGGCTGCGGCCTGCCGCCGCGAGGACGGCGGCAACGATCGCGTCCGGCGCCGCGAGCCGTCCCGGGCCGACGTCCCCGCAGGCCAGGTCGCCCGTCCCCGGCTCGACGATCAGGGTCCCCCGGCTCCGGAGGGTCTCGATGTTCGCGACGGTCGCCTCGTGCGACCACATCCAGCTGTTCATCGCGGGAGCCACCACCACCTCGCCCCGGTGCGCCAGGGCGTACGTGGAGAGGACGTCGTCCGCGATCCCGTTCGCCAGCTTCGCCAGGATGTCCGCGGTCGCGGGGGCGATCGCCAGGACATCGGTCCGGCGGGCCAGCTCGATGTGGTCGACGGCTCCCGACGCCGCGTCCCAGAGGTCGGCGATGACCGGCCTCCCCGAGAGGACCCCCAGCGTCAACGGCGAGATGAACCTCGTCGCGGCCGCGGTCATCATCACCTGGACCGAGGCGCCCGCCTGGACCATCGCCCGCACGATCTCGGCCGACTTGTAGGCGGCGATCCCCCCGGTGACGCCGAGGACGACGCTCGCCCGGGACCTGGTCATCGCCCTTCCCTTCGGCGGGATTCCGTCAGTCGGCGGCGGTCGGAAGGAGGTCTGCCGAGGACGCCGACTCGGCGTCCGTCTCGATCGCTTCGGTCCCGGCGATCTGCCACCGCACGAGGTCCGCGTGGACCTCGTCCAGGGCGACCCGCGCTGCCTTGGTGTGGGTCGTCTCGACCCGCTTCCGGGCACCCTGCATCAGCTGCTCGGCGCGCCGGGCGGCGATGTGAACGAGACGGAATTTCGATTCGATGTTCGGGGGAAGTTCGTACATGAGTCGTTCTCCACGGCTCCCGGTCAGGGAGAAAAAGTCTTCAGGATCGCCTCGAGCCGCTCGCGCCGCCGGTCCCTGCTCGCCCGGCGGGCCACGAGAACTGCGCGGAGCTCGTCCGCGGCCGCCTCGAGGTCCTCGTTGATTATCGCATAGTCGTACTCGCCGAACTCCGCCAGCTCCCGGCGGGCCGCCGCGAGCCTCCGGGCGACCGATTCCGGGGAGTCGGTCGCCCGGGCCCGGAGCCGCGTCTCCAGGACCTCCCGGGACGGCGGGAAGACGAAGACCTTGACGGCCTCGGGGATGCGGGACCGGACCTGGCGAGCTCCCTGGACGTCGATGTCGAGGAGGACGTCCACCCCGGCCGCGAGGCGGGGCTCGACCTCCTGCCGGGAGGTGCCGTAGAGGTGGCCGTGCACCTCGGCGCTCTCCAGGAAGCCGTCGGCCTCCCGGAGGGCGATGAACGCCTCGGGCGACACGAAGTAGTACTCGCGACCGTCCAGCTCTCCCGTCCTCGGGGCCCGGGTGGTGTGGGAGACGGAGAAGTGCAGGGATCCGGCCCCCAGCCTCCGGTCCTCGAGGAGCTTGCGGATCAGGCTGGTCTTGCCGGCGCCCGAGGGGGAAGAGACGATCAGGAGGTCTCCGCGCGTGCCGCTCATTCGACGTTCTGCACCTGCTCCTTGAGCGCCTCGACGTCCGACTTCAGGTCGAGGACGGCCCGGAGCGCCGGGAGCTCGCGAGACTTCTGCCCGGCGGTGTTCGTCTCGCGGTGCAGCTCCTGGGCGAGGAAGTCGAGACGCTTGCCGATCGAGCCCGCTTCCCCGAGCCGGGACCGCACCTCGGCGAGGTGCGCCTTCTGGCGGTCGATCTCCTCCGAGATGTCGGCGCGGTCGGCGAGGAGCGCCACTTCCTGGGCGAGGCGCCCCTCGTCGAGCGGGATCCCCTCCGCGAGTTTCCTGACCCGCTCCCGGAGAGTCTCGGCCAGCCTCGCCGCCACCTGGTCGCGCTCGCGGTCCAGGCGGGCCACCCCCTCCTCGAGCCGGGCGAGGATGACCTCGAGCGCTCCCCTGACCGCCTCCCCTTCCTTGCGCCGGGTGGCGTCGAAGTCCTGGAGGGCCAGGCGAACCGTCCCGGCGAGCGCCTCCCGCGCCGCCTCGTCGGCCTCCGCGGGCTCCTCGGTCCGGACGACACCCGGCAAGCTCAGGAGATCCCGCGCCGAGAGCTCGGAAGGAAGGCCCCTCGCCGACGCCATCTCCTTCCAGAGCTCGGCGTACCTCGCGGCCGCGTCCGCGTCGAAGGCCGCCGTCCTCCCGGCCGGCCGCTGAGACCGGATCAGGAGGTCCACGTGCCCGCGAAGGACGAACTCGCCGACGAGGCGGCGGAGGCCGGGCTCCAGCGGCGCGAACTCGTCGCGCATCTTGATCGCCAGGTCGAGGAAACGGTGGTTCACGCCGCGGACCACCACGGACAGCTCCGTGCCGTCCGGCAGCGTCGCCGTCGCCCGTCCGAAACCGGTCATCGACTTCAAGTTGATCCCTCCCCTTCTCCCGAGAACGCCTGCAGGTCGTGGAGCCGCCGGTAGAGTCCGCCGGCCGCGAGGAGCTCGGCGTGCGTTCCCCGCTCCACGACCCGGCCCTGCTCCATCGCCACGATCACGTCGGCCCTCCTCACCGTGGAGAGCCGGTGGGCGATCACGATCGTCGTCCTCCCGGACATCAGGCGCTCCAGCGCCTCCTGCACGGCCCTCTCGCTCTCGGTGTCGAGGGCCGAGGTCGCCTCGTCGAGCACGAGGATCGGCGGGTCCTTCAGCAGGGCCCTCGCGATCGCGAGCCGCTGGCGCTGCCCGCCCGACAGCCGGCCCCCGGCCTCGCCGATCCGCGCGTCGAGCCCGCCGGGCACGTCGTCGACGAACGCCTCGGCGTTGGCGGCGCGCAGGGCCCCGCGGATCGCGGGCTCGGGGACGCCGCTTCGACCGTACGCCACGTTGTGGCGGATCGTGTCGTCGAAGAGGACCACGTCCTGGGTCACGAGGCCGATCGAGCCGCGCAGGGACGCCAGCGTCAGGTCCCTCACGTCCACCCCGTCCACGGTGACCCTCCCCAGCTGGGGATCCATGAAGCGCGGCAGGAGGTTGACGAGCGTGGTCTTCCCGGCCCCCGACGGCCCGACGAGCGCCACGACCCCTCCCTTGGGGATGGTCAGGTCGATCCCCTGGAGGACTGGCTCGCGCCCCGGGTAGGAGAACGAGACGCCCTCGAACCGGATCTCCCTTCCGAACGGGGCCATCGTTCCGGCCCGGGGCCCGTCGACGACCGCGATCGGCGCGTCGAGGATTTCGAAGAGCCGCCTCGCGGAGGCCAGGGCCTGCTGCAGCGCGAGGTTGATCCGTGTCGCCCGCTTCAGCGGCTGGTACATGAACGCGAGACTGGCGCCGAACGAGATCACGACGCCCAGCGTCATCGTCCCGCCCTTGATCCTGCTCCCGGCGTACACCAGCAGGACGAGAAAGGCGAGGACGGAGGCCGACTCGAGGAGGGGCGACGAGACGGCCATCATCCGGGCCGCCTTCCTGAGGAGGTGAAACGTCCGCCGGTTCACCTCCTCGAAACGTCCCGCTTCGTAGCCCTCGGCGCAGTAGGCCTGGACGACGCGGTGGCCGCGGAGCGTCTCGGAGAGGACTCCGGTCAGGTCGCCCATCCGCTCCCGGCCCGACTTCGAGAGGTGGCGGAGCCCCCGGGCGATCATCACGACCGGGACGACGATCGCGGGGGCGACGACCGCGACGACGAGGGTCAGCTCCGGCGAGAGGGAGACGACGTAGTAGCCGAGCCCGACGATCGTCGCCACTGACTGGACGAGGTCGGCCAGGTCGGTCCCGAAGAGGCTCTGGATCCGGTCCACGTCCCCGGTCACCCGGGAGATCAGGTCCCCCGAGGGGTTCTTCGCGTAAAAGGCCTCGGACTGCGCGAGCAGCCGGCGGTAGACCGCGTCCCGCACGTCGCGGACGAAGGCGAGCCCGACCGCGTTGAAGCGGTAGAGCGCCGTGTAGGAGCAGAGGTTCTTCGCCACGAAGGCGGCGAAGAGGATCAAAGGCAGGAGGAGTCCCTTGTTGCCGCTGGTGACCCCGAGGGCCGCCTCGAGGCGGGCCAGGCTTCCGTCGAGGAAGCCGATCAGCCAGGTCTTCTTGACGCCTCCGCTTCCCAGGACGGTCGTCAGCCCCTGGGCGGCGGCCGCCCCCGCCTCGACGTCCGGCGCCCCGGCCCGGGGAGCCATCTGCGTCAGGACCTGGTCGAAGACCGGGTTCAGCAGGTAGGCCACGGCGACCGTGAAGAACGCGACTCCGAGCATCGCGACGATCGCGACCGCGGCGGCCCGGCGATGCGGCTGGAAGAGGACGAAGAGCCTGCGAAGGTCGCTCACGCGGCTCCGCCCCTGGCCACGCCGAGCGCCGAGAGGATCGCGTCCGCCGCCCGCCCGGCCGCACCGGGGGCGCCGAGGCCCGACCTCCCGCGCGCCAGCGCCTCCCGCGTCCGCAGGGAGAGCCCCGGGTCGTCCAGGAAGGCCCCGGCCTCCCGCGCGATCCGTTCGGGGGTGGCGTTCCCCTGGATCAGCTCGGGAACGATTCGCCTTCCGGAGCCGTCGTCGCAGAGGATGTTGGCCATCGCGACGTTCTTCACCTTGATGAGCAGCTTGCCGAGAAGGTAGCTGAGGGTGGCGACGCGGTAGACCACCACCATCGGGATGGCGGCGAGGACTCCCTCGATGGTGGCGGTCCCCGAAGCGACGAGGAGGACGTCGGAAGCCGCGAGGAGCGCGAGGTGCGGCCCCTCGACGATCGACCAGTCCCCGATCGCGTCCCCGCCCACCTCCCGGAGCAGCTCCCGCGAGACCGAGTCGGCCTTCACGAGGACGACGTCCACGTCGCTCCGCCCCGATCGAAGGCACGCCACGGCGCCGCCGAGGAGCGGGAGGAGCCGGCGGATCTCTCCTTCCCGCGAGCCCGGCATCACGACGACCCGCCTGCGCCCGGCGGCGGGCGCCGCACAGGGGTCGGCCAGCTCGTGCCGCGCCTCGTCCAGCAGCGGGTGGCCGACGAAGACCACTTTCGCCCCCAGCCCGCGCTCCTCGTACCAGCGCTTCTCGAACTCGAAAAGCACGAGGACGGCCCGGCCCAGCCGGGAGATCGTCCGGGCCCGTCCGGCCCTCCACGCCCAGACCTGCGGCGAGACGTAGAAGACCACCGGGATCCCCCTCGCGGCGAGACGACGGGCCAGCGGCAGGTTGAAGTCCGGGGAGTCGATCAGGACGGCCGCGTCGGCTCTCGCGGAGACGGCTTCCTCGACCAGCCGCAGGATGAGGCGCCGGGCGAACCGGACCTTCGAGAACGCCTCGACGAACCCGACGACGGCCAGCTCCTGCTGATGGGCCAGGAGACGCACCCCCCCGCGGGTGCAGCGCTCGCCCCCGACGCCGAACGCCTCGAGCGGCGTGACCCGCTCGGCGAGCGCCTCGAGCAGGGCCCCGGCGTGCTGGTCGCCGGAGACCTCTCCGGCCACGACGAGGAGCCTCAAGAGCGCCGTCCCCCGGTCAGGGAAAGCAGCCAGGCGACCGCCATCGCCGCGGCGACGAGGGAGAGCCACACGCGGAGGAAGAAACGCCGCCTCCCCCCGCGGTCCCGCCAGAGGAGGGCGAGGAACCAGGCGATCAGCGCCGCCTGGAGGACGAGGAGCGGCAGGTGGTCGGTGAGGAGAGCCGTCATCGGGCCGCCCGGGCGGCCTGCGCGAGGAGGTCGACCACGAGGAGGAGGTTCATCGTGCCGGCCGTCAGCAGGTAGCCGTTGCCGAACTCGTACGTCGCCGACAACGGATCCCCCGGCCCGAATCCGAGAGTGCGGGCTCCGGCGAAGAGAAGCCCGGTCGAGGCGGTGGTCATCGTCGCCACCGTCGCGAGGGGATGCTCGGGCTGCGGCCAGGGAAGTCTCCCGCCGAGGCCGATCCCCGCCGTGAACGCCAGGGCGACCACGCAGAAGAGGCCGGCGCCCCGCCGGCGCTCGCCCGCGACGAAGTGGCCCAGTCCCGGTAGGAGCAGCGCGAGCAGCGCGGCCAGGAGGAAGGTGCGCGCTCCCGGTGAGGGCGCGCCGGTCACCTTGTCCCGAACCGGGCGGCGAGCCGGCTCCGGGTGACCGAGAGAGCTTCGGGAATGGTCCTCGTGCCGGCCGTCACGGTGAAGAAGTTCGTGTCGCCGTCCCAGCGCGGAACGACGTGGAGATGGGCGTGGTCGGCGATGCCGGCGCCGGCGCTCCGGCCCAGGTTCAGCCCGAGATTCAGCCCGTGCGGGTGGTACTCGGCCTGGAGGGCCGCCTCCGAGGCCGCTCCCAGCTCGATGAGTTCCGCGCGCTCCTCGACTCTCATCTCCGCCAGGCTCGCCCGGTGTGCGAACGGGATCACCATCACGTGCCCGTTCGTGTAGGGGAACCGGTTCATGACGACGTAGGCGTGGGCGCCACGGTGGACGATCAGCGCGTCCTCGTCGGACCTTTCCGGGAGACCGCAGAAGATGCAGCCTTCGGTCCGGGCTGCGTCCGTACCGGCCAGGTACGCGAGCCGCCAGGGGGTGAAGAGAGCCTCGTTCAACCGGCCGTCACGTCTGGCACGTCTGGCACGTCGCGAGAGGCCGACGCCTCCGCCACCTCGTTCAGCATCTCCTTCAGCCTCTTGCCCGGCTTGAAGTAGGGGACCCGCTTCGGGGGGACCATCACCTTGACGCCCGATTTCTTCGGGTTCCGGGCCAGGCGGGCGCCCCGGCAGCGGATCTTGAAGCTCCCGAAGCCTCGGAGCTCGATCTTCTGTCCGTCCTGGAGGGACGTGATGATGCCCTCGAAGACAGCTTCGACGACGGACTCCGCCTGCTTCCGCGTCAGGTCCGCGGCTCGAGCCACCTCTTCCACGAGGTCGGCCTTGGTCGTCGTCCTCTCGGGCCGAATGCCCTTCCGGGCCCGTTCTTCCCGAGGAGCTGCCTGATCCATCGTTCCCCCAATGAAAAGATCCTGCCGGTCAGGGCCTCTTATTCGGCCGGATCAACCGGCGGGCGGGTCTCGGTCGTCACGGCAGCTTCGACCGTCTCGGTCGTCGCGGCAGCCTCGACCGTCTCGGTCGTCGCGTGGGACTCCGGCGCCGCGTCGGCCGGCTCCGGAACGTCGGGGACCTCGGCGACAGGGGCGTCCTGCGGCACGTCCCGCGACGAGAGGCCGATCCTCTGCTCGTCGACCTCGATCCGGAGGATCCGCACGCGGATGGGGTCCTCGGGCCGGAAGTGGTCGGAGAGCCTGTCCCCGCGAGGGATGTCGGTCTCCGAGACGTGCATCAGCCCTTCGAGGCCGCCGGGGAGCCTCACGAAGACGCCGAAGTCGGCCACCTTCGCGACCGTCCCGGAGACGACGTCGCCGGGCTGGTGCTCTCTCGCGAACTCTTCCCACTCGTTGGGGCGGAATTCCTTGATGGAGAGGCTGATCCGCCGGTTCTCGACGTCGATGGCGGTCAGGACGGCCTGGATCTGGTCGCCCTTCTTCAGGACCTCGGAGGGGTGCTTCACCCTCCGGCCCCACGACATGTCGGAGACGTGGACGAGCCCGTCGATTCCCTCCTCGATCTCGACGAAGGCGCCGAAGTCGGTCAGGTTGCGGACCGTCCCGTTCACCCGGGTGCCGACGCGGTACTTCTCGGCGAGCTGTTCCCACGGGTTCGGCTCCGTCGCGCGGAGGGAGAGCGACAGACGCCGGGTCTCCGTGTTCACGTCGGAGATGACGGCCTCGACCAGCTCGCCGACCGTCAGGATCTTCGACGGGTTCTTGACCTTCTTCGTCCACGACATCTCGCTGACGTGGATCAGCCCCTCGATCCCTTCCTCCAGCTCCACGAAGGCGCCGTAGTCGGTGAGCGAGACGACCTTGCCGCGCACGCGCGCCCCGACCGGGTAGTGGGCCGGGAGGTCCTGCCACGGGTCGGGCTTGAGCTGCTTCATCCCGAGCGAGATCCGGCCCGACTCAGGGTCGAACTTCAGGACCTTCACGTCCACGGTCTGCCCGACCTGGACGGCGTCGGACGGGTGGGCCAGCCGACCCCACGACATGTCCGTCACGTGGAGAAGGCCGTCGATTCCACCCAGGTCGACGAACGCGCCGTACTCGGTCAGGTTCTTCACGACGCCGTGCATCGTGCGTCCCTCGGCCAAGGCGTCCGCCGCTTCCTTCTTCCGCGCGTCGGCCACCTCCTCGAGAATCGCCTTGCGCGACAGGACGATGTTGCCCCGCTTCTTGTCGAGGCCGACCACGCGGAACTCCAGCTCCCGTCCACGCAGGACGTCGAGGTTCTTCAGCGGGCGGATGTCCGCGATGGAGCCCGGGAGGAACGCCCGGACGCCGATGTCGACGGCCAAGCCGCCCTTGACCCGCTCGAGCACCCTTCCCTTGACGGGGGCACCGCTCTGGAAGGCCGCTTCCACTGCGTCCCAGGCCCTCAGCCGGCGCGCCTTCTCGTACGATAGGATCACGTATCCCGACTGGTCCTCCGTCCGCTCGAGGATCGCGTCGATCTGCTGGCCGGGCTGCGGCTGCTTCTCCGGCGGAAGGTTGGCGAACTCGCGCCGAGGGATCATCCCTTCCGACTTGTAGCCGATGTCGATGATGACCTCGTCGTTCGTCACCTGCAGGACATGTCCGCGGATGACCTCGCCCTCCGTGAGCGATCTTTCGCTCTCCGCCAGAAGCCGGGCGAACTCGGTGTTCTCTCCCGCTTCTTCGGGCTTGTGCCCGCGGTCTTCCTTCAGGTCCTGAGACGGCATGAATACATCCTCTTGTGGGGCTCGCACCTAAAGCACGATGGAGCTCAGATTTAGCGGCCCGAATCCGGGATGTTAGACGCCCGGCAGGGAACGGTCAACCTGACTCTCCGACCTGACTCTCCGGCTTCCCCGGAAGCGACCCGAGGGCGGCGAGGCATCGCTCCACCACCTCGCCGGGGTTCAGGTCCGAGGTGTCGAGGCGGACGTAGCTCTCGTCGCACCGCAGGGGGGAGTCGGACCTGGTCGAGTCGGCCCGGTCGCGCTGCTCCATCTCGCCCCGGACCTTGTCGAAGGGCTCGGGCTTCCCCTTCGCCTCCAGCTCCAGGTGACGCCTCCGGGCCCTCACGTCGAGGCTCGCGTCGAGGAAGAACTTCGCCGGAGTCTCGGGGACCACCTTCGTGCCGATGTCCCTGCCCTCGAGGACTCCGCCTCCCGACAGGGCCAGCCGCCGCTGGAACGAGGCGAGCTGCCGCCGGACTCCCGGGATCGCCGACACCGCCGACGCGTAGAGGGAGATCGACGGCCGGCGGATCTCCACGGAAACGTCCTCGCCGTCCAGGAAGGTCCGGGCGTCGCTTTCCGTCCCCGTCACGCGGACGTCCGCGGCCGATGTGAGGGCGACGACCTGGTCGGGGTCGGCGATGGGAAGGGCGATTCCGTTTCGCTCGGCGAGGAGCCCGATGGCGCGGTACATCGCCCCCGTGTCGAGGTACGGGATTCCCAGGCGGCGGGCCAGCTCCCGCCCCACGGTCGACTTCCCGACGCCCGACGGCCCGTCGATCGCGACGACCAGCGGACCGGTCATCTCTCCCGGACTCCCGGCGCCGTGGCCCCGCCGAGCAGCTCGTCGAGGACCTCGAGGAACTTCACGTTCTCCGCGTGGTTCCCGACCGACACCCGGAGCGAGCCCGGGAACCCCCAGCCCGCCATGGGCCGGATGATCACGCCCCGCCGGCCGAACCCGGTGTCGAGCGGCTCGGCCAGCGGCGGCAGGTCCACCAGGAGGAAGTTGCCGATGGAGGGATGCACGCGGACAGGGACGCGCCGGGAGAGCTCGCGAAACAGGAAGTCCCTCTCCCGGACGACGAGGTCGCGCGACCGGGACCGGTGCGCATCGTCCCCGAGGGCGGCGAGCGCGGCCGCCTGGGCCACCAGGTTCGCGTTGAACGGCTCGCGGACCTTGTTGATCGCCGCCACCACGTCGGCCGGCCCGAAGCCGTAGCCGATCCTGAGCCCGGCGAGCCCCGAGATCTTCGAGAAGGTCCGGAGCACGAGGACCGTCCGTCCCTGCGCGAGGAGCTCGAGGCCGTCCGGGTAGCCGTCCACCACCCCGCTGGCGTACTCGAAGTACGCCTCGTCGAGGACGAGGAGGACGTTCTCGGGCAGGCTCTCGACGAATCGGGCCAGCTCGTCCCGCCTGACGAACGCCCCGGTCGGGTTGTTCGGGTTGGCGATGGCCACGAGCCTCGTGCCGTCCCCGATCCGCCGGCGCATCGCGTCGAGGTCGGGTGTCAGGTCCTCGTTGACGGGGACCTCGACGAACGACGCGCCGGCCCGCCCCGCCGCCACGGCGAACATCCGGAAGATCCCCTGGGGCACGACAATCTCGTCGCCGGGCTCCGCGAAGGCCCTCGTCACGAGGTCGATCAGCTCCGACGACCCCGACCCCAGGATGATCTGGTCCACCGGAACGCCGAAACGCGAGGAGAGCGCCCGGCGGAGGAACGTCCCCGACCCGTCCGGGTAGAGGTGGACTTCCTCGACCGCCTTCCGGCCCGCCTCGATGGCCAGCGGCGACGGGCCGAGCGGATTCTCGTTCGAGGCGAGCTTCACCGCCCCGTGAATCCCGTATTCCGCCTCGACCTCCTCGATCGGCCGGCCGGGGACGTACGGGGCGAGGATGCGGATGGCCTCGCGGGGGACGGGCCGGCTCACCGCGTCGTTCTCCTCGTCGGCCTGCCCGGCCCTGGCGGCCTCGTCGTCCGGGTCGGCCTCGACGGCCCGGTCCGCTTCGACGCGGGAGCGGCCGGTCTCGCCGGTCCGGGGCGTCTCGCGGGAGGCATCGGTTTCGCCGGCGTCGGCGGCCTGGACGACGGGACCGGCCTCGACGGTCCGGTCCGCCTCGCCGGAGTCGCCGGCACCGCCGGCGAGGCCGCCGCCGGCGGCGTCTCGGGATTCGCCGGCCGGGGCGCCGCCGGCGCGGCCCGGCGCGCCGCCGCCGTTCGCGGGCGCTTCGGGATCGCCCGGAGGGCCGCCACCTCCGCCTCGTAGAGCGCGCGGAAATCGCCGGGCCGCAGGACGCGGTCCCGGATCGGCCCGATCGCGACGCGGCGGAGCTTGGCCACCGGGTGCCCGACCAGGTCGAACATCCTCCGGATCTGACGGGAGCGCCCTTCCATCAGCGTCACCTTGAGCCACGAGTTCCCGCCGACGCCGTTCTTCTCCGGCGTCGTCGAGATCAGCTCGATGGTGGCCGGCGCGGTCCGGCGGCTGTCGTCCGGAAGGAGGATCCCCCGGCTCAGCCTCGAGATCTGGGACGGGGTCGGGATCCCCGCCACCTTCACCTCGTATTCCTTCGTGCATCCGCCCGACGGATGGGTCAGCTTCTGGACCAGGTCGCCGTCGTCGGTCAGGATCAGCAGCCCCTCGGAATCGAGGTCGAGGCGGCCGACCGGGACCACGCGGCCCGGGATGCGCCGCCCGAGCAGCCCGAGCACCGTCTGGCGCCCCTCGGGGTCCTCGCGGGTGACGAGGACGCCGCGGGGCTTGTTCAGGAGGAAGTAGCGCTTGACCTTCCGGATCCTGAGGTGCTTCCCGTCCACCTTCACGTGGTCGACCTCGGGGTCGGCCTTCGACCCCACCTCCGTCACCACGACGCCGTTCACCGAGACCCGCCCCTCGCGGATGATCTCCTCTGCCTCGCGGCGGGACGCGATCCCCGCAGCCGAGAGAATCTTCTGAAGTCGTTCGGAAGGCATCAGTTCGTCTCCTCGGGGGGCAGCGGCGGCTCGCCCGCCGGCTCCGCCGTTCCCTCTCCGTCCTCCGATGGAAACAGCTCGACCTGAGCGGGCTCGGGCGGCGCCGCCGGCTCGAGCCCGTAGATCGCCTCGAGCTCCTCCGGCTTCGGGAGAGCCGAGAGGTCGTTGAGGCCGAAGTGGACCAGGAATTCCTTCGTGGTCTTGTAGAGGAACGGCGTCCCGACGACCTCCTTGCGGCCGGCGGTCGTGATGAGCTTGCGGTCCAGGAGCGTCCGGATCGACGACGCCGAGCTGACGCCCCGGAGCTCCATCACCTCCGGAGCGGTGACGGGCTGGCGATACGCCACGATGGAGAGGGTCTCGAGGGCGGCCATCGAGAGCTTCGTCTTCCCCTCGAGGCCGAGGAGCCGGCGAACCGGAAAATCGAACTCCGGCCGCGACACGAGGCGGACCCCTCCGGCCACGCGGTCGAGCCTCACTCCGCGCCCCTGGGCGGCGCAGGCCTCCTCCAGCGCGGCCAGGGCCGCCTCCACCTCGGCCGGCTCCAGCTCCGCCGCCTCCGCCAGGTGCTCCACGGTCGCCGGCTTTCCCGATGCGTAGAGGAGCGCCTCGACGACGCCCAGGGCGGCCGGAGGCTCCGGTGGCCCCTGCGCCTCGGCCCCGGTCGCCTCCGCCTCCGCCTCCGTCTCCGGCACCGGGCCGGCGTCGTCGGCGGCGGCTTCGGATTCGTTCTCCCCTGCCGGCGCGGCGTCGGGTCCGGGTGCGGCCTCGATCGCGGCCTCGGCCTCGGGCTTCGGGTCGGGGGCTTCGTCGCGGACGTCGTCGGTCATCTAGCGGTACGCCTCTTCATAGCCTTCGAGCGAGAACTCGTTGTCCGGCGCTCTCTCCAGGTAGATCTCCCCGAACTCCTGCCCCTGCGTGGCTCGCACCACCAGGAGGCGCAGCAGCTCGAGGATCGCGAGGAACACGGCGATCGCCTCGGCCCGGCCGGAGAGTCCCAGGAAGACCTCGCTCAACGAGGCCGGTCCCGAGCCGAGCGGGATGCGGGAGAGCATGTCCGCCATCTTCTCCTTGATGGAGTATCGCGCGTGCTCGATCGCGAGGGCGGGCGGATGGGCCGACCGGTACCTCTCCATGGCGGTCCGGAAGCAGGTCAGGAGGTCGAAGAGCGACACTTCCGAGAGGTCGGTCTCCTCGGCCTCGCCCTCGGGCGCGGCGACGTGCACGGTCGGGCGGGTCCAGACCCCCAGCCGCGGGGCCTCGAGCTCGTGGAGCGTCTCGGCGACCGCCTTGTACTTCCGGTACTCGAGCAGCCGGCGGACCAGCTCGTCGCGCGGGTCCTCCTGCGGAGAGCCGTCGTCGGAGGGCGTGCGCGGGAGGACCATCTGGGACTTGATGTGGACGAGGAGCGCCTCCACGTAGAGGAACTCGGCCGCCACTTCCAGGTCCAGCTCCTGCATCAGCACGAGGTACTCGTGGTACTGCCGGCAGATGTCGAGGACCGGGATGTCCCTGAGGTCGACCTCGTTCTTCCGGATGAGGTGGAGCAGCAGGTCGAGGGGCCCCTCGAACTGCGGGAGCCGGATGGGGTACGGCTGGACCAGGTCGGCGCCCGGGGGGACCGGGATGCGAAACCCTTCGGCCATCGTCAGCTCACAGGAGCTTCATGGCGTCGGTCACCTTCGCCATCGTCTCGGAGGCGAGCGCCCGGGCCCTCGCGCTCCCCTCCTCCAGGATCTCGACGACGCGCTTCGGGTCCGCGTCGAGCGCCGCCCGCCGCTCCCGGATCGGCTCGAGCGCCGCATTCATGTTCCGGATCAGGTGCTTCTTGCAGTCGACGCATCCGCGCGCCGCGGTCCGGCACTCCGAATCGACGACGGCGACCTCCTCCGCGGAGGAATAGAGCTGGTGGAACGGGAAGAGGTTGCAGACCTGCGGGTTCCCGGGGTCGCTCCGCCTGACGCGGTTCGTGTCGGTGACCATCGACATCACGCCCGACCGCACTTCCTCCGCGGAGGCAGAGAGGGCGATCGTGTTGTCGTAGCTCTTCGACATCTTCCGTCCGTCCAGCCCCGGCACCTTGGGCGACGGGGTGAAGAGGGGCTGGGGCTCGGGGAAGACCTCGCCGTACATCCCGTTGAACCGGCGGACGATCTCGCGCGCGATCTCGAGGTGGCTCTCCTGGTCCTTCCCGACCGGAACGAAGTTGGCCATGTACATCACGATGTCGGCCGTCTGGAGGACCGGGTAGCCGAGGAAGCCGTAGGTGAAGAGGTCCTTCTCCTTCAGCTGGTCGATCTGCTCCTTGTAGGTGGGGACCCGCTCGAGCCACCCCAGCGGCGTGATCATCCCGAGGAAGAGGGCCAGCTCGGCGTGCTGCGGGACGCGCGACTGGAGGAAGAGGACGCTCTTCTCGGTGTCGATGCCCGCGGCCACGAGGTCCTTCACGCCGTCGAGGGTCGCGGTCCGGATGGCCGAGGTATCGGAATAGCTGGTCGTCAGCGCGTGGATGTCCGCGATGAAGTACCGGCAGTCGTAGGTCTCCTGCAGGTCGACCCAGTTCTTGATCGCGCCCCAGTAGTTCCCCAGGTGGACGCGGCCGGTGGGGCGGAGACCGGACAGGACGATCTTCTTTCGGTTCACAGGATCCCTCCGAGGAGCCAATGGATCAGGACGCGCTGCGCCGGACCCAGGAGATAGCGGAGCCCGCCGGTGAAGATGACGATCATGAGGAGGACGAATCCGTAGCGCCGCATCCAGACGAGGGCCGGGATCCAGCTCGCCGGCGCGAGGCTCTCCACGACGCCGAATCCGTCGAGGGGCGGGATCGGCACGAGGTTGAAGAGGGCGAGCGCCACGTTCACGACGACCGAGTAGACGCCGAGGAGGAGCAGCGGGTAGACGACGTCCTCCCGTTCCGCTTGCGCGATCAGCGGCCGGCAGAGGAAGAGGACCGAGGCGAAGCAGACCGCGACGATCAGGTTCGAGAGCGGTCCGGCAGCAGAGATCAGGAGGTTGGCCTTCCGTGGATTCGGAACCCCCCGCAGGGAGACCGGGACCGGCTTCGCCCACCCGAAGACCGGCGCGCCGGTGAAGGCGAGGACGGCCGGGAGCAGGACGCTCCCGAACAGGTCCATGTGGCGGATCGGGTTGAGGGTGATCCGGCCGAGGTCCCGCGCGGTGGTGTCGCCGCAGCGGAGCGCGACCCACCCGTGCGCCGACTCGTGCACCGAGACGGCGAACAGCAGAACCACGATCTGCACGATGACTTTGAATAGTTCGTCGGGGCTCAAGCGTTCACCGTCGCGGAGGTCCTCCGCGCGAGGAGCGGGATGTTAGCAGCCCTCGCCAGAGGGTCAGTCCCGGGACGGAACCGGCCGGGCCCGGAGGAAGAACGGGTCGTCGAACGAGCCGTCGGCTCCGCTCCCGAGGAGAGCGGACGCCTCGTCGCGGGCCTCTCGCATCCAGGCCTGGTCGCGCACGAGGTCCCCCACCCGGAAGAGGGGGACCCCGCTCTGCCGGGTCCCCAGGGCGTCGCCCGGCCCGCGCCTCCGGAGGTCCTCCTCGGCGATCCGGAAGCCGTCGTTCGTCTCGGAGAGGATCCGGAGCCTCTCGCGCGACTCCAGGGCGCTCGCCTCCCCGTAGAAGAGAACGCACCGGGAGGCGCGCCGGCCCCGGCCGACCCGCCCCCGGAGCTGATGGAGCTGGGCCAGGCCGAATCGCTCGGCGTTCTCCACGACGAGATAGGAGGCGTTGGGGACGTCGACCCCGACCTCGATCACGGTGGTCGCCGCGAGGACCTGGATCTCCCCCCTGGCGAAGGCGTCCATCGTCCTCTCGCGCTCCTCGGGGGGGATCCGGCCGTGGACGACGCCGACCGACAGCTCTGGCAGGAAGCGCCGGATCTCCTCGACGTGGCGCTCGACCGCCTTCGCCTCGATCCGGTCCGACTCCTCGATCAGCGGCATCACCACGTACGCCTGTCCCCCGGCCGCGACCTCGGCCGCCAGCTCGCGGAAGGCCGCTCCCCGTTCCGACTCGGGGAGGAGCCGGGTCGCGACGGGGGTTCGCCCCGGCGGAAGCTCGTCGATCGTCGAGACGTCGAGATCGCCGTACAGGGTCAGCGCCAGGGAGCGCGGGATCGGGGTCGCGGACATCACGAGAAGGTGCGGCAGCGACCCGTCCGGGAGGACCCTCGACGAGAGGGCCGCCCGCTGCGACACGCCGAAGCGGTGCTGCTCGTCCACGATGGCCAGCCCCAGCCGCCGGAACGCCACGGGCCGCTCTAGCAGGGCGTGCGTCCCGACCAGCAGGTGGATCTCCCCCGCGGCGAGGGCTTCGAGGAGGGCCTTCCGGGCCTTCCCCTTCACCCGGGCGGTCAGGAGCCCCGCCTGGAATCCCGTTCCCCGGAGCATCTCGAAGATCCGGGCGGCGTGCTGCTCGGCGAGGATCCCGGTGGGTGCCATCAGGACCGCCTGGTACCCCCGTTCGGCGGCGAGGAGCGCGGAGAGGACGGCGACGATCGTCTTGCCGCTCCCGACGTCCCCCTGGAGGAGACGCCTCATCACGTGCCCGGAGCGCAGGTCGTCGCGGATCTCCCGGATCACCCTCTTCTGCGCCGACGTCAACGGGAAGGGAAGGATCCCGCGGAGCCGGGCGCGGATCGCGTCGTCGGCCGCGAGGACCGGGCCGGGGACCGTCTTCAGCTCCCGGCGCCGCCGCGCCATCCCGACCTGGAACTCCAGGAACTCCTCGAAGACCAGGCGGTGGAGGAACGGAGACGACCGGTCCTCCCACGGCCCTGGGTCGGGCGAGGCCCCGGAGCTGCCGGGGAAATGGGCCTCCTTCAGGGAGGCGGCGAGAGGAGGGAGGTCGAGCCTGGATCGGAGCTTCTCCTCGAGGCGCTCCGGGAGGCGCGGTCCCAGGAGGTCGAGAAGCCCGGCCACCACCCTCCGCCGGAGCCGGGGGGAAAGGCCCGGGAGCTTCCGGTAGATCGGGACGACCCGCCCGACCGACAGCGGGTCGCCGGCCTCTCCCTCCAGCTCGATCTGCGGGCTCTCCATGACGAGACCCCGGCGGAACCGGTGAGCGAGGGTCGCCGCGCCGTAGGCGAAGAGGACCCTGCCCGGAACGAGCCACCGGGAGAGATACGGCTGGTTGAAGAAGACGAGCTGCACCGTCCCCGTCCCGTCGTCGAGGATCGCCTCGAAGATCGTGAACCCGGTTCGTCTCGTGCGGACGAGCTTCGACGACAGGACGGTGCCCCGGACCGTGGCCGGGCGGTCCAGCTCCAGTCCGCCGATCATCGCGAGGTGGCTCCGGTCCTCGTACCGGAACGGGAGGTGGAGGAGGAGGTCGAGCACCGTCTCGACTCCGGCTTCCGCCAGGGCCCGGGCCTTCGCCTCGCCGATCCCCCGGACCGCCGAGATCGGCTGGCCCGGCGACAGCGGCGCCGGGGCGGTCGGAGGGCCGATCGCCCTACCCCTGCGTGACGCGGAACGTCAGGTCGACGAGACCGAACCGGACCTTGTCGCCGTCGCGCAGCCGGACGGGGTGGCCGGTCGCGATCCGGCGATCGTTCACGAAGGTCCCGTTCATCGTCCCGATGTCCTCCACCACCTCGAACTCCGAGCCGAGCCGGACGACCTTGGCGTGGCGGCGCGAGACGGAGCGCTGTGAGTCGAGCGAGGTCAGGTCCACGTCCGGCCGGATCCCCGTCACCGGGTCGACCCGGCCCACGGTCGTGTCTCCCTCCTGGTTCAGGAAGAAGTCGTCGCCCCCCGCGTCGGGCACGAGGCGGTAGATGTCGTGGCGCGCGCCGGCCTTCGAGAAGATGTCCGACGACTCCTCGATCGACCTCCGGATCCCGGTGGACTGCTCCAGGAGCTGAGTCGTCTCGCGGAGCCGGAGGCAGAGCTTGCGCAACATCCTCACGGCGATCTCGCCGTTGTTCCGGAGCATCTCGTCGAACGTGGACTGGTCGATCCGGACCAGCTCGACGTCGGTCACCGCCCGGGCCTTCGCGGTGCGGGGGAGGTTCTCGAGGATCGACATCTCGCCGAAGAAGTCCCCCTTCTCCAGCGTCGCCAGCGGCTTCTCGACTCCCTTCCGCTTCTTGACGATCTCCACCGTCCCCGACTGGATGACGAACATCTCGTCGCCGGCGTCTCCCTCCTCGAAGATCACCTCTCCGGCCTTCAGCTCGAGGAGGAACCGATCGAGGTCGGCCGGGGCGCCTCCCTGTTTCACGACGACTTTCACGTGACGACCTCCTCGTCGAATCGGAGGACCCGGCGCTCCCCGTCCCAGGTGGCCTTCCCTCCGATGGGGAGCGGGACGTTCGGTCCGTGATGGCCCGCCGGCAGGCCTCGGGCGACCGGCACGCCCAGCCCGGCGAACCGTTCCCGGAAGAGCTCGGTCAGCCGCCCGGGCTGCTCGCTCCCCCCGAAGGTGATTCTCGTGAACGAACCGATCAAGACACCCGACAGTCTATCCATTCTCCCGGCCCTTTGAAGGGTTCCGATCATCCGGTCGACCCGGTACGCCTCCTCGGCCACGTCCTCCAGGAAGAGGATCGCGCCGTCGTAGTCGAACTCGTCCGGAGTGCCGACCAGCGAGACGAGCATGGAGAGGCAGCCGCCCAGGAGCGGCCCGGACGCGGTTCCCGGGACGATCACCTCGGCCTCCTCGAGGGGCAGCTCCCACGGGCCCTTCCCCTCCAGCAGCGACGGGAAGTACCGGGCCGTCAGCGGGTCGAGGGGAGCCGCCAGGTCGGCCGCGACCATCGGGCCGTGGAACGACAGAAGGCCGCACCTTCGGGCCAGGAAGGAGTGGAGGGCCGTGAGGTCGCTGAACCCACAGTGGATCTTCGGGTGGCGGGCGACCTCCGCCGGGTCGAGAGAGGAGAGGAGGCGCGTGGCCCCGTACCCGCCCCGTGCGAACAGGATCGCCTTCACCTCGGGGTCCCGGAGCAGGGCCAGGTAGCCCTCAAGGCGGGATCGGTCGTC
The DNA here is from genome assembly GCA_903845115.1 of uncultured Acidobacteriota bacterium. Lineage (GTDB taxonomy): Bacteria > Acidobacteriota > Thermoanaerobaculia > UBA5066 > UBA5066 > CAIMWE01. Next base: position 850 of record CAIMWE010000279.1, on the reverse strand, counting down.
TCCCGCCAGTCCCAGGATCCCGCCGCGCTCCCGGACGTTCGCCGCGAGCCGCGTCCGGTAGCCGAGCCGTGCCAGGCTCCGGCACCCCTCGTCCAGCCGACCGGGGTCCACCGGCCCGGAGAGGGCCGCGACGCCGATCAGGTCCCCGGGGGTGAGGCGGGCGGGTCTCGCGAGAGGCTTCACCGGAGCCGGTTCCTGGAGTCCGAGAACCACTGCGTCCAGTCCTTGGCGCTGACGTTCGGGGCCGCGACCTTCGTCTCCTCGGCGGCGGTCCTGGCCCTCGCGACGCGGGCCGTCGCGTCCCCGCGGAAGCTCTCGATCCCGATCGTCCGGGCCCCGGCCCCCTGGATCGCGAGCGCGAGCGCACGGTCGTCGGTCACCACCGTCACGCCGCGAGGATCCCGCGCCTCGCGGATCCTCCGCACGATCTCCTCGTCGGCGCTCCTCGGCGCCGCGAAGACGACGGTGACGTCTCCCAGCTGCTGCACCTTGGCTCTTCCGGACGGGGGAGGCCCGTCGAACACCACCGTCAGCCGCTTCCGCTTCGAGCGGGCCAGGTCCGCCAGCTCCGCGACCAGCCCCTCCCGGCTCCCCCCCGCGAGGCGCCCCATCAGGTTGTTCCCGTCGACGATCTCCGCCACACCCCATTCTCCCCCAACCAGGCGCCAAGCAGCGTGCCCGCCCTCACGGCTCGCGCTCCCGGCAAGCTCCCGGGCCGCGGAGGGGGCCAACGGGAACCCACAACCGGACGAAGAACCCGATATCCCCAACAAACCAGGCCCCGGGCCGCGGAGGGGGCCAACGGGAACCCACAACCGGACGAAGAACCCGATATCCCCAACAAACCAGG
>CAIMWE010000278.1 GCA_903845115.1 uncultured Acidobacteriota bacterium | reverse complement strand
TGGCGGACGAGGCCGGCCGTCTTGAGCGCCTGCGCGGTGTTCGGCGAGAGGCTCCTCGGCGGCTTCGACATCGGGAGAGGATGCATTCGCCCCCCTCGTTCGTCAACGGGCCTATGCCGAGGACGGTCTTCGCCGTCTTGGTGCTCTTCCACCCATGGACCTCCGTCTATACACTCGGCACGAGGTATTGCCTTGGAAGCTGGTTGGAGTTCGGCCCCATGCCGTGTCCGGGCAGTCGTCGTTCACTTTGGGCCGACGGCACTCGTGGAGGCGTGCGTCCAGAGTCTCTTGGCCTTGGCTCCAGGGATCGAGATCGTCGTCGTCGATCAAGGGAATGAGCCCTTGAGCGCGGCCTGGAAAGATGGCCTCGGCAGCGAAATCTCGATCGTGCGGCCAGCCACGAACTCGGGTTACGGGCCTGGATGCAATACCGGCGCCGCTGGCTCCGCCCGCGAGTTCCTTCTCTTCCTGAACAACGACGTGATTCTTGTCGAGAACTCCGTGAACGAGCTGGTGAGTGCGCTTGACGAGGCCACTCACGCCGTCGCCGCGCCTCTCCTCGTCGACGAAGCCGGCAGGGCGTTGCCGTCGGTCCACAGGCTTCCGAGTCCTTGGCGCGTTCTGATGGAGAACATTTCCATCGGTCGGCTGTTCCCTTTCATGAGGGCACTGGAAGGGAATGACTCGGTCCGCCAGCCCGGACCCCGCCGATACGAGCCCGAGGCAGTTCTCGGCGCAGCATTCTTGGTTCGTCGCACGGCGTTCGAGGAGATCGGAGGCTTTGACGAAGGCTATTTCCATTACGTGGAGGAGGACGATCTGTTCCGGCGGCTGAGAGACCGGAAAGGTCGGATCGTGTTCGTTCCGGCCGCGCGCATCGTCCACCTGGGGTCAGGCGCGAGCCAGAGCATTTCGCTCGAGATGCGAGACCAGTGGAAGGTCGACGGCTTCCTTCGGTACGCCGAGAAGCACCACGGAAAGCCCGGCCGCAGAAGAACCTATCGCGCCGTGCTCCTCGGCGCGCAGCTTCGTCTCCTGCTGGCTCGATTGTCCCGTTCAGAGGCCGCCACGAGGCGAAGGGAGAGGTTTCGGCACCTCGTGCAATACTTGGGATCGATCGAACATTGACGCTTCGGAGTGCCAGGCGAAGTTCGCGCTCAGAGAATCCGCCAGCCACTGCTGGATGGCGAGAGATCGTCCTGGGGAAGATTCGCTCACTGAAGTTTCCAGGGGCTGTCGTTCTCAACTGGATCGTCCCTGCGTCGATCCTGTTCTCAGTCGCCGCCTTCCTCGCAGCAGGCCGTTCTTCGGTGACGACCGTCTCCACGAACTACATCCCGTCAGGCACCTTCATATTCGAGAGCTTTCCCGTGGAGTCCTATCCTGGCGCGCGGGCCGGGGCGTTCGAAATCTCGATGCAGCTTTCGGAGGAACCCGGGCGCGGCATCTGGACTATCCCTCCCGCTTCTTTGCTGCTGCTCCAGGTCGATACCCTCGGGCGCTCCATGGCATTCCGGATCCGGAGCGAGGGGAACTCGGGAACCCTCGAAGAGCGGACCCAACGAGTGCCCGACAGGGCCTGGCTCGATCTTGGAACCATCCCGGCCGGGCTGAAGCAGAAGAGAATCCGGGTGGAGAGCGTCTCGGGGGAGCCATTCAGCTTCAGAATCCCCGTCACTCTTCAGAAGGGTGACCTGCGGGAACTCATCGTCCATCCGGTCGAATCCGCCACATCGACGATTCTGCCGGGCTTCAGTCCTCGATACCGGATAGTCGAAAAACGACCGGTTCCCCCATCGGAAGCGCTGGCCCGGATCTTGTTCTTTCCGTCCAGCAGTACAGTGCTTCTGGTCTCTCTTCTCGGGGGGCTCGCCGCCGTGACGCTCGGGCCTGTCATCGTTCGGCGGCGCCCCCTGTCGGGTGTTCTCCTGGCCCTCGCCGGCGTTGCCCTGCTCCATGCGTCCCTTCGCCCCCCACTCAGGGGCGAGGACGAGGTCGCTCATGTCGGTACGGTCGAGGCCGTGGTCTGGAACCCGGCACTTCTTGGTACCGGGGAACTCCCGCAATCTCTCGACCCGATGGCGGCCGCCACGGGCCTGTCGCTGGTCCAGTTTGACACCGACGAGATTGTGCCTGTTTCGTCGGCCGCGAATCGACGAGATGTCCGGGAGATCCTCGATCGCGTCTATTCGCGCGAAGCCGCAAGTACTGGAGGTCGATTCCCGGATCAGGGAATTCAGTCGGTCCAGGTTCGTTCGCGCCTCTACTACCCCCTCTTCCGTTTCGGGGGGTCGGCATTCCGGCGGCTTGGCCTCCTGGAGCGGTTTTCGGCTTATCGGATCGTGTCGACACTTCTCGCTCTGGCCGTCTTCGCAGTCGGGGCTGGCCTGCTTCGATTCGGGCGGATGCCTGACCACTTCTTGATTCTTTACGGCTGCGCCGGACTCCTGCCCCCTTACTTCATGTCCGTCCTGACGACCGTCTCGAATTACTCCCTGGCCATCGGCTGCGGGTTTCTACTGGCCGCCGCCGTGGTCGTCCTGGCAATCTCCGCGAGGCCGGCTGCAAGAGGCTTCGCCGCGATCACCCTGACCTTGGGGGGCTGGACCGCGGTCTGGGTATGGACCGACTTTCTGATGCTCGCGCCGCTGGTCACCCTGGTATCCGTTGCGGCCGGTCTCGTGGTCCTCGAGCGGTATCTGAGGGAGGAACTGTGTGGGCAGCGGCGCTGGCTGTCCATCGGCCTCGTCGTCGCCATTCTGGGCGGCGGATCCCTGCTGGCTTATCGATCGACCTGGCCGCAGACGTCGAAGATCGAAAGCCTCTTCAGCGAGATCCTCTCCAGGAGACCTCGGGACTTCCCGAAGCCAGATTCTCCGATCTGGTTCGACATTGTCCGGGTCATCATGCTTCCGGTGATGCTGGCGGCCGCCTTCGGGCTTCTGGGACTCCTTGGTCGACGGCTCCCCGATCCGGCCAGAGACCGTCTCGCATCTGGACGGTCCGCCCTCGGTCTCGCGATCTTCCTCGGGATGTTCTTCGTCACTCCGTTCACCACGGTCCCGTTCGTCGGTTATCGACTCGAGTTCTGGGACGAGGTTCTGGCGCACTGGAACGCGTTCTGGTCCACGGCGTTCTTCCTATCGCAGGACACACTCTCCTGGAAGATGTACTGGGGAGTGTTCGGGTGGGCGGACGCGAAGTACCCCGATCTTGTCTACGCCGTCGCGAAGTGGGTATGTGTGGCGCTGTTTCTGGGCCTCCCCATCCTGTGCCGCAAGTTTCAACGGGAGCGCCCCTGGATCTCCGCGGCCCTCCTCGTGACTTCCGGACTGGCTGTTACCTTCGCGGTCGCGACGAACACGCTGCGTTATTTCCAGCCTTCCAACCCATGGGGGCGCTTCATCCTGCCCTGGATTCCGCTCGCGGTCCTTCCAGCCCTGTCACGGGTCGACTGGACGCCGAAGAGGACGGCCGTACTCCGGTGGATCTTCGCCCTGGCGATCGCCTTTCACGTCTGGACGGCCATCTGGCTGATCGGGACGCGGTACTACATTCAGCACTGATACCTTATGGTTGACCCGGACCGTAGAATGCCTGCAGTGAAGAAGTTCCTCGTCAGCTTATTCGCCGCGGTGTCGACCGCCCTGTCGCTCCAGGCACAGCCGGTTCTTCCTCCCTATTCGAACACCGTCCATCTTTTCCTGGATGCTCCCGGGTTCTATGGGTCCGCGGCCGACCTGGCTGCGGACGCGGGCCAGATCCGGCTCTTGCCGTCGGGCCCCTACGCACGGGTCGGCGTTTACGGCTACGTCTCCATCGACATGCCGTGGGGACCGGCTACCCCGGGCACGCCCCTCTCGTCACCCGATGCCGGAGCACTTCAGGCGATCCTCTCCAGGGGGGAGGCGCTAGGCCTGGCCGTTCACTTCGCAGGTCTTGCCGGAATGAGCCGGAGCGTCGGGATGTACGCGCCCGCGTTCGCCGAGGATCGCCGGAATGCGCAGTGGTTCGGGGATGGCACGATCCAGAAGTCGGGCCTTATTGTTTCAGACACTGGGACCTGGGCGACCCCTTCCCGGTACGCGCGAAGATTTCGTCGTCACATGGAAGCGAAGGTGCGGGCGTACGCTGGCCTCCTGATCTCCTTGAGAACGGGCTTTCCGGATACGTTCGTGAGCGCAAGCGGCGACGGGGAGGCGGAACTGAACTACGGCGGGATCGATACAACCGTCCCCCCCGAGTATCAGCAGGTGGCGGACTACTCCCCGTTCGCCGTCCTCGAGTTCCGGGACTGGATCACGCACTCCGGCCTCTACGGGCCGGGCCAGCCCTTCGAGGGGCAGGGCCTGCCGGAGGGAGGGCCACTCTTTCAGGGGGACGACGGGCTCGCTCGATTCAACCGGTCCTATGGCACCGTCTTCTCTTCATGGTCGCTGCAGTACTTCAACTGGAGCCTTTCCGACCCGATCGACGGCGACCCCGCAGCGCTCGACAGCGTGACCGTCTCGACCGGTGGCTGGACTCCTCTCCCGATCTCGGGCCCCGGCTACATCTCCGGTGGCTTCGACCCGCCCAGGGTTGGTCGGGTTTCGTCTCCGGCTTTCTGGAACCTCTGGTGGAAGTTCCGTGTGGAGCTGATGCGGCACTACGTGGGCGACTTCTCCCGCTGGGTCCTGACGACGCAGGATTCCGGCGGAACGACGTTCGAGCCCGAACGGTGGTTCAGTCATCAGATCCCTGCCGATTACCTCTCCGAAACCTGGCCCGGGAGTCCGCAACCCTGGCCTCGCCTCTTCACCTCCGGAAGCCCGTTCCGGACCGCCTTCGGGATGGGATACGGCCGGATGGGCCTCACGGTGTTCGACGTCTTCGACGGTACGAAGACCGTCCGCACCAGCCTTTACCTCGTTCCCGACATCCTGAAGCTGGGGATCTCCGGCTGGGGATTGGTGGAGTACGGGCCGTCCTGGCCCAACGGGGGGAGCGACCCGGACGTGCCCGCCATCACCGCGCGAATCCGCGCCGCCTACGACGCCGGGGTCCGCGTCATCTGCTTCCAGACGTGGCCTCTCATGTGGAGCTCGACGAACCAGCCCGCGTTCACGGCATTCCTGAACGCCGTGAAGTACCAGCCGGCCCCGGCGCCTGCGTCCTGGACGCCTCCCGTCGTCACGGGCCTCAGGGGCGAGCGCTCGTCGGGAACGGTTGGCCTCCGGTGGGGGCACGATGCCACCATCGGCACGGCGTCGATCGCGTGGACCGACCATCCCAGGTTCCAGCAATTCGAGGTCCGGCGGGGCGCCTCGCGAACCTTCGATTTCCCTTCCGGGCAGCTTGTCGCGACGACACGGACGCCGGAGATTTCCGGGGTCGTGGAGGACGCCTCCTACCCGTTCTATCGGGTCGCCGCGGTCACGACCGACGACGTCCAGGGCGCGGCCTCGGAAGCGTGGGCGACGGGCTTCTACTCCGTCATTCCCTGCCGGGTGATCGACACGCGGTTATCGTCCGGGCCCACCGCCGGAAGCCCTCCCTTCCTGGCAGCGGAGACCCGGAGCGTCGCGATCGGAGGGCACTGCAGCGTGCCGGAGAACGCCGTGGCGGTGTCGGCGAACGTGACGATCACCGGTGCCTCCGGATCGGGCGACGTCCGGCTGGTGCCCGGCGATTTCGCCCAGTCGGCGGCGACCACGATCGTCGTCCGGGTCGGCAGGACGCGGGCGAACAACGCCATTCTCTATCTCGCGACCGACGGTTCAGGGACGGTCTCCGTCCGGAACGACTCGACCGGTTCGCTCGACCTGATCGTGGACGTGAACGGCTACTTCCAGTAGAGAAGGAGCCCCCTGGGCTACAGGCCCAGCGTTCTCTTCAAAGCTGCGGCCAGCTCGTCCATCCGATGGTCCGGAAGGCGCCCGGCCGGAACGGCGACGCCCCCTTCGCGATCGACAAAACGCGAAGGGTCGAGCGCCCGGATCTGAAAGCCCAGGAAGACCGAGTCCCGCGGGAGCCCGGACTCGGCTGCCGAGACGCGGATGTTCGTCGGGTAGTCATGGGTCACGTTCTGGGCGTCAGTCCCAGCGAGCACGACGACCACGAGTGGCACGCGGTTGATGGCGTCGCTGGAGACGACAAGAACGGGACGCTGGCCGCGCTGCTCCCGGCCGACGACAGGGTCTAGGGAGACGAAGTAGATCTCACCTCTGAGGACCATCTGGCAACCCGTCCGCTTCGGCGCTTCGGAAGTCACCGGTGATTCGTGCCGACTCCGTGATGATCTCGGGATCTCGAGCCATCTTCGCCATGGCGTCCTCGAAAAGCAGGCGCTGCCGATTCGAGACGTACTCCTGAAGAGCTACAGCCACCAGGCGGTTAAAATTGTCCCGTAGGGTCGGCGGAGTGGCCTGGCGGACGTTTTCCACGAGAGCCGCGGACAGCAGCACGCTCCGGCGAATTCGCACGTCATCTTGGTGTGCCTTCATAGCACCAAAATAGTAACACTTCTCAGGCCTGCGGGGCGGCTGCGGCTCCCGACGCCGCCCACTCGTGGTACGCGTCGCAGATCTCTTCGGCCGGACCGTCGCGGACGACCCGTCCCTCGGCGACCCAGAGGGCCCGCTGGCAGGAGCCCCTCACCTCGGCGAGCGAGTGCGAGACCAGGAGGAAGGTGCGGCCCCGGTCGCGAAGGTGGTCCATCCGCTCGTGGCAGCGGGCGCGGAAGCGCTCGTCGCCCACCGCGAGCGCCTCGTCCACCAGGAGGATGTCCGGCTCCACGTCGGTGGCCACCGCGAAGGCGAGGCGGGCGGACATGCCGGTCGAGTAGGTCCGGATGGGGGCGTCCAGGAACTCCTCCAGCTCCGCGAAGGCCGCGATCTGCCCCATCCGTCCGAGCATCTCGGCCCTGGCGAATCCGAGCAGTGCCCCCTGCAGGATGACGTTCTCCCGCCCGGTCAGCTCGCCCTGCATCCCGAGGCCCATCTCGAGAAGCGGGGCCACCCGTCCCTCCACGACGACGCGGCCGGAGCTGGGACGGCGCACCCGAGCGATCACCTTGAAGAGGGTGCTCTTGCCAGCTCCGTTCGGGCCGATGACCCCCACCCGCTCGCCCTTCCGGATGGTCAGGTCCACGTCGCGAAGGGCGACGAGCTGGTCGTTCTCTATCCGCCGCACCAGCTTGCGGATCGCGTACTCCTTCAGCGTGTTGACCATCTCCCTCGGCACGTCGTACCGGACGGAGAGCTTCTCGAGCAGGATGGCCGGCGCGTCAGCTGCGGGCGGCATAGTCGTCGATGCGGGAGGAGTAGAAGTACCAGCCGATCGCAAGGCTCAGGGCGGCCGAGAGGACCGCGAAGAGAAAGGTGTTCCGGCCCGGGAGCCAGCCGTCGTAGAGCGGCGCCCGGAAGAGCTCCACGAGGTAGGTCATCGGGTTGTAGCGGACGATGATCTGGAACTTCGCCGGGAGGATCTCCTTCGTGTACGCGATCGGAGTGACGAAGAACCACGGCCCCAGGAGGACCAGGTAGGTTTCCCGGACGTCGCCGAACCGCGAGGCCAGGGTGAAGATAAGGAGGGCGACGCCGGCCGTGAAGCAGGCTCCGATCGCCACCGCGACGGGAAGGAAGAGCCAGGTCGCGTGGATCGGGTAGCCGGAGATCACGGCGATCAGGAAGAACGGGACGAGGCTGAGCGCCAGGTTGAACGCGGCGCCCGTGACGGCCGACGCGACGAAGGCCGAGTGGGGGACGTGGATGCGCTTGGCGATCTCGAGGGCCTCGACGGTCAGGTTCGCGGCATGGCCGGTTGCCTGCGAGAAGAACGTCCAGAACAGCGACCCCGCGAGGTAGAAGACCGGGTAGTTGTGGATCTGCTGCCGCATCAGGAAGGAGAAGGCGAAGGCCAGGGAGACCATCTGCAGGAGCGGGCTGAGCATGGTCCACGCGACTCCCAGGATCGATCGCTTGTACCGGACCTTCAGGTCGCGGACGACGAGCTCGCGGACGAGGTGACGGTAGGCCCAGAGCGACCGGGCCTCCTCGACGAACCGGAAGCCGGTGTCGGCAGAGTCGTATCGAACGGTGGTGGCGGAAATGCGCGGCCCTCCTGGACCGGCAGTTATACTTCGAAACACGAGATGGCTGAATTGCGCTCACCGAAAGCCGCTCCCTCCCTGGAAGACCTCGCTCACCTGGAGGTCCAGCTGGAGGAGGTCCGGTTCGAGCTGGACCTGACCCGGGAGGCCAGGCTCCGGCTCGAGCAGGAAGTCCGGAAGCTGGACCAGCGGCTCGCCGCCCGGAGCGCGGAGAGCGCCGCCCTGAAGAGCCGGCTGGCGGAACGGGACCGCTATGTGGCGGCCATCCACACCTCGTTCGCCTGGAAGGTGACCGAGGCCATCCGGGGCCTCTTCGGGCGCCGGTGGTCGTCTTGACTCCGGTGGAGGACGAGACGGCCTACTGGAAGGCCCGGGCCGCGGCCCTCCAGGAGAAGCTCGACCAGGCCCACGCGCGGCTCCTCGCGCTGGCCCGCTCCGCCCCTTTCGAGGCGGTGGCGCTCTTCCGGTACGACCCGGCCGCCCTCTCCAGCCGGGCGGGCATCGCCGACATCTTCGCGGGGTGGGAAGACACGACCTACGTCCGGACCTCCGACGTCGCAACGGAGCTCCGGGAGCTCTGGGACCGCCTCGCCCCGCCTACCGCCTCCGAAAAATGACCCGCCCGCTTCACGAAGAGGAGGTGCGGGCCCGGCAGAGGACCGCCGACGTCTGGGGGGACGTGGAGGCCCGCCGCGACGAGACGCCCGTCCGGGGCTGGCTCGACTCCCCGATCGTCAAGAGGATCGTCCAGGAGCGGATCACCGGCTCTCCGGACACCGACTGGCTCGACTGGGCCGTCGACACGCTCGGGCTTGCCCCCGGCGGCCGCTGGCTGAGCCTGGGCTGCGGCGGCGCGGAGACGGAGATCCGCGCCGCATCCCACGGCCGGTTCGCCTCGATGCTCGCCCTCGACCTCTCCGACGTCTCCCTGGACGCCGCTCGCGAGCGCGCCACGAAGGCGGGGGTCGATTCGATCGAGTTCCGGACGGCCGACCTGAACCAGCTCGAGCTGCCGCAGGGCGATTTCGACGTCGTGCTGATGTGCATGGCGCTGCACCACGTGAAGAACCTCGAGGAGACCCTCGACCAGGTCTCGCGGACGCTGAAGCCGGGCGGCGCCTTCCTCGTGAACGAGTTCGTCGGTCCCAGCCAGTTCCAGTTCACGGACAGGCAGCTGGAGATGACCCGCGATCTCCTCGCCGTCCTGCCGCCGGCCCTGCGAACCGACCTGAACATGGGCGACCCCAAGACGCAATACGTGCGGCAGCCCATCGAGCACTGGTACGCCGCCGATCCCTCCGAGGCGATCCGCTCGGACGAGATCGTGGCGGAGCTGGAGAAGCGTTTTGAAGTGGTGCTGCGGCGGGACTACGGCGGCGCCCTCCTCCATCTCGCGCTGGAGTTCATCGCCCACAATTTCGACCCGGACGACGAGAAGGACGTGGCGCTTCTCCGCATGGCCGCGCTCCTCGAGAGCCTGCTGACGCGGCACGAGATCCTCGCGAGCGACTTCACGGTGATGGCGCTGCGGGGACGCCCTGACGGAGCCGCGCCGGCCCGGGCCTCTCGCCCCGCCCTCCTCGATCCCGCGGCTCTCCTGCGCGAGCGGGATCGCGCGCTGAGGCTGAGCGAGCAGGCGAGGGCCGAGCAGGCCCGGCTCGAGGCGCAGCTCGCCTCCGTCCTCGAGGACCGCAGCGCCTGGCGGCGGCGAGCCGAGGAGCTGGACGCCTTCGTCACCAACCTCCAGGCCTCGGCCGGGTGGAGATTCCTGCAGACGGTGCGCGGGCTGGTGGGGAGGAAGTGGTGAGCCGACCGGTCACGATCGTCATCCTCTGCTGGAACCGCTGGAGCCTCACCGCGCGCTGCCTGGAGACGATCCGGGAGCACACCGACCTCTCGGCGGTGGAAGTGCTCGTCGTGGACAACGGCAGTACCGACGAGACCCCCGAGAAGGTCGCCGCGATTCCGTGGGTCCGCCTCCTCCGGAACTCCTCGAACCTCGGCTTCGTGCGGGGCAACAACGCCGGCATCCGCGCCGTGGACCCGGGCCGCGACGTCCTCCTCCTGAACAACGACGTCGAGGTCCTGCACGACGGCTGGGTGGATGCGCTTCAGCAAACCGCTTACTCCGCGCCCGACGTGGGTGTCGTCGGCTGCCGCCTCGTCTTCCCGGACGGGCGCCTCCTCCACGCCGGGACGTACATCCTGCCCGACACCTGCTGGGGCCAGCAGATCGGGGCGCTCGAGAGCGACACGAACCAGTTCGGCCACGACCGGACCGTGGAGGGGATCGTCTTCGCGTGCGCCTACCTCCGGCGCGAGACCCTCGACGCCGTGGGGCTCCTCTCGGAGGAGTTCGAGTCGTACTTCGAGGACACCGACTACTGCCTGCGGGCAGCCCAGCACGGCCTCCGGACGGTGCTCTGCGGCGGCGTCACCCTGTTGCATCACGAGCACGGCTCGACGAGCGACACGCCGGAGGCCTTCACCACGATCTTCCGGCGGAGCCAGGGGACGTTCCGGAAGAAGTGGAAGAGCGTGCTGGAAGCTCGCTATCGCCACTCCGTCCGCTTCCAGTCGATCATGAACTTCCCCACCGGCTACGCGATGAGCTGCCGGGAGTTCCTTCGCGCGCTGGAGCGCGGCGGCGTGCGGACGAGCTACGACTATGTCTACGGCCCCGGCTCGCCCTACCTGCCGGTGGAACCGGAGAACTCCGGCGACTACCTCCTGAACGTCGTCTCGGGACGCCATCGCGAGGAGCGGCGCCCCGCGATCTCGGTGGTGTACGGGCAGGGGGACGTCTTCCGGAGGAACAGGGGGCGCTACCGGATCGGCTACACGATGCTCGAGGTGGACGGCTTCCCGAAGGAGTGGGTTGCGCAGGCCAACACGCTCGATGAAGTGTGGGTGCCGTCGGCCTTCAACCGGGACGCCCTCCTTCGCTGCGGCGTGAAGAAGCCGGTCCACGTCATCCCGCTCGGCGTCGATCCCGACCGCTTCCACCCCGAGGTCCGCTCCTACCCGAACCCGAACGGCGACTTCGTCTTCCTGGCCAACTTCGAGTGGGGCGAGCGGAAGCAGCCGGAGCTACTCCTGACGGCATTCAACCGGGCCTTCCGGAATACCGAGCCGGTCGTCCTCGTCTGCAAGGTGCTCCACCGGAATCCCGCCCTCAGCGTCCGCAGCCTCGTGGAAGCGGTGGAGCTGAAGGAGTCCGGGGGGAGGATCTCGTTCCTCTACAACGTGGAGTTCCCCCACCACGAGCTGGCCTCCCTGTACCGCTCCGCCGACTGCTACATCTCGGCCGGACGCGGCGAGGGGTGGGACATGCCGCTGATGGAGGCGATGGCCTGCGGGCTGCCGACGATCGCCACCGACTGGGGGGCCCACACGGAGTTCGTCCACGCCGGGATCTCGTACCCGCTCCGCGTGAAGGGCACCATTCCCGCCGAGGCGCTCTGCCCGTACTACGAGGGCTATTCCTGGGCGGACCCCGACCCCGACCACCTCTCGGACCTGCTCCGCCAGGTCTACGAGAACCGGAAGGAAGCGGCCGAGGTCGGCCGGCGAGCCGCCGACGAGATGGCCTCGCGGTGGACCTGGGACCGGGCGGCCGAGAAGATCATCGCCAGGCTGGCGGAGATCGGGGCGTGAGCGGGGGCGCCGGGCCGAACCGGCGCGGGCTCCTTTCCGGATCGGCCCTTGTCGCGATGACCGGGATGTCGAGCGCCGTGATGCTGGCGCGCGGCGCCATTCCGTTCACGTCCGACCAGGCCATCTCGCTCCTGATGGCTCTGGACATCCGGGACCACGGGAAGCACCCGGTGTTCTACTGGGGCGTCCAGTACGCCGGGACGTTCGAGTCCCACCTGCTCTCGATCCTCTTCCGGATCGTCCCGGATTCCGTTGCGGCGTACCGCGCGTTCCTCTTCGCGCTCGTCTCGGCGACCGTCCTCCTGGTCGCCGGGGCCGCGAGGAGGGCGTTCGGAGAGCGAGCCGGGTTCTTTGCCGGCGCCTACCTCGCGCTTGGACCGTCGTTCTTCTTCTACAAGGGCCTCACCTCCGACGGCGCCTACACGTCCGTCCTCCTTTTCCTCGCCCTGGCCCTCTACGCCCTGACCCGCCTGGCTGCCCCTGACCTGACGCCGAGGGGAGTCCTGCTCTTCTCCGCGCTGCTGGGCGGAGCGCTCGGCGTCGGCTGGTGGATCCATCCGCTGGTCGTCGTCTTCGCGCCGGTTGCCGCGGCCGCGTTCTTCACCCCCGCGCGCCGCAGTCTTGCCCGCACGCGCCCCCTGGCGTGGATAGCCGCCGCCTTCCTCGCGGGAAGCGCCCCCTGGTGGATCAAGAACGTCCAGACGGCCTTTCTCAGCCTGCGGATCCAGGAGATGTCCCCCGTCGCCCGGTCCGCCGCCTGGGCCAGGTTCAGTTCCCTCCTCCTCGACGGAATTCCGATGGTCCTCGGCGGGCGCTCCGCGTGGTCCTTCGATCCGACGCTGCCCGGAGGCGCCTGGCTCGGCCTGGGGGCGTTCCTCGTTATCGTCTCCGCCGCCTTTCTCGGGCTCCGGCCAAGGGCTCCGGAGGCCGGCCGGCCCCTTGCCCTCTTCTGCGTCCTCCTCGCCCTGGGCACTCCCGCGATCAGCCTCGTCATCGCTCGCTCGAACTTCCTGTGGGACGCGCGCTACCTCCTTCCGATGTACCTGGGTCTCGCCCCTCTCGCCGGGCTCCTCCTGGACCGGGCCCTGAGGACGACGAGGCCGGTGGTCCCCGCCGTCCTCGTGGCGGTGCTTCTCGCGCTGGGACCCGGAAGCCAGGCGAGGGCCAAGCGCTTCGACGACTATCAGACGGGCCTGATCCCCGAGACCCGCGCGTTCGCTCGCGACCTGAGGGCCCGCGGGATCGACGGCGTCTACGCCCCTCACTGCGCTTACCGGCTGCAGTACCTCTCCGGCGGGAGACCTCCGGCAAGTCCCTTCGGGAAGGGAGACGGAGGGGTCGTCCGCTCCCTCGAGCTGCTCCTCGGGGAGGTCGACCGGGCGCGGAGACCCGCGTTCCTTCTGGAGCCATCCGAGGCCGAGCGCCTGAGGACCTTCCTCGTTTCCCGGGGCGAGAGCTTCTCCACGTGGAAGGTCCCCTCGCTCGGCCTGGAGGTCGTGACGGACGTGCCCGATCCGAGCCTCCGGATCTTCCGCACGAAGAGGTACGTGCCGGAAATCTCCCCTCTACTCAGGTGATCCGGACGGGCGAGGAGGAGAACCGCCGCGGAATATCCTCTTCAGCGCTCCCCGCGCATAGCCCGCGAATTTCATCGGAGCCAACCCCGCTCGCGCCTCGACGACGACGGGGCTCAGCCGCAAGGACCAGACTTCCATCGTGGCACTCTCGTTCCCGGCACGGAAGACGTACAGGTCGCTCATCCCCTGCGGGTAGCAGAACGCGCCGACTGCCTGGATCCCCGCTCCCATCGAGACGCACAGGGCGAAGGCGACCAGCCCTTTCCTTCCCAGGGCCCGCACGACGGGAACGAGGAGGAACACGAGGACCGGGAGCAGATCGACGAGATAGCGCGGACCGTACGAGTAGCCGCCCCGCCAGTCGGTCCTGCTATAGAGGAGGATCTGCGCGACGACTCCCGCCCCGAGGAGGAGCGAGAGCCGGCGGTCACCGCTCTCGTCGCGGCATCTCTTCCACCATCCCCCGAGGAAGAGGAGGAACGGAGAGTAGAAGAAGAGCCCCTTCCCCGGGCTGAAGAGGAGACCCGCCAGGGCCGGGAGAATGGGTGCCTTCACGAACTGGGAGTGCGTCCCGGGCCTGTGCTGGAAAAGAGATTGGTATCCCCCTCCCAGAAGGCCGTAGGTCGCCAGGTTGTAGGCGAGGAAGGGAGCCGCGGCCACCACCAGTCCCAGCCCGAGAGCCGCACCCACGCGGGGGAGAAGGGCCCGGTCCGCGCGCGTTCGCAGGAATGTCTCGAGCAGGACCGGCGCGAACAGCAACAGGTCGGGCGGCCGGTTCATCACGCCGAGTGCACAGACGATACCGACCAGGAAGGCTCTTTTCGGGGTCAGCTCTCCGGTTACGCAGAGGAGGGCGCCGACGATCAGCAGCTCGCCCATCCCGTGCTGCCAGAGCGCCTGGCTTCCCGTCACCCAGGTGTTCGTCGCGAAGGCGTAGGCCGCCGTGAGCAGGACGGCCCTACCCCTATCCAGCCGCCGCCTTACGAGGAGGAAGACGAAGGCGACGGAGATCGACGCAATGACCGATGAGGAGACCTTCTCCATCACCTCGGCCACCATGCTGAGGTAGGGCTCCCTCCACTCCAGCATTCGCAGGACGACCGCGGCGGGAACGTAAAGGGGTGTCACGAGGACCGGGACGACGATGGGGAAAAGCGAGACGTGCGTGCCGGTGATCGACTTCTCCACCCAGTACGGCGACGGGTGTCCCTGCCGCACGGCTTCGAGGACCGGATCGAGGGTGAGCGAGCCCGCTTTCAGGATCGCGAAGGGAAGGAACCGCGCCGGGAAGCAGTCCCCGGAGAAGATCACCCGGAAGTTCGTGTTGTAGACGATGAAGGCGAGGACGGCGAGGAGGAGCGCGGTCCGCCGGTCTCGCTTCCCGGCCGGAGCCAAGAAAGAGCCGATCTCAGGTTCGTTCAGGGCTCACTCCTACGGCGGTCATCCGCGGTCTTCCGGACAGACTTGTCTCACGACGTTTCGGCAATTCGAGAAGGGACTGCCAGGGAAGCCGGGGCCGGATCGACCCGGTACTTCCGCCTCAACAACGGCCACGCCAAGACCCATCGGCCGACGGGGACGACTTCGAACTCGGTGTTCGGAAGCCAGCAGAGCCCCTCCACCAGAAGCTGGAAGACCTCCCGCCTCCCCGTTTGCCACCTGGGCAGGGGCAGGTCGAAGGTGGCGGCCTCGCCGACCTCCACCCTCGCCTCCTTCATCGCCGCAACCCGGTTCCAGGAGCGCCACTGCGGGGTCGCCAGCCCGCTGGCCCGGTCCCTCGGGCGTCCGGGGGCCACCAGGACCGGTGACTCCGCCGTCCACGGGAGCCGTCCCACGTTGCGCACCACCAGCCTCACTCCCGCCCTGGTGGACCGGCAGGCGCCGAGCACGAGCTCCGCGCGGACCTCGGAGAAGGGGTGCGCCCCTTCGGGTACCACCGGACAGATTCGACACAGGGCGGGCAGCTCGCCGGAGAGCAGGCCCTCACGGAATTTCCGGAAGGTGGGCCCCGCCCAGACCTCCTGGAAGGACGACTTCGAGATATCCCCCATCACGGCGTTCTCGACGCCGACGATGTTCTGCCAGGAAGGGCTGTTGCAGCAGGGGAACATGCGCCCCTGGTAATCGATGGCGATGTGCTCCCACGGCGACGTGCACATCTTCGTAAGGGGAGCGTCTCCAGCCGGGACCGGCACTGCGATCGGCGCCCCCCCCATGCGTTCCTCGAGGTACGGAACGGCGAGCACCTCAACGCCGAGCCGGACGCCCTCCCTCTTGATCTCGGCAACTACCGCCGCGGCGTCCTCCGGCAGCTCCTGGTCAGAGGAGGTGTTCTCCGGGTCCACGACGGCCTGCAGCACCAGGTTCCGGATCCCGATCTCGGACAGGAAGGCGGGCAGCATCGGGAGCCCCCTGCGGCCCAGTTTCATCACCACGGCGGATGCGGTGATCCGCACCGATCCCCGCGTGGCCGAGACCAGGTTCACGAGTCCCTGCCGGACCCGATTCAAGTCGCCGCCCCTGATCCGCCGGTACTCCTCCGGATCCGCGGAATCGATCGAGATGTTGATGGTGTCGATCGAGGGCAGCTCCGCGATGCGGGCCGCCGCCTTCGGGGTCACCATCGTCCCGTTGGTGGAGAAGCTGGCGGCCACTCCCAGCTTTCCCAGCTGCTCGACGAGGTCGAGGAACCCGGGATGCAGGAAGTTCTCCGAGAGCCCGTTCAGATTTATCTGTCCGATCGACGGGGCGATCTCGAGCAGGTGGTTCCAGGCGCTCTCCGGCAGCAGGGACTTCGGCTCGCCGACGTTGACCCCGCTCAGGCTCCGAGGGCACATCGGGCACTCGAGGTTGCAGGTATTCGTCAGCTCGACGGACACGACGTTCGGCAGTCCGGGAGCGAGCAGCGAAGGGGGTATTTCGTGACTCATCTGGGGGATACCCGTCGAGTATACGGGCCACTTTCGGGTGCTACAATTGCCCGTGCCCAAGGCGAAGCATGGAAGATGACGGCTGACGGCAACCGCGCGGGCTCCTCCTGCTCGGTCGTGATCCCCGTGTTCAACGGGTCGGAGTCCCTCGGGGAGCTGGCGGCCCGCCTGGAACCGGTCCTGCGGCAGTCCTTCGGCCGGTTCGAGGTGATCCTCGTGAACGACGGGAGCTCGGACGCGAGCTGGCCCGTGATCGCGGATCTCGCGCGGCGGTACCCGTGGATCACCGGAATCGACCTGATGCGGAACTACGGGCAGCACAACGCGCTCCTCTGCGGCATCCAGGAGGCCACCGGAGAGCTGATCGTCACCATGGACGACGACCTGCAACACCGCCCGGAGGACATTCCCACCCTCGTCGCCGCGCTGGACGGAGAGACCGACCTGGTCTACGGGACGCCCGTGGAAGAGCAACACGGGCTCTTCCGGGATTTCGCCTCGCAGACGACGAAGCTCGCCCTGCGGACCTCGATGGGCGTAAAGGCCGCGTCCCTCGTCAGCCCTTTTCGCCTCTTCAGGACGGAGATCCGCCAGGCCTTCGCTACCTGCCGGCAACCCAGGGTGACGATCGACGTCCTGCTGAGCTGGGGAACGTCCCGGCTCAAGGGAGTCGCGGTTCCTCACGAGAAGCGAAAGCACGGCACGTCGAACTACAGCTTTCGCCATCTCGTCCGGCACGCCGCCACCATGATCACGGGTTACAGCACCCTTCCCCTCCGCCTGGCCAGCCTCGCCGCCTTTCTTTTCATGGCGCTCGGGTTCGTCGCCTTCCTCTTCGTCATCCTCCGCGCCCTCATCTACGGGCGCCCGGTCCCGGGCTTCGCGATGCTGGCGTCGTTGATCACCATCCTTTCCGGAGTTCAGCTCTTCTCTCTCGGGATCCTCGGCGAGTACATCGCGAGGATGCACGTCCGGATGATGGACAGCCCGCCGTACGTCGTCCGGACCAGGGTCGAGACCGGGCGAGACCGCCGGTGACCGTGGGGACGATTCCCTTCAACCGCCCCTCGCTCCGGGGCAACGAGCTTTCCTACATCCAGGACGCCGTGGCGCGCGGTCATCTATCCGGCGACGGCTATTACACGAAGCGGTGCCACACGCTGCTCGGGGAGTTACACGGCGGCTCCCGGGTGTTCCTCACCACCTCCTGCACGCACGCGCTCGAGATGGCGGCGCTCCTTCTCGAAGTGAAGCCCGGGGACGAGGTGATCGTCCCCTCGTTCACGTTCGTCTCGACCGTGAATGCCTTCGTCCTCCGGGGAGCACGCCCCGTCTTCGTCGACATCCGGCCGGACACCTTCAACATGGACGAGAGCCAGGTCGTCTCCCGGCTGACCCCCAGGACCAGGGCGATCGTTCCGGTTCACTACGCCGGCGTGGCCTGCGAGATGGACTCCATCCTCGAGATCGCCGGCTCCAGGGAGATTCCGGTCGTGGAAGACAACGCCCACGGCCTGTTCGGAGCGTACCGCGGGAAGCCCCTCGGGACCCTCGGGGCCCTCTCGACGCTGAGCTTTCACGAGACCAAGAACGTCTCCTGCGGGGAAGGCGGGGCGCTCGTCGTCAACGACCCTCGATACGTCGAGAGGGCCGAGATCCTGCGAGAGAAGGGAACGGACCGGAGCCGCTTCTTTCGCGGCGAGGTGGACCGCTACACGTGGGCGGACATCGGGTCGAGCTATCTCCCCTCCGACCTCCTTGCCGCGTTCCTCCTGGCCCAGCTGGAGGAGCGGGAGTCGAGCCAGGCGCGGCGGAGGGAGATCTGGACCCGGTACGTGCGGGAGCTCGGGCCGTGGGCAAACAGCCGGGGGATCGGCCTTCCGGTCGCTCCCGCCGACTGTTCCCAGCCGTGGCACCTCTTCCACCTCCTGTTCCCGTCCCTCGAGGTCCGGCAGGCGGCCATCGCCCATCTCAAGGAGCGGGGCGTTCACGCGGTCTTCCACTACCTCCCCCTGCATCTCTCCCCGATGGGGCTCCGGTTCGGGAGCCGGCCGGGCGACTGTCCCGTGACCGAGAGCGTCAGCGACCGGATCCTGCGCTTGCCGCTCTACACGGACCTTTCCGTCGACGACCAGTCGCGCGTCCTCGACGCGATGCTCGCGTTCGGATGACCGGGCCTCCGGGCGTGAGGCTCCTGCCCTGGGACAGCGGCCATTTCGGCTTTCCGATCGCCACGGTGGAGAGCCATCGGCCCACCGAGGGCGAGCTGGAGCGCGCCGTCTCGAACGCGGAGAGCCGGAACGTGAAGTGTCTCTATTTCCTCTGCGACAGCGACTTGCCCGGAGTGGCTGCAGCCGCGGGACGGCTCGGGTTCGAGCTCGTGGACCTGCGCGTGACTCTCGC
>CAIMWE010000277.1 GCA_903845115.1 uncultured Acidobacteriota bacterium | reverse complement strand
CTGGAGAGCACCGGACGCCCCTCCGAGGCGCGCCTCTACATCGACCTCTTCCACGCGCGCCCTCGCGAGCAGTTCGCCGCGATCGCCATCGACGCGAACGTCATGGCCTACGCGGCGGACGCCGTCGTCCAGGACCTCAAGGCTGTCCTGTCCCTGCCGACCGAGATCGTCGCGACCGCCCAGGGCACTGATTTTGTGGTGGTTGCGCGTTCAGCGGGACTGGAGGTGACTGCCCTCGGCCCGGCCGGGCCCCTTCAGCCGGTTCGCCTGAGATCCGTCGGGGACGGGCTCTCACCCCCGGATGACGGTGATGGTCCTGCCGGAGGGGGACTCCGCCGTGGTCGACGTCGTTCTCTGGCTGATCGGAGGGAGCCCGGATCGCCGGTCCAAGACGACGAGCCAGCCCGAGGAGAGCCCGTCAGAGTCGGCGCCGCCCGTCGTCGCATCGGGCCGAGGCGGATCTGCGCCGCCGTCCTCGACTCGCCCACCTGTACCGGTGGATCGGACCGGATCTACAGGGACCCGGACTGTCGGCTTCGCCGCCCGACCGGGGTGGTGCCGATGATGCGCTCCTTGGTCGTCCTCATGCGGGCTCGGGCCAGAAGGCCTCATCCATCATCTGCTCAAAAGACCACGGGCAGACGGACGGAAATACGGTTTCGGGCATACCGGTTTCGGCACCTGCTTCGATCACGGCATTGCCGAAGGCTCTGGCTACCGAATCGGGCAGTGTCGCCTTCAGGCTGGGATTGTCCTCGAGGAGGGCCGTGAGGTCGCGGCGCTGAAGCCGAACCGTCGCTCGCCAGGAAACGCCGATCCGTTCCGGCTGATGGCGCCACTTGAGCAGATGAGTGAGCAAGACGGTCAGGCGGTTCACCAATTCGCGCTTTTCCGTCTTGCCCATGCTCTCGATTTCCTCGGCGATGTGCTCGATGTCGGCGGCCGACAACCTGCCTGACCGTAGCAGAGCGGCTTGTTCGTTCGCCCAAGCGAAAAAGTCCCGCTCATAGAGGTTCACAAAACATCTCCATCTACGTTGCGGATCATACCCTCTCCCCGCGCGTCGTTCCCGTTCGTGGCACGGGACGCCGTTCTCTCTCCGGGATCCGTCGTCATCGGGGCGATCCTCGCCCCGAACGGGCGCCGCCCAGGACGTCAGAGCGAGGACCAGCGCTCCGGACCGGGTGCGAACACGGCCATGGCCGCCACAGGTTCCGTGGAAGGCGAGCCGGTCGTGGCCACCTTTCAGGTCGACCCCGCGAGCTCGCCGGCTCAGCCGCTCGGTCCTGTGACGGACGCCCTCAGCTCCTCCGCCCGCCCGTGCGCCGCGGCGCAGAAGTCGGGGGTCGTGCCGTCGAGCATCCCCGACTCGAGGTGGGCGTGGGCGGGACACCAGAGGCAGAGGTTGACGATCTCGCACGTGCGGCACGAGTCGAGGAACTCCTTCCGCTGTGAGCGGAGGTCGCGGACCTTCGGGACGAAGTTCACCCACGCGTCGGCGACCGTCCCCCCGCGCAGGTCGTACGTCGTCCCTTCGGCCCAGAGCGACGAGCAGAGCCGGAAGCGCCCGTCGTAGCTGACGTTGAAGCTCCCGTTCCCCGCCCCGCAGTGGAAGAGGTGGTCGCACCTCGACGTTCCTCGCCGCGTCGCCGTCGAAGCGCAGGTGGATCTGCGGGTCGAAGCGGTAGTAGTCCTTCGTCCGCGCCCGGCAGAAGTCGGCAATCGCCTGCTGCTCGTGGAGGTTCGGCTGGATGGCCATCGCCTTCAGCCGCACCCGGACGCCGCTTGCGAAGAGGAGGTCGAGGCCCCGCATGAAGGCGTCGAACGAGCCGGGGCGGCGGGTGACCTCCTCGTACGCCTCGCGGGTGACGCCGTAGACGGTCACCTCGATGTCGCGCGGGGGGTACTTCTTGAACAGGTCCACGTGACGCTGGGTGACGAGGCAGGCGTTCGTGAAGACCGAGACGAGGAGCCCCATCCGCTTCAATCCGAGGTAGATCTCCTCGAAGTCGTCGCGCAGGAGCGGCTCGCCTCCCGTCACGAGACACCACATCACCCCCAGGTCCGCCGCCTGCCGGGCGATCCCGAGGATCTCCTTCGCCGTCATCTCCGCACCCTTCGCCGCCGGGTCGCCGGCCGGGAGGTTGATGTAGCAGTGGCGGCAGTCGGCGCTGCAGCGGGCCGTCACCTCCAGGTCGAAGCTGAGGGGGACCCGCTTCCCCTTCATCTTGTCCCAGAGCGGGAACAGCTGGATCTCGATCGTCGTGCGCTCGGGTCGAGTCGTCTCGCTCATGGGTTCCTTCCGAGGTCCCAGCGCATCGCGATGCGCCTTCTTCCTGAATGGTCCAACCTCCTCCCCACGTACGGCGTCGCCCAGGGCTACGTCCGCGTCCTCAACTCCGTCTCTTCCGGCACCTTCTCCGCCT
>CAIMWE010000276.1 GCA_903845115.1 uncultured Acidobacteriota bacterium | reverse complement strand
TGGGCGACGTAGCGGCCGGCGATGTCGATGGCCAGGTAGTCCCTATTATTCTCGGTCGAGGCGATCACCTTGTAGCGGAGGTTGTCGCGCTTCGTGCTCAGCTTGTCCAGGGGGTGGTACACGGCCAGCCAGACGATGTCCTTCTTCTTGTTCCCCTCGATGAGCTCGTTGCCTTCGAGTGCGGCCGTCATGCAGTGGTAATCGAAAAGAGCCATTCGGATCGGGCCGGGACCACTGACTCCCATCAAGGCGGCCCCGACGGCCGCGGACAGGACGTGGTATCCGAGCATGAGCCCCGAGATGACCTTGTTCTTGGCGTAGGGGGCGAAGGTGATCTTCATCGGGTAGGAGCCGCTCGCGTCCTCGATGGTGTAGAAGAGGTCCACGTACGGGTTCGTGGTGCCCGTGAAGCCGTTGACCTGGCATATCCCGAGGACGCCCACGTTCTTGTCGTCCAGGTCGGACCTCAGGATATCGGCGGGATACCAGGGCCATGAAGGGTTGTTCACGACGGGGCTGGCGCAGGAGGCCCAGCTGAAATCCTGCACTGGATCAAACTTATCGTGTCTGATTCGCTGTCCCGTGAAGTTGGTCATCTGGAGGTCGCCGTAGAGGTTCTTGGTGCCCTTTTCTCTTATCCCCTGGAGTTCCACCCCGAAGGAGGGGGTAGCGACATCGGGCACCGGGAGGGCCTGGACCTCCGCCGGGGTCGCCTCCTGGGCCGCCGTCGGGAGGGTGGAGAGGGCGAGCGAGGTCGCGAGGGCCACTGCGAGAATCTTCATCGTCTCCTCCTTCACCGGAGCTCTCCGGCGCCGAGCTTCACGAGCCAGATGTTCCTGTCCCCGCGCAGCCCTCTGACGTCCCCGTCCCTCGATCCCGTCCATCCCGCGACGAGGTAGCCTTCGCCCGCCGGGAGCGGGACCACGGAGCCCGCCGAGTCCTGATCGCTCCCCCCGAGGCACCGGCTCCCCACGAGGTCCCCGGAGGGGGAAACCTGGACGACCCAGGCGTCGCTCCCCCCCTTGAAGAACGTCACGTCGCCGTCCGGAGAGAAGGTCTCTCCCGCGAAGACGAAGCCCCCCTTCGCCGCCTCGACGACGCTGAAGGCGGAGTCGTCGTTCGTCCCGCCGTAGGTCCGCGTCCACAGGACCTTCCCGGCAGCGTCGAGGAGGACGAGGAGCGCGTCCTTGCCCCCCTTCACGCCGCCGACGTCGCCGTCCGAGGAGGTCGTCCAGCCGGCGATGACGAACTTCCCGTCGGACGTCTGCCGACCCGAGTTCCCCATCTCGTCGCCCGTCCCACCGATGGCCCGTACCCACTCGACGGTCCCCTGGCCTCCGAGCTTCGCGACGAAGACGTCCCTCCCGCCGTGAGCCCCCGACACGTCCCCGTCGCTGGAGTCCGTCGAGCCCGTGACGAGGAACCCGCCGTCGGAGGTCCCCTGGAGGGAGCTGACCATATCCACCTGGCTGCCGCCGAGGCACCTCTGCCAGACGAGGGCCCCCGCCTTGTCGATCCTGGCGACCCAGATGTCGTATTGCCCGTGGTTCCCGGAGACGTCCCCGTCATTCGACCTGGTCACCGCGGCGAAGACGAATCCCCCGTCGGCCGTCTGGACCAGGGAGATCCCCACGTCCCACGCCGACCCGCCGTAGAGCTTCTGCCAGAGGATCTTCCCCGCCGCGTCGAGCTTCACGATCCAGACGTCGCCCAGGCCGTGCCCCTTTCCGACGTCGCCGTCCGACGAGTTCGTCGTCCCGATGAGGGCGTAGCCGCCGTCGGACGTCGGGATGACGCCTCCGGCCAAGTCGTATTTCGAGCCCCCCAGGCACCTCTGCCACTCGACGTCCATCGACGGGCCGAGCTTGGCGACCCAGATGTCGAAGAGCCCGTGGTTACCGGAGACGTCGCCGTCGTTGGAGCTGACCGTGCCGGCGACGATGAACCCCCCGTCCGCGGTCCGGGAGACGGCCTGGCTGCCGTGGCCCAGGGATGGGAAGTCGAGCTTCGAGCCGCCGAGCACCTTCTGGGTGACGGGCTCGACGGGCAGGCACCCGGCGATCGGGAACCCTGCCCCGTCCTCGTACGTGATCTTCGCGAATGCCGGCTTCGTGAAGGTCTTCGTCCGCCCGCACCCCGCGAACGTCACGGTGTACTCGAAGGTCGTCAGCCCCGCCGCGAAGAGCTGGATGGATTCGGGGGTGTTTCCCCCCAGCGCCTTGACGAAGACCTCGGGGTTGTCGGCCGAGAAGAAGCTGAAGAAGGCGAACTCGTCCCCCGGCTGCTGCGCCGTCGCGGCCCCGACGTCGCCGGTGTAGGGGTCCCGCCAGCTCACGCCGACCTTGACGCGCCCTCCCGAGAGGAGCGCTTCCGTCCCCGCCGTCGCCTGGGCGACGCCAGGGACGGCCCCCCCCGCGGCCGTGGCGGCTACTGGCGCGACCGCCAGAGACACAAAGAAAATCCGCAGGAAAAACTTGACGAAATTTCGCATGTCTTCCCTCCTCTGCTCTCCTCTTGTCAAGGAGGAGAACACGAGCGCGAGGCAATTCTACGCCCGTATGGTTCTTCCGAAAAGACAAGGACAGCGTCTACCTCGGATGCAACTGACACTTCGCCCGGGTAGCGGGCTTGACCGAAACGGCGCAAATCGTCGGGAAGAAGGCATGGACCCAGAGTCGGGGGTTGCCTGGGCGGATACTCCGGACTTCTTCGACGACTTCGTCACGAATGCTGGAAGGCCATCCGCGATGACCCAACAACCCGAGCGTGGCACAGCGGGATACCGGGGGGTCTGGAATCGGTCGAGAGGTGATCGCGTGGCGAGGCAGGATCTTCTCGACGAGGCCAGGAAGCTCCCTCTCGGGGAGCGTGCCCGGGCTGCCCTCTCTTCCTGAATGGGGGTTCGATCCCTCGGCCGCCGCGGGACGAGAGGCCGCCCCGGAAGGTATGCTCATCTTCCGAGGCGATCCTTCAACACGGCTGGCCCCTCCGTCCCTGGCCGCCACTTCATGCTGGCTGCGACCAGCCGCCTGCCGACCGTGCACAGGCTCATCGAGCAGCAGACCTACTTTGTCCTCCACGCTCCGAGACAGTCCGGGAAGACGACGGCGATGCTGGAGCTCGCCCGGGAGCTGACGGCGTCCGGGAGCTACACGGCCGTGGTGCTTTCGATGGAGACCGGCGCCGCGTTCCAGGGCGACCCGGGCGCAGCGGAGCTGGCGATTCTCGGAGATTGGCGGATGGCGGTTCGATCCGGGCTTCCGCCTGCCCTGCAACCTTCACAGTGGCCCGACGCCGACCCCGGTTCTCGGATCGGCGCTGCCCTTTCCGAATGGGCGATGGCCTCTCCCCGTCCCCTCGTCGTCCTGCTGGACGAGGTCGACGCGCTGAGGGATGCGTCCCTCATCTCCGTCCTCCGTCAGCTTCGCTCGGGGCACGGGCGGCGTCCGGCGGGGTTTCCCTGGTCGCTGGCGCTGATCGGTCTGCGGGACGTTCGCGACTACAAGGCCGCCTCGGGCGGAACGGACCATCTCCAGACGTCCAGCCCTTTCAACATCAAGGTCGAGTCCCTCACCCTCCGTTCCTTCACGCCGGAGGAGGTCGCCGAGCTCTACCGTCAGCACACGGCAGAGACCGGCCAGGAGTTCTCTCCCGGGGCGCTCGAACGCGCTTTCCACCTCACCCAGGGGCAGCCCTGGCTCGTCAATGCGCTGGCTCGCCAGGTCGTGGAGGTCGTCGTCCCCGATCCCGCCACCCCCGTCACCCGCGAGCACGTCGACACCGCAAAGGAAATCCTGATCGCGCGGCAGGACACCCATCTCGACAGCCTCGCGGAACGCCTCCGGGAGACGCGCGTTCGGAAGGTCGTCGAGCCGATCCTGGCCGGGACCTCGATTGACGGCACGTCCAACGACGACCGGCAGTACGTCGTCGACCTCGGTCTGGCGCGACGCGATCCAGCCGCAGGACTCGTCATCTCGAATCCGATCTACCGTGAGGTCATCCCCCGGGTGCTGGCGCTCG
>CAIMWE010000275.1 GCA_903845115.1 uncultured Acidobacteriota bacterium | reverse complement strand
TGCGAAAAGTTCGCCGTGGCCGATACGCAGTGCTCCATGGGAGACTCTTCCTCGAGCTGACGGACTGACGATGGACTGGATCATTCATCGCCGGATGGCCTGGCAGGTGCTCGACGGAAGGGCGCTGCTCGTCGACCTGGACGCGAACGTTGCGGCCGGCTTCAACGAGACCGGGACCCTCGTATGGAAGCTCCTCGAGCAGGGGACTTCACGCGACGCCCTCACCGCAGAGGTGGCCGGGACCTACCGGATTCCGTCAGCCGACGCCGAGCGCGACGTCAGCGCTTTCCTGAACCTCCTGGAGGCGAAGGGTTGGATCGAGGCTCGGGCGGCCGGGTGATCCTCGACCTGGGGGGGGCGCTCGTGGCGCTCGAGACGCCGGATTCGCCGGGGCCCGGCACTCCCCTTTCGGCCGCCGAGTCGCGCTTCCTCGAGGAGCTGCCGAGAGTTCCCGACTCCAGCAGCCGCCGATCGGACTTCCGCCTCGGTCTCGTGCCGGAGCCGCCGACTCCCCTGTCGCCGTCAGTGCCGGGCCTGAAGTCCCTCGACGAGCTGGTCGAGTCCGATCCGGCCGTCGTTCGATTCGGACCGAGCGACATGGGGATTCGGCACCGCCGCTACTGCGCCGAGCTCGACTTTGCCGCGCGCCGCGGCTTTCTCTATCGCCGGGACGACGACTCCCGGGCGCTCCGCATCGTTCTTCGGATCGCGATGACGGCCGTCCTCCCCTTCGCGAACGGCCTGCCGATCCACGGGGCGGGGATGGTCGTGGACGGGCGGTCGCTCGTCTTCTTTGGCCGTTCGGAAGCGGGCAAGACGACCGTCTCGCGCGCCTCCCCGTGGCCGGTCGTCTCCGACGAGATGGTCGCCATCGCGGGAGACCCGCCCTCCCTGCGCGCGACCGGCTACCTGCGCTGGCCCGGGCCGGACACGGAGCCTCTCCTCCCGGCCCCCCTGGCGGCGCTCGTCGAGCTGGCAAAGGGGCCGGAGACGGTGATCGAGAGGCTATCGCGCCCCGAGGGGCTGCGGCGGCTGATGCACCACCTCTGGGTGCCGCCGGTGCCGCTCCTCCAGCGGGAGGCGCTGGTCGTGGCGGCCCGCCTCGTCGAGACAGTGCCGGTCTACCGGATGGCCTGGAACCCGGCCCGGCCCCCCTTCCGGGAGATCGAGGAACAGGTGCTCGGGGCATGACCGATTCCGGCCGCTCGACGGGAGCCACCGATCGGGCCAGGGAGGCGGCGAAGCAGCTCGTCGAGTCCGTCTACGAGCTGACGGGGGGATCGATGTCTCCCTCGCTGGAGCGGGGGTGGAAGGTTCTCGTCGAGCCGATCGAGCTGCTCAAGGCGCCTCCCGAACCCGGCGACGTGATCCTGATCGAATGCACGACCGGGTACGTCGTCCACCGCTGCCTCGGAATGGTGACGCTCGGATCACCGCCGGACGAGCGGCCGCCCGAGCGGGTCGTACACGTGATCCACGCCGGTGACTCGCCTTCGGCCCGGCCGGGGATCGTCCTGGCCTCGCAGGTCAGGGGGCTCGTCCGAGCGGTCGTCCGTCCCGAGGGCAAGCAGCAGCTTTCGCTTCACCAGCTTCCCCTGGAGACTCAGCGGCGTCTTTCGCGTTTTCGCTCGCGCTGGGAACTGTACGCGCGGCTGCTCCGCTTGGTGGACTCGATCCCGGGGCTGCATCGGCTCCTCGCTGGGGCTCCGGCGCGTGCGGCCCGGCGCTCGCTCGGGATCGGCTGAACCTGCCACTGGGGCCCCCGGGCCAGACACCGGACTGCGGAGGCCGGCCTTCGGCAATCCCCGGCTATCCCCGGATGACGGTGATCGCCCGCCCGCCGGGGGACGTCACCTCGGTCGCGCCGGTCCTCTCGCTGACCGGGGCGGCTCCGCCGCGCCGGTCGAAGACGACGAGCCAGCCGCCCGGGAGGCCGAGCCCGCAGAGGTAGCCGTCGAGCTGCTCGAGCCCTTCCTTCAGCGGGTCCTTCTCCCCGTCGCGCCAGACCGTCAGCTCGATCCCGAGGACGACCTCGTCATCTCCGTGGCCGTACCGCAGGCAGAGGTCCATCCGGCCGCTGCCGATGGCGTACCAGGATCGGCTCGATCACCCGGCGGACCCTGGGCTACCGCAGCCTCTCGGCCAGGCTGTCGATATGGGTGTCCTGGCGCTGGATCAGGATCTCCTTGCACCACTCTCCCCACGGGGCGAGGAAGGGATCGCCCCGGCCGGGAAGTTCCGTACCGGATCGCGTGGATCTCCTTCGAGGCAGCCATCAGGTCCCGGTTCGTCTCCTCGATCGCGAGGCAGGCGCTCGCCTCGTTCGGGGTTCGAAGCCCTCCCACTTGCCCACTGTGGGATACTTCCACCAGAAGGTGACCTGATGGCCGAATCCGTTTCTTACATCACTCTCGACGGGAAGGGGAGGGCGACCCTCCCCGAATTCGTCCGCGAGTCGCTCGGCCTTGCCCCCGGGGATCTCGTCCTCCTGGAGAGGACCGACCGCGGGACCTTCGAACTGGTGCCCGCCAGCCTCGTTCCGCGGGACCAGCTCTGGTTTCACCATCCGGAAGTCCGGAACAGGGTGGCCCGCGCTGAGGACGACCTCGCCGCGGGCCGCGTCTCGTCCGCGCCCACGCCGGAAGCTGCTCAGGCCGTCCTCGACGGTTTGAAGCGGAAGAGGGCCAAGAAGGCGCGCCATTAGGTGGCCCCAGCCTCCCCGTTCCCGACAGCGGTCTTCTCGGAGAGGTTCAACGCGAGCTATTCGCGCCTCTCGGCCGAGAAACAGCGCGATTGCGACCAGGCCGTTCTCGCCCTCTTGAAGGGCCTGGAGTCCCCGGGCCTTCGCATCAAGCCGATCCAGCCCGACAAGCACCATCTCGAGGCCAGGATGGGTAGCGGCGATCGGGTCGTCTTCAGGCGCGAGGCCGGGCAGCTCCTGTTCATCGACGTCGTCACCCACGACGAGATCGCCCGCTACGGACGGAGGCCGAAGGGATAGCCGATAGCCCGGCAGGTCGCCCCCTTTCCCCGGACACCACCTGACAGGACGTGGCCCGGCCGCGCGCCGAATCTCGAGGCCTTCGGACCTGCCGGGGGACTTCCTGACTACGGTCTCTGGACCTCCATCGTCACGAAGGCGCCGTCGCCCGACCGCTGGCCCGGGCTGGCGCCGTCGTCGACGACGCCGTAGGCGTTCGGGATAGGAAGTTTGACTTTCGGCGGCAGTGGCGGCTGTGGCGGCAGCGGCGGCAGTTCGGTGGAGGACCAGAGGGGCTTCTCGAGGATCACCCGGGCCTGGTCAGCGACCTCGACGACGAGGAACGGGAGCAGCTCGGTCCGCGCGACCGCTCTCCTCGCGGTTCAAGACCATGGATTCCATGGATTCGACCTTGATGGGCTATCCCCGGATGACGGTGATCGCCCTTCCGCCGGGCGACGTCACCTCGGTCGCGCTGGTCCTCTCACTGATCGGCGCGACTCCGCTGCGCCGGTCGAAGACGACGAGCCAGCCGCCCGGGAGGCCCAGCCCGGAGAGGTAGCCGTCGAGCTGCTCGAGCCCTTCCGACAGCGGGTCCTTCTCCCCGTCGCGCCAGACCTTCAGCTCGATCGCGAGGACGACC
>CAIMWE010000274.1 GCA_903845115.1 uncultured Acidobacteriota bacterium | reverse complement strand
TACCCGTTGTCG
Organism: uncultured Acidobacteriota bacterium; assembly: GCA_903845115.1. Lineage (GTDB taxonomy): Bacteria > Acidobacteriota > Thermoanaerobaculia > UBA5066 > UBA5066 > CAIMWE01. Next base: position 2,213 of record CAIMWE010000274.1, on the reverse strand, counting down.
TACGCGCGGGACGAGGGGCTGACGGCGTCGGAGCGGGTGGACAACGTCCTGTTCGGGGGTTACCAGGCGGTCCGGACGACGACGCTGCTGCTGCTGGCGGACTACCTGGAGAGCGAGACGGCGTGCCTGCAGGTGTCGGAGGCGATCCGGGGGCTGCGGCTCCCGCACTGGAAGGAGTGGGTCGAGCTCTGCACGGCCCTGGCGAAGTTCTGGAGGGGGGACTACCCGGAGGCGAAGCCGGAGCGAGAGACTCGGTTCCCGGAGCTCGTGAGGGCTTGGCTCGAGGGGGCCTACCCGAAGAGACAGAGGGACGACGAGCCGTGGCGGAGCGTCCTCAAGGACCTCCCGGGCGGGCGGGGCCCGGCGAGGGGCCCGGTGGACGCCCTCTGGGAGGCGCGTAACCGGCGGGCGCACGGCAGCGGGACGAGGACCGGGGACACGACGCGGGACGAGAAGTTGCTCCAGCGCCTCCTCCCCGTCCTCGAGATGATGACCGAGGCCCTCTTCGGCGGCGGCGAGTTCAGCCTGCTGAGGAAAGTCGGCGAGGAGGCGGACGGCACCCTCCGGGTCATCCGGCTCCACGGCCCGCACCGGGACCGGCTCTTCGAGATCGAGCCCCTGGGCGAGGGGTGGGCGTCGGTCTTCCAGGCGACTGGGATCGCGGCCCTGGCCGGCGACGAGGCCGTCGCCATCCACCCCCTGTTCCTGCCTCACGACCCCGAGCAGACCCTCGCCCCGGGCGACAGCGGGGGCTTCCTGGAGGACCTCTACCTCCTCGACCTCGTCTCCGAGAGGAAAGTCGTCTCCCTGGGCGTCCTCGAGCCCTGGAAGCTTACCGACCGGCTGGCAGCGGACGTCACGGCCGCCCTGAAGAGGAAACAGGTCGACTTCGGGCTGGACGAGAAGGCCACCACACGGTGGACCCTGGCGGACTGGTCCGCGTCGACGTCAGGGCGGCTCCTGTCCGAGCTGACGGGCCGGAAGTACTTCCCGGACTTCTACCTCGAGCGGACCGGCGTCGACGAGGTCGTCCAGAGGAGTCTGGGGCTCGACCCTCGATTCGTGACCGAAGAGAGCGAGAAGCGGGGGAAAGCCCTCCTCCTGCTGGGGGAGGCGGGCTCCGGGAAGAGCTCCCTCCTCTGCCGCCTCATCCACGACCTCCTCGAGCGGAAGGCCGAGCAGGAAGGGGAGGAAGAGGCTGACCCCGACAGGTCCCAAGGCCAGTCGAGGAAGAGAAGGGGTAAGGGCAAGGGCAGCTCGAGCCTGGACGACTACCTCGAGAAGCGGGGAAGCGGAGACGTCATCCTCTACTTGCAGGGGGCTGCCGCCTACGGCGGAGACACGGGAGAGGGGGCCGACGCCCTCCTCTGCGACGCGGTCGTCCGGCAGGGGGGAGTCATCACCGGAAGGGCCCGTCCCTTCGCCTCCCTCGAGCACTTCGTCAAGAGGCTCGACCAGACGGCCAAGGACGACCGGAACGCGGACCGGAAGGTCTGGATCGTCCTGGACGCCCTCAACGAGGCGGACCGGTACCGGGACCTGATCGGGGCCCTGGACCGCTTCCTGCCGAGCGTGGGGGAGTACCCGTGGCTGAGGCTGGTCGTCTCGATCCGGAGCGGGGCGTACTTCGAGATGGCGGAGCGGGAGAAGGAAGCCCTCGTCCACGGGGGAGTCGTCTTCCGGAACGACCGGCACTGGGCGCAGTTTCCGTCGGATCGACCGGACCCCTTCGGGCGGAAGAAGGACGTGCCGTACCTCGAGATCCGGCCCTTCACGGCGGGGAAGGAAGGGGCGGACGCCTACCGGCTGAGGCAGGAACAGGGCGGAGAGAGAAGCAGCGCGATCCGGTACGAGGATCTGCCGGTCGGAGTCAAGGCGCTGCTCCTGTCGCCGCTGCACCTCCACCTATTCCACGAGACGTGGGCGGGGAAGACGAGGGTGCCGCCGGACCTGGACGAGATCGGGCTCTTCGACGCCTTCATCAAGAACCTCACCGAGGGGATTGCCGGCTTGGAGGAACGGCTCCAGGAACTGGCCGAGGTGATGCTGAGGGAGCGGAAGGCAGTCCTCCCGGTCGAGGTGGCGGAAGAGTGGGAAGAGCGCTGGCGTCGTGGAGCGGGATCGATCGCCTCGAGGCTGGCGAAGCTGTCGCCCGTCGAGGAACTCGTGGCGGCGTCGATCCTGATGCGGCCGTCGGAGGAGGGGGAGGGGCC
>CAIMWE010000273.1 GCA_903845115.1 uncultured Acidobacteriota bacterium | reverse complement strand
CGCCGGGTTCCCCTGATCAGTGATGGCCGCCCTCGGCGAGGCGCGAAGCGTCCTCGGTAGCGCGTGAGCGCGCAGGGGAACACCGGCCGCGCCGGGTTCCCCTGATCAGTGATGGCCGCCCTCGGCGAGGCGCGAAGCGTCTCGCTCCTACCGCTCGAACGACAGGTCGGCCCAGCGCGCGGGGGGCGGGAGCAGGAACGCCCGGGCCCCTCGCAGCGACGGCTGGTGGAGGACGAAGCCCCGGTTGTGGAAGAGGAAGATCCCCGGTGCCTCGCTCTGGATCAGGCGGTTCAGGTCCCGGTAGATCTGCTCCCGGAGCTGTCCGTCGGCGACCCGGGCCCCCTTCTCGACCAGTCCGTCCACCTCGGGATTCCGGAAACCGAACTCGGCCACGTCGTCGGTCTTCGAGTAGAAGAGCGAGCTGAAGAAGGTGTCCGGGTCGGCGTAGTCGGCGAACCAGCGGAGAATGCGGAGGTGGGGGCTCTTCCCCCGTTTCCGGCGCGCGGCCATCTCCTCTCCCGGCACGATCTCCACGTCCACCTCGAACCCCACCTTCCGGAGGTCCCCGGCGATTGCCGCGTTCAGGTCCAGCGGATCGGCCGCGTCCCGGGGCGTGACCCAGGAGGTCAGCCTCGTCCCGGGCGGAACCAGCGCCTCGCCCAGGAGGGCGCGCGCGCGATCGGGGTCGTACCGGTACGGGCGGAGGTCCGGATCGTGGCCCACGAGGTGGGGCGGGAGGATCGAGGAAGCCGGGACCGTCAGGCCGGCGAAGAACTTCTCGTTCAGCCGCTGGCGGTCGACCGCGTGGTTGAGGGCCCGCCTCACCCGGACGTCGTCGAGAGGGGCCTTGTCGCACCGGAGGACGACGAACGAGGTGTGGAGCTGCACCGAGGAGTCGAGGTAGGCCCGCCACTCCGGGTCCTCGGAGAGCCTGGCGGCCTCGGGGTAGGGGACGTCCCAGATCATGTCCAGGTCGCCGTGCATGAACCGGTCGAAGACGCCGGCCTCCGAGTCCTCGGTGAGGTCGAGGTCGACGCCGTCGAGGGCGATCTGCGACCGGTCCCAGTAGCCCTCGAACCGTTCGAACCGGGCCCGCTTCCCGAAGACGATCTCCCGGGGGGCGAAGGCCCCCGTGCCGAACGGCCGGAGCCTGGCCCTCTCCCGGTCGAGGAGCGCCGGGGGCACGGTCGTGACGTCGGGGAGCGTCAGCAGCTGCAGGAAGAAGGGGAGGGGGCGCTCGAGCCGGAAGATGACGGTGGTCGGGTCGGGCGTCTCGATCCCCGGGATGTCGGACCGCTTGCCCGCCCGGTACTCGCCTGCCCCCTCGATCACGTCGAAGAAGGCCGCGAGCGGCGCGTCGAGGGAGGGCGACATGTACCGCAGGAACGTCGTCCTGAAGTCGGCGGAGGTCATGAGCGACCTGTTGTGGAAGCGGACCCCCCGCCGCAGCGCGAATGAGTAGACCGTCCCGGTCGGGTCGATGTGCCAGCGCTCCGCCAGCTCCGGGACGATCCGGGTCCCGTCCCCGAACCGGACGAGGCCCTCTCCCCAGGTCTTCACCAGGACCGCCTGGGGAACGGTCCAGGAGAAGGCCGGGTCGAAGTCCTCGTCGCTGAGGTAACGGAGCGCGGCGCGAATCCGGCCCCCCGGCTCGGGCGGGGCGAACCGGAAGACGCTGGCCCGGGCCTTCAGCATCAGCGCTTCCTGCTCGAGCGTGAGGGCCGTCTGGTTCATCGAGGTGGCCGCGTAGGCGCTCTGGGCGGTCGCGACCCGGATCCCCTCCATCGACCGGACCACGGCGGCCGACCCCTCCGCCAGCGTGGTCGTCGCACGGGCGATGTCCTCGACGGTGAGGGTGACTCCTTCCATGGAGGCGAGGAGCGCCCTGCCTCCTCCCGCCTGCTCGTGCATCGCCCGCGACAGCTGCTCGGTCAGCTCCCTCACCTTCTCGGCCCGGTCGCCGACGGAGCGAGCGGTCTCGAGCTGGGCCTGGGTCGCGCGGAAGATCCGGTCGACCTCCTCGGAGACGTGGGTCGACGCGTCCGAGACGCGCCCCACGTCGATCGCCTCCTTGGCGGTCGCCGCGGCGATCGTGTCGGACGTCTTCTTCGCCTCGGCGACGAGGCGCTGGATGTCGTCCAGCGTCCCGTCGGCCGCCCGGGCCTCGTCGACGCCGACCTCCGTCCGCTCTCTCGCGTCGGACAGGAAGAAGCGGAGGTCCGTGACGCCCTTCTGGAGGGCCGAGACGAGCCCGCGCACCTCGTCGGTCGAGGCGGCGGTCCGCTCCGAGAGGTCCCGCACGTCGTCGGCCAGGACCGAGAAGGCCCGGCCGCTCTCTCCGCCGGCCTGGGCGGCGATGATCGAGGAGTTGAGGGCGAGGAGGTTCGTCTCGCCGGCGATCTCCTCGATCACCCGGACGATCTCGCCGATCCGGACCGAGCGCTCCCAGAGATCCGCCGCCGACTCCGACGCCGAAGCGACCGTGTCCCGGATCTCGGTCATCCCGGCCGCGGTTCCGGTGACCGCCGACTTGCCCGCCAGGGCCGCCGCCGCCACCCGCTCGGAAAGCCGCGCGGCCGTCTTGGTCTGGCGGTCCGTCTCCTGGACCGCCTCGCGAATCGAGGCCGTGGCGGCGGCCGTCTCCTCGGCGAGGCGCGAGAGGTTCTCCACCGCCTCCGCGACCTCGCTCAGCGAGGCGAGCATCCGGCCGAGAGAGCCGGCCGTCTCGTCGACGAAGGCCCGCAGCCCGGCGGCTCCCTGCGAGACCTGGGTGATCGACGCGGACATCTCGTGGAGGGAGACGTTCGCGTTCTCGGCCGACCCGGCGAGGGTCTCCATCGAGAGGTGGAGGGACCCGATCGCGGCGTCGGTCCGCTCGATCGACAGCGCGGTCTCCTCCTCCCGGCCGGTCTGCGCCTCCACGGCGTGGGCGAGGTCGCGGCCGCTGGAGGTCAGGTCCAGGGCGACTCCCGAGATCGCGTTCGAGAGCCGGACGAACGAGGCCAGGATCCGCTCCATCCCGACCAGCAGGCCGTGGAGGGCGTGGGAAAGACCGGGGTCTCCGGACGCCCGGAGCTCCCGGCGGGCCACGGTCAGGTCTCCGGCGGCGGTGCGGACGAGGACGTCCCGGGTCGCCTCGCGGGCCCGTCTGTGCCGCGCGGCCGTAAGCTGCGTCAACGCGGTGACCGCGGCGGCGGTCAGGAGGGCCGCCGTCACGATCCGGACCCGCGACGGAGGCGGGCCGAAAGCCAGGAGGCCGAAGAAGAAGAGGACGACGGCTGCCGGAGCCAGGAGGTCGCCGACCAAACGCCGAGCCCGCTGGTTCTCCCTGAGCGGAGGCGCCATTTTCAGATGCTACACTGATTCAGCGGCCCGAGGCGGTCCGGGACCGCAGCGAGCACCGTGCCCCACGACCTCAAGAGCTTCCTGTCCGACGCGAAGGCCGCCGTCGACGTCCGCCTCCCCGGGCTCCTGCGGAAGGATGCGGGGTCGGCCGGGCCCGATCCCCTCGACCCCTTGCCGGCGGCCGTCCGCGACGGGCTGCTCTCGCCGGGGAAGAGGGTGCGTCCGGCGCTGGTCTTCCTCTCGGGCGAGCTCTTCGGCGTCCGGCGGGAGCGTCTGCTCGACCCGTCGTGCGCCGTCGAGATGGTCCACGCCGCGTCCCTCGTCCTCGACGACCTGCCGTCCATGGACGATGCCCTCACTCGCCGGGGCCGGCCCGCGCTCCACATCGGCCACGGCGAGGACGCGGCGGTTCTCGCCGCGGTCACTCTCCTGACGCGGGCCTTCGGGATCCTGGCCGAGTCGGGCCTCCGCGCCGCCGGCTCGGGGAAGGGCGTGACGCCGACGGCCGCGCTCGACCTCGTCTCGAGGCTGGCCGACGCGTGCGGGCTCGAGGGGCTCTCGTCCGGGCAGGCGCTCGATCTCCGGGCGGCGGGAGCCGAGGCCACCTTCGACCGCCTCGAGACGATCCACGCGCGGAAAACGGGCGCGCTCTTCGTGGCCTCGGCGGAGTTCGGCGCGGTCGTGGGAGGGGCCCGCGAGCGGGAGCTGGCTGCGGTCCGGTCCTACGCCCGCAACCTCGGCCTCGCCTTCCAGATCGTCGACGACCTCCTGGAGAAGGCTCCCGCGTCGGCCACCGGCAAGGAGTCCCGCCGGGCGCCGGCCCCCTCGTTCGCCCGGCACGTCGGGCCGGAGGGGGCGAGGCGCCTCGTCGGGGAGCTGACGGCCCATGCCGTCGAGGCGATCGCCGCGTTCGGCGCCAGGGGCCGGCTCCTCGCGGACTTCGCGGCGCTGCTCCGGGACCGGACGAGCTGACCGGGAGGGTGTGATCAAGAGCTCCCGGGCCTGCTAAGGTCGGAGGGTGACCGGCGAGCCGCCTCTCTCCTTCGAGGAAGCCCGTGAGCGCCTGAGGCAGCGGGGGTATCTGGACCGCGGCGTCGAGGGCGCGGTCCTCAAGGGGGCCCTCGCCTCGAGGACGCGCGCCCGGGCCCTCCTGAAGGCGGCCTTCGTCGCCACTCTCTTTCTGGCGTCGGCCCTCGCGGCGGCCCAGGCCGTCATGACGGCCCTCGCCTCCGGCCTCGGCCCGAGGGACGCCCTGGCCCTGTTCGCGTGGCTGCTCGCCGGGGCGGCCGCCTTCGGGGCGCTCGTCGTCTCGTGCCTGATGGCCCTCGCCTGGCTGCGGGGGCGTTCCCGGGGAGGCGGCGACCAGGTGGCGACGGAGATCGGGGTCGCGTTCGGCCTCGTGTCGGGAGGGTTCGCGGCCCTCGCGGCGGCTCCCGCCCTCGAGATCGCGGGGGCCGCCGGAGCCGTCGCGCTGGTCGCCGTCGTCGCTCTCCTCGTCTTCCTCTCGGTCCGGGTCGCCCGGAGCGTCACGCTCACGGTCCTCGTGACCTCGGGAAGGGAGGTTCTGGAGCGGCCCGGGAAGAAAGGGGCGCTGGTCGCTCTCGGCCTCGCCGCGCTGGCAGCCGTGGGAGCGTTCCTGGGTACGTCGGCGGCGCGGCGGAACGAGGGAGCGGACGAGCCGCTCGTCGTGGCCTCGGGCCGCAGCCGGGTCGTCGTCGTCGGTATCGACGGCTGGTCGGACCGCTTCCTGCCGGCCGGGGCCGGGGGGTTCGGTGCCGCCGGAACGGCGTACGCGAAGGAGCAGCTCGACCCGGCGGCGGTCTGGACGACCGCCGCGACCGGCGAAGGGGTGGCGCGCCACGGGGTCGGGTCTCTCGACCTGGTCAGGGTGAGGGGAGTCGGCGTCCCGGTGAAGCCCGAAGCGGGGACCGGCTGGTATCTGCGGCGTCTCCTGCCCGCGATCCGGATGGCCCGGCCCGAGTCGGTCACCTCGGCGTCCCGGCGCGTGCCTGCGGCGTGGGACGTGTCGGCCCGCGCGGGCATCGCCGCGCTCGTCGTCGGGTGGTGGACGACGTACCCGGCGACCGGGCCCGCGACCGTCCTTTCGAACCACCTCTACTTCGCCGCCCGGGCCGGCGCCCCGCTCACGGGCGAGGGCTGGCCGCCGGAGGCAGGGGTCAGAGCGGCGAAGCTGGCTCACGGGACGGCCGCGCCGGCAGGGTCGGTGGAGCGCCTGGTCGCCGACGCGTCCGGCCTCGACGCATTCTCGATCGCCGCATTCGAGGAGGCGTGGGAGAAGGATCGCCCGAGGCTGGGCCTGATCTACCTTCCGGGCCTCGACATCCTCGGCTCGGCCCTCTCGGAGCCTGGCCGGAGCGCCCCGGACCGCGTCGTGCTGGCGAGGGCGCTCACCGCCGAAGCCGAACGCCTCCGCGACTTCGCCTCGAAGCCGCTCCCCGGGGGGGACGCGGACCTGCGTCTCCTCCTCCTGGACGGGGGGCGCCACGAGCGGTCGGGTCGCGTGGTCGCCTCGGGGCCGCTGGCGGCCGGTGTCCCCGCCGGTCCCTTCCGCCTCGTCGACCTCGCTCCCACCGTCCTCGCCGCCCTGGGGGTCCCCTCGTCGCGGTCCTGCGAAGGACGGGTCGCGTCGGGCCTTCTCTCTCCTGGGACGGCCACGACGTCGACGGTCGCGTCGTGGGGCCGGCTCCGGGCGGCGGGCGCTCCCCCGATCGACCCGAAGGAGTACGTCGACAACCTCCGGAGCCTCGGCTACCTCAAATAGCGCCCAGGGCCGCCCAGGCCGCCCCTATCGCAGGAGAGGAGCCGCCGAACGACCGCGAGGAGGACCCAATCTCTGCTCGATGAGACGCCTTGGTCGGCGAACTGTCGCGCGGGTGCGTCGCTGCGACGCTCCGCGCGTGCCACCCGTCTCGAATCGGTGCTCGCATCGGCGGGGCGCTCGCAAACTCGCGATGCGCGCTCGGACATGCGAGCGCCTGGTCCGCCTCCGCTCCGCGCCGATCCGGACGGGTACCCGGCACGTGCTCGACGCCTTCGCGACGCACCCACGCGGCTCCCGCCCCGTCGTCAACTAGCGCTAGGAGGGTCCTGGAAAGAGAGTCGAGGAGGTTCCCCTCTCAGGGTCGCGGGGAGGGGAGCGCGTAGCGCGCGGGGAACCCGGCGACGGGTTCCCCGATTCACTGCAGCGAAAAAGACCCGGGTTATCTGACTCCGGCGGCGTCAGATAACCCGGGTCTTCGTCATCATCGAGACGAGCCGGGCCCCCTTCGAAACGGACGAGAAGGCGTGGAACAGCAGGACGACCCCGTCCTCCGGAGCGCGGACCTCGACGATGGCGTCGCGGGAGCGGGGAGGGAGGCTGCGGCAGCGGGACGGGTCGACCAGCCGGGCCACGAGGTCGCCCGCTCTCACGGGGGTCCCCGGGCTCACGGCCGCGTCGACCAGGCCGGCAGCAGGAGCGTAGATCGACCGGTAATCGCTGACGCTGCACGCGACCATCCGGTGGGCCGGGGTGTCCGGGTCGCCGTCGAGGATCCCGTAGTGCCGCAGGGCCGAGACGATGCGCCGGGCGTCCTCCGCTCCCTGCGAGAGGGAGAAAGTATTCATCGAGCCCAGTTCCACGGTGAATCCGTCGACGAGCCTCGGGACGTCGGTGCGTCCCAGCTTGGCGAAGGCGTTCGCCAGGTCCTGCCACGGGACGAACGCGGCCTCGTCGAGGGCCCCGGCGAACCGGTGGGGGATCTCGAGGACGAAGGGGATCCCGAAGGCCCGCACCGCCGCGGACGCGCCTTCCGGGGCGTAGAGGTAGCGCGGCGTCCGGTCGCCGGTGTGGAGGTCCAGGACCACGTCGGCCTCGACCGTGAGCTCCTGGATCTTGAGGGCGAACTCCAGCTTCGTCTCGACCCCCCAGTTCGCCGCCTCGGAGCGGATGGCGCTCAGCGCCGCCCGGAGAGCCTCCCGGAACCCGTCCCGGATCTCCCGGATCGTGGCGCCCTGGTTGACGCTCGCGAACGAGTCGACGTCCACGTAGCACGCGGAAGAGCTCGAGCGGGAGGGGCCGGTCAGGTTCAGGTAACCCCGGTTGAAGTTGTTCCCAGTCTGGAAGTCGTAGACGCCGGCGACGTAGTCCCCGACCTGCTGGTTCGCGGAGACGGGGTTTACGCGCGGGACGATCACGAGGCTCCCGCGGGGCGATTCCTTCTCGAGGATGTCGAACAGGGCGAGTAGGGCGGCGTTCCCCTGCAGCTCGGCCCCGTGGACGTTGGCCTGGAGGTAGGCGCAGGGGGACTCGTTCCGCCCGTGGCAGAGAAAAACGGGTGCCGTCAGCTCGTGGCCGGTCGCGGTCGTCCGAACGACGACCTCGCGGCGCTCCCATCGGGTCATGCCTTCCCTCCCTGAGGCCGGGGGGATCTTACGCCTCCCCGGCCATGGCCGTCTCGGCCGGATTTGCTCGGTAGAGCCATAAGAGGGATTGACACGGACCCGTCCGGGGGGGAAAACTCCCCGGACCCTTGGTTACATGTGTCGTGTGCGCCGTTCCCCTCGGGTCCGGCCGGCCTTTGCCGGCCCAAGGGGAGGGTTTGACCGGAGGCGCACCTCGTCTCGCCGCTTCGATTCGGCCCCCGGGCCGCTGATCTTGATGACTCTCGGTTTCTGATTTCTAGGAAGGATGAGGAGGAAAAGATGAGGAGATCCCTGGTGACCTGGTCCGCGGTTTTCGCGGTCGTGGCTCTCGCGGTTCCGGCGGCGGCCCAGACTCCGGCCCCTGCCCCGACGCCGGCAGCCGCAGCCCCGGCCGTGACCGCGGCTCCCAAGCTGGCGGACACCGAGCTGGCCGCCCCGAAGGGGATGACCCTGAAGGTCGGGGACTCGGCCTGGCTAAAGTTCGGCGGGATGTTCCAGGCCTGGGCCGACTGGAACCAGGACCCGGCTACCGAGGGGTACATCCAGAACCTCTTCGTCCGGCGCACCCGGTTCAACATCGCCGGCAAGGTCGCGGACGGCGTCTACTTCTACTGGCAGACGGAGAACGCGAACCTCGGCAAGGCCCCGAAGTCGCTCACCACCGGCTTCCAGACCCTGGACGCGGCGATCGAGTGGCGCATCGACAAGGCGTTCAACATCCAGGCGGGCCTGATCTACGTCCCTGACTCGCGGGAGGCGATCAAGTCGAGCGTCACCCAGTACCTGCTCGACACCTCCGCGTACGCGACCCTCGCGACGGCCGGGCTGCAGGGGAGCTCGAACCGGGACACCGGCGCCGGCGTCCGCGGATTCGTCCTCGACGACCACCTCGAGTACCGCGTCCTCGCGCTGCAGGGCGTCCGGGACGCCGGTTCGCAGTATGCGTACCGCTACGTCACCCGTCTTTCGTACAACGTCTTCGACACGGAGATGTACACCCCGGGCTTCACGGCGGTCGCCGCCGGATACGGCGGCACGACGAAGAAGATCCTCGCCATCGGCGCCACGTACGACTTCCAGCGGGACTTCCAGCTCTACACGGGCGACATCTTCTGGAGCCTCCCCTTCAAGACGGGCCGGCTGGAGGGTCAGGTCTGGTACCAGTTCATCGACGGCGGCTTGCTGGCACCGACCCTTCCGATGCAGAACACGGCCACCATCGAGGCGGGGTGGTACTTCAACAACCTCAAGACGGAGCCCTTCGCGCGCTACGAACGCCGCCAGTACTACGGCAGCGACGCCAAGGACGAGAAGCGTTACATGGCCGGCCTGACCCACTACGTCTACGGGAACAACCTGAACCTCAAGGCGGCCTATTCGCGTCTCGCCCCGAACGTCGGCATCTCCACCAACGAGTTCACCCTCGCGATCCAGATGAGCTACTAGTCAAGGCCGGGATAGCGAAAAGGGAGAAGAGATGAAGAAGACGCTCGCCGCCGCTGTCGCCGCCCTGGCGATGGCGGCTGGGCCCGCCGCGGCCCAGGAAAAAGTCGTCAAGATCGGTGTTCCGCTTCCGCTCACCGGAGCCGAGGCGAAATTCGGGGAAATGGAGAAACAGGCCTACGAGATGGCCGCCGAGGAGATCAACGCCAAGGGCGGCGTCAAGGGGCACAAGATCTCCTTCGACATCCAGGATTCCGGAGGCAAGGCCGAGACGGCGACGGCGATCGTCGAGAAGTTCGTCACCATCAACAAGTACCCGTTCGTCGTCGGTGAGTACACGAGCCAGTGCAGCTACTCGGTGGCCGCGGTGGCCGAGAAGTACAAGGTCCCGTACCTCGTCGTGACGGGAGCCGCCGACAAGATCACCCAGCAGGGGTGGAAATACGTCTATCGGCTGAACCCGCCGGCGAGCCTCTACAACCTCGGCGTGTTCAGCTTCTTCGAGACCGTCGCGAAGCCCAAGACGATCGCGATCCTCTACGAGAACACCGACTTCGGGAACAGCACCTCGAAGGCGATGAAGGAATACTGCAAGGCCCACGGGATCAAGATCGTCCTCGACGAGGGATACCAGGCCGGCGCGGTCGACTTCAAGCCGATCCTCCAGAAGGTGAAGTCCGAGCGTCCCGACATCGTCTACATGGTGTCGTACCTGATGGACGCCTCGCTCCTCATGCGGCAGTCCAAGGAGCTCGACATCAACCCGCAGGCCTTCATCGGCGGCGGGGCCGGGCACACTCTCCCCGAGTTCCTCCAGAACGCGGCCGAGGCCTCCGAGTACTGCATGTCGGCGACCCTCTGGACCCCCCAGGTCAAGTACCCGGGCGCCAAGGAGTTCTTCGACAAGTTCAAGGCGAAGTTCGGCAAGGAGCCCGACTACCACGGCGTCGAGGCCTACGCGGCCGCCTACGTCACGGCCGACACCCTCAAGAGGGCGAAGGAGTGGACTCCCGAGGCCATCCGGACCGCCCTCGCCGCGACCGACCTGATGACGGCGTTCGGCCCCATCAAGTTCGTGTCCTGGGACCAGTTCACGAACCAGAACAGGATGGAGACCCTCGTCCTGCAGGTGCAGAAGAAGAAGTACGAGACGATCTGGCCGAAGGAAGCCTCGTCAGCGAAGTACGTCTACCCGGCTCCCAAGTGGCGCGACCGCAAGTAGTGGCAAGCGGATCGACCGCCAGGTGCTGACCATCCGAACCGCCCGTTCGAAGAAGGGAGGATCATGACGCCTCAGCTGGCGGGGCAGATCGAGCTGTTCGTTCAGGTCGTGATCGCGGGCCTCCTGCTCGGCGGTCTCTACAGCCTGATCGGGCTCGGGATGTCCCTGATCATGGGGGTGATGCGGATCATCAACCTCGCCCACGGCGAGCTGATGATGGTCGCGATGTACATCACGTTCCTGCTCTTCTCCCTGATCCACATGGACCCCTATCTTTCCCTCTTCGTGGTTCTTCCGGCCCTATTCCTGATCGGGGCGGCGCTCCAGAAGTACCTGATCACCCCGGTCATGGACGTCGAGTCGGTCCTCCCCCAGAACCAGGTCCTCCTGACCGTCGGGATCGGAATGGTCCTTTCCAACCTGGCGCAGATGGTCTTCTCGGCCGACTACAAGTCGGTGCCGGTCTCCTACGCCTCGAAGACGATCTACTGGGACGTCAACGTGGGCGGCCAGACGATCTCGCTCTCGTTCAACTTCCCCTTCCTCGTGGCTTTCGGCATCGCCATCGCCCTCGGCGCGGCGCTGTTCCTTTTCCTCGGAAAGACCGACATCGGCCGGATGATCCGCGCGACCGCGCAGGACAAGCGGGCCGCGGCCATCATGGGGATCAACACGAAGCGAATCACCTACATCACCTTCGGCCTCGGGGCGGCCCTCGTCGGCGCGGCGGGGACTCTCCTGGCCCCGGTCTACTACCTCTACCCGGCCATCGGCGGGCCGTTCACCTCGAAGGCCTTCATCATCACCGTCCTGGGCGGGATGGGGAACATCGCGGGGGCGGTTCTCGGCGGCGTGGTCCTGGGGCTCGGCGAGTCCCTCGGCTCGGTCTACATCTCGCTCGGGTACAAGGACGCCTTCGGCTTCATCATCTTCGTCCTCGTCCTGATCTTCCTTCCCAAGGGCCTCCTCGGGAAGTCGAGCGTCTGAAGGAGCACCCATGCCCAAGAAGCCCGTGCTCCTCGTCGTTCCCGCCCTCCTCCTCCTCCTCTTCCCTCTCGTGTTCAGTAACCCCTACATCCTCCACATGCTCATCCTCTCCATGATGTGGATCATCCTCGGGGTGGCCTGGAACCTCCTCGGCGGATTCACGGGGCAGGTCTCGTACGGCCACGCCGCCTTCTTCGGAACGGGGGCCTACGCCACGGCGATCCTGGTGAAGTCCGGGCAGCCGGTGGCCCAGGCTTGGTGGGGGCTCCTCGTCGGAGGGCTCGCCGCGGTCGTCCTCGCGACCTTCATCGGCTGGATCTGCTTCCGCCTTCGCGGCCCTTACTTCTCGCTCTCGGCCCTGGCGCTGTCGGAGGTGCTCCGTCTCGTCGCGCTCAACTGGAAAGAGGTGACGAACGGGGCGGAGGGGATCCTCTTCCTCCCGGCCTTCAACGACAAGGGCGCCTACTACTACATCGTCTTCGCCCTCGCGGCGGTCACCATCTTCACGATCCACCGCGTGATGAAGTCGAAGCTCGGCTTCTACTTCCTGGCGATCCGTGAGGACCAGGACGCCGCCGAGTCGCTCGGCATCGACACGACGAAGTACAAGCTGGTCTCCCTCATGATCAGCGCCTTCTTCACCGGGGTGGCCGGGTCGTTCTACATGAACTACATGGGCTTCATCGACCCGGGGATCGTCTTCGACCTCAGCAAGATCTCGATCATGATGATCCTGGTCACCATGCTCGGCGGGGCGGCGACCCTCTGGGGACCGGCGCTCGGGGCGGTCATCTACATTCTCGTGTCGGAGATCTTCCGCGTCTACGTCGGGTCGGGGCACCTCGTCTTCTTCGGAGTCCTGATCATCGTGATCATCCTCTTCTTCCCGAACGGCATCGTCGGGTCGATCCTGGAGGCGAAGGGGCGCCGGGACCGCAAGACCGACGGCAAGGACCCCAAGCAGGTGGCCGCGTGAAGCTCCTCGAGCTCTCCGGCGTCTCGAAGCGGTTCGGCGGCCTCCAGGCCGTCGGGGACATGACCTTCTCGGTGGAGAAGGGAGAGATCCTCGGCCTGATCGGCCCGAACGGCGCCGGAAAGACGACGATCTTCAACCTGATCAATGGCTACTACGCCCCGGACGTCGGCGACATCAAGTTCAACGGCGAGCCGATCCAGGGCCTGAAGCCGTTCAGGGTCTGCCGGAAGGGCCTGGCCCGGACGTTCCAGGTCGTCAAGCCGCTCGGTCGGCTCTCGGTCCTCGAGAACGTGATGGTCTCCGCCTTCAGCAGGACGAACCACCTTCCCGAGGCCCGGCAGATCGCCTCGGAGGCGATTTCGTTCACCGGAATGGACGCCTGGCGGGACAGCCTGGCCAAGAGCCTCCCTCTCGGGATGCGGAAGCGGCTGGAGATGGCGAGGGCCCTCGCGACCAAGCCGGAGCTCCTGCTCCTCGACGAGAACTTCGCGGGGCTGAACCCGTCGGAAGTGGAGCGGACCATCGAGATCGTGAAGAAGATCCACGAGAGCGGCGTCACGATCCTGATCATCGAGCACAACATGAGGGTCATCATGGCGATCTCCAGACGCCTCCTCGCGATCAACTACGGGATGAAGATCGCCGAGGGGTCGCCGCAGGAGGTGGCCAACGACCCGAAGGTGATCGAGGCTTATCTGGGAGTTGCCCATGTCTAGCGGGAACATGCTCGAGGTCAAGAGCCTCGACGTCTTCTACGGCGACGTCCAGGTCCTCTGGGACGTCAACTTCGAGGTGAAGCAGGGCGAGGTCGTCGCCCTGATCGGGGCGAACGGCTCGGGCAAGAGCACGACGCTGGCCACGATCTCGAGCCTCCTGACGCCGAAGCGCGGCTCCGTGACGTTCGAGGGGCAGCCCCTCCACACCCGCGCGGCGCACGAGATCATCTCCCTCGGCATCGCCCACGTCCCGGAGGCGCGCCGCCTCTTCCCCGACATGACGGTGGAAGAGAACCTGCTCCTCGGCGCTCTGACTCCGGAGGCGAAGAAAACCCGTCCGGAGATGCTCGAGAAGGTCTACACGCTCTTCCCCCGGATGCGGGAGAGGGCGAAGCAGCTGGCGGGGACGATGAGCGGCGGGGAGCAGCAGATGGCGGCGATCGGCCGCGGGCTGATGTCCAAGCCGCGGCTCCTGATGCTGGACGAGCCCTCCCTCGGCCTCTCGCCGCTGCTCGTCGGGGACATCTTCCGGGTCGTGGAGGAGGTCCACAAGCAGGGAGTGACCGTCCTCCTCGTGGAGCAGAACGTGTTCAAGACGCTGACCATCGCGGACCGGGCGTACGTCCTCGAGAACGGCCAGATCGTCCACAGCGGCACCGGCAAGGACCTGCTGAATGACGAGCACGTCAAGAAGGCGTATCTTGGTCTGTAGTGCTTTTCGGCCTGCCGAGCCGCATCTGACAGGAGAGTCGACAACATGCTTGTAGAGAAGTGGATGACCCGCGCCGCGATCACGATCGAAGAGACCGACTCGGTCGCGGCGGCGATGCGCCTCTTGAAGGAGAAGAAGATCCGGAGGCTCCCCGTTCTCCGGAAGGGGAAGCTCTGCGGCATCGTCTCCGACCGGGACCTGAAAGCCGCGTCGCCGTCGGTCGCGACGTCTCTCGACGTGTGGGAGCTGCACGCCCTCCTCGAGAAGCTGAAGGTCAAGGACGTCATGACGAAGAAGCTCCTCACGATCACGCCGAAGGACACCATCGAGAAGGCGGCGATGACCATGATGGAGAAGAAGGTCGGGGGGCTCCCGGTGATCGACGAGAACGGCTCGCTGGTCGGGATCCTGACCGAGGACGACGTCTTCCGCGCGCTCGTGGAGGTAACGGGCGCCAACCTGAAGAAGACCCGCGTCAGCCTCCTCATCCCGGACGAAGCGGGAACGATCCGGACGGTGGCGGACATCTGCCGGAAGGGGGGCGGAAAGATCATCTCGATCCTCACCTCCTACGCGAAGGTCCCGGCCGGGATGCGCGAGCTGATCATGAGGATCGACTGCCCCGACACAGAGGCCCTCCGGGCGGAGCTGGCGAAGAAGTTCAGCTCGGTCGCGGTCTCCAAGGACCAGTAGCCGGCAGGCGGCTTCCAGGAGGGGCCGATCGGTCCCTCCTGGAAGCCTGACGCTCCCGCGGCGCCCTTTCGCTCCCGGCTCCCGGGCGCTACCATTCGCCCCCTGCGCTTCCAGAACAGGTGGTTCGAAGGGGATTTTCATGTCTCGACTGGACGAAGAAACGCTCGAAACGATCCTGTCGACGCTCCGCGACTACGCGGCGGATGAGCTGACGCCGGAGGTCCTCCTACGGCTCGACCACGACGACGAGTTCCCGATGAAGGTCCTCCGGGACCTCTACGACCCCTCCCGGATCGGGCTCCACCTCCTCTTCGTCGAGGAGGCCCACGGCGGTCTCGGCGGGGGCGCGTACGACATCTACCGGGTCTCGGCGCAGATGGCGGCGATCGACCTCGGCATCGCGACGGGGGTCCTGGCGACCTTTCTCGGGGCCGACCCGATCCTGTTCGGCGGCACCGAGGAGCAGAAAGCGAAGTGGATGGGGCGGCTGGCGGCCGAGGGGCTGCTGATGGCCTACGGCGCCACGGAGGCGCAGGCCGGGAGCGACCTCGCGGCGCTGACGACGAAGGCGGTTCCGGTCGTCGAGGACGGGAAGGTGACCGGCTACAGGCTCACCGGCCGGAAACAGTGGATCTCGAACGGCGGCGTGGCCGACCTCTACACGATCCTGGCGAACGCCCCCGGGGGGCCGACCTGGTTCGTGATGGAAAAGGGAGCCGAGGGGTTCTCCTTCGGCAAGCCCGAGGACAAGCACGGCATCCGGGCGAGCAACACGGCGGCCCTCTTCCTCGAGGAGGTTTACGTCCCCGCCGAGAACCTCGTCGGAGGAGTCGAGGGCCGGGGCCTGGCGCAGGCACAGGCGGTCTTCGGCTTCACCCGCCTGATGGTGGCCGCCTTCGGCCTCGGCGGCGGGTGGGCGGCGCTGGAACGGGCGGTCCGCTACTCCCAGACCCGCGTCCAGGGCGGGGCGCCGCTCTCGCGGAAGCAGGGGTACACCCACAAGCTCCTGGCGCCGCACGCCTGCCGGCTGGAGGCCGCCCGGGCCTACATCGAGTTCACCGCGGACCGGATCGACGAGGGGGGGCCGGACCAGGCGACCGAGGGGGCCGTGGCGAAGTACCTGGCGACCGAGGCGGGGAACGCGGCGGCCGACGCGTCGATCCAGGCTCTCGGCGGCTACGGCTACACCCGCGAGTACTTCGTGGAGAAGATCAAGCGCGACCTCCGGATCACCACGATCTACGAGGGGACGAGCGAGATCATGGAGTGGACCATCGCCCGCGACCGCTGGCAGCTCCACCTGAAGACGAAGGGAGCGCACTACCTCGAGGAGGCCGCCCGCGTCGAGGGCCTCGCCCGGACCCACCGGACGACCGGCCTCCAGGTCGCGGCCCGGACCCTGCGGGGCCTCGCGGCGCTCCTGGAGCGGTGCCGGCTCGATCGGCTGACGCGGAACCAGCACGTCCTCTTCCGCCTCGGCGAGGCGATCGCCTACGCCGAGACGGCGGTCGTCCTCTCCGAGCGGGCGGCGCTGAAGCCGACGCGGGCGATTTCGTGGCCGGAGGGGACGCTTCAGGCGATGGCCCGCGTCCACGCCCGGGAAGCGGCCCTGAAGGTCGCGGCCGAAGGGCTCCGGTGGGCGAACGCCGCCGGCCAGACCGACCCGAATCTCGCCCAGGCGCTCGGGCTCGCGGAGGCCTTCTCGGCGCAGGCCGGCCTGATCGACGACCTGGAGCAGGTGACGACGGGCCTGGTCGCCGCCTTCCCGGCCGCGTGACGGGATGACGATGAAGGACCCTCATGCGGACGCGGTGGCGATCGTCGGGATCGGGGCGATCCTTCCCGATGCCCCGAACGCCCCGGCCTTCTGGCAGAACGTCGCTGGCAAGCGCTACTGCATCTCCGACGTCGACCCGGCGCGCTGGAACCCCGGCGACTACTACGACCCCGACCCGGCGGCCCCCGACAAGACCTACAGCAAGATCGGCGGCTGGGTCCGCGGCTTCCAGTTCGACTGGAAGCGCCACCACATCCCGCCCCGGGTCCTGGCGGCGATGGACGAGGGACAGCAGTGGGCGGTCACCATCGCCGAGGAGGCGCTCGCCGACTACGGCTACCCGAAGCGGCCCCTCGACCCGGCCCGGATCGGCGTCGTCCTGGGGGCGGCGATGGGGGGCGAGCTCCACTATCTGACGAGCCTCCGGATCCACTTCCCGGCGTTCCTCAACGCCCTTCAGTCGGTCGGGCGGTTCCGGGAGCTGCCGCCCGAGATGCAGGCGGAGATCCTGAACGGAGTGAAGGGGGCCGCCGGGGCCGCCCTTCCGCCGGTCACCGAGGACACGATGCCCGGCGAGCTGGCCAACATCATCGCCGGCCGCGTGGCCAACATCCTGGGCCTCCACGGGCCGAACTTCACGACCGACGCTGCCTGCGCCTCGAGCCTGGCGGCACTGGAGTCGGCAGTCGGGCTGCTCCGGAAGCGGGCCTGCGACGCCGTGATCACCGGAGGCGTGGACCGGAACATGGGGCCGACCTCGTTCGTGAAGTTCTCGAAGATCGGGGCGCTCAGCGCCACGGGCAGCCGTCCCTTCGGCGACGGCGCGAACGGCTTCGTCATGGGCGAGGGGTGCGCGGCGTTCCTCCTCCGGAGGCTGGCCGACGCCGAGCGTGACGGCGACCGGGTCTACGCGGTGATCCGCGGGATCGGGGGCTCCAGCGACGGGCGCGGGAAGGGGATCACGGCGCCGAACCCGATCGGGCAGGAGTACGCGGTCCAGAGGGCCTGGGAGGACGCCGGCCTCGACCCGGCCACCTGCACCCTCGTCGAGGCCCACGGGACTTCGACGAAGGTGGGCGACGTCGTGGAGGTCGAGAGCCTGGGGAAGATCTACGCGGGGGCGAAGCGGGGCTCCATCGCCCTCGGCTCGGCCAAGAGCAACATCGGCCACCTGAAGGCGGGCGCGGGAGCCGCCGGGCTCCTGAAGGCGGTCCAGGCGATCGCACACCGGCAGCTCCCTCCGACGCTGAACGCGGCGAAGCCGAACCCGAACATCGACTTCTGGGCCAGCCCCTTCCGCCTCAGCCGCGAGCTGGCGGCGTGGGAGGTCCCTGAGGGAGCTCCGCGCCGGGCGGCTGTCTCGGCGTACGGCTTCGGCGGCACGAACTTCCACGTCGTCCTGGAGGAGCACCGCCCCGGGGAGCTGACGCCCCGGCCGGCCCTGGTCGCCTTCTCGTCCGCGCCAGTGTCCGCGGCCGTTCCCGTCCCGGCCAGGGCGCCCCTCCGCGGCGTCGCCGCGCTCGGCGCCTCGACCGTCGCGGCGCTCCGCGGCGAGCTCGCGGAGCTGATCCACCGGGTCGCGGCCGGCTTCGTCCCGCCGGTGGAGCCTCCGCCGCAGCAGGTTCTCCGCTCGGCGGAGCGCCTCCTGGTCGACTTCGGCGACGGACACGAGCTGCTCGACAGGCTCCGGAAGGCCTCGAAGGCCCTGCACGCCGACCTTCCCGGCGGATGGAAGGCTCTCTCGGCGCAGGGGATCTTCAGGGGCTCGGGCCCGGTGGCCGGGAAGATCGCGTTCCTCTACACCGGGCAGGGGAGCCAGTACCTGAACATGGGCCGCGAGCTGGCGCGGCGCGAGAAGGTCTGCGCGGCCGTCTTCGAGGAAGCGGACCGGGTCACGATCGGCCTCCTGGGCCGCCCGCTGACCAGCTACTTCTTCGTCGACGCCGACGACCCGGCGAAGCTGAAGGAAGCCGAGGCCGCCCTGATGCAGACGGCGATCACGCAGCCCGCCGTCCTGACGACCGACATCGCGCTCGACCGCCTCCTCCGCGAGTACGGCTTCGTCCCGGACGTCGTCATGGGGCACTCGCTCGGCGAGTACGCGGCGCTCGTCGCCGCCGGCGTCATGCCGTTCGCCCAGGGGCTCGAGCTGGCCGCCGCACGCGGCCGCGAGATGTCGAGCATCCACCTCGAGGACAACGGCTGCATGGCGGCCGTGATGGCCCCGCCGGCCGTCGTCGAGGAGACGCTGAAGACGATCGAGGGATACGTCGTCGCGGCGAACATCAACAGCGTCGCCCAGTGCGTGATCGGGGGCGAGACGGCGTCGGTGAGCGCCGCCGTGAAGGCGTTCAAGAAGGCGGGTTACGCGGCGGTCAGGATCCAGGTGAGCCACGCCTTCCACACGCGGATCGTGGCCCCGGCGAGCGGCCCGCTCGGCGAGGTCCTCGACCGGTTCGAGATCGGGGCGCCCCTGATCCCGGTCGTCGCGAACGTCACGGGCGACTACTACCCGGTCACCGTTCCGGAGATCAAGGAGACGCTCCAGCGGCAGGTCGCCTCTCCCGTCCAGTGGGTCGGGGGGCTCGAGACGCTCTGGCGGTCCGGGGTCAGGACCTTCGTGGAGGTCGGTCCGAAGAAGGCGCTCAAGGGCTTCGTCGACGACGTGCTCGGGGACCGGCCCGGTGCCGTGTCGCTCGGGACGAACCACCCGAAGCCGGGTGACATCCAGACGTTCAACCACACGCTCTGCGGCCTCTGGGCCGCCGGGCACGGCATCGCGGTCGAGGCGACTCCCTCCGCCCGGATCCTCGAGGCCGCTGCATCCCAGGGAGGTCCCGTGTCCACCACCTCTTCTCCTCTCCCCGCCCAGTCGCTCGAGGGCCTCACCCAGCTCCTCTCGCAGGCTCTTTCGCGCCTCGCGCCCGGGGGGCGGGGGCCGTCCGACCGCAACGAGGTGCCGGCCGGCTCCATCGTCATCTCCGGCACGGGGCTCGGCCTCCCGGGGGCCGAGAAGCCGCTCATGGACCCGTCGAACGCGGAGCGGATCCTGCGGGGCGAGCAGTTCGTCGACCTGATCCCCGACCGCCACCGGAAGGCGATGGCGGCGAGGCGGATCACGCGCGTCGTGAAGGGGGAGGACGGGAGCGGCCGGTTCGAGACGATCGAGGACACCAGGGACGTCATCCGCCTGGCCGGGCGCCCCGGCCCGTTCGACCTCTCGGCCGAGTACGGCGTCCCCGAGAAGCTGGTCGAGGCGCTCGACTTCACCACGCAGATCGCCATGGCCGCGGGCCTCGACGCTCTCCGGGAGGCCGGCATCCCGCTCGTGCAGACCTATCGCCGGACGACCACCGGCAAGGACCTCCCGGAGCGCTGGATGCTCCCGGAAGCCCTTCGCGACGAGACCGGCGTCATCTTCGCCAGCGCCTTCCCCGGCTACGACCGGTTTGCCGACGAGCTGAACCGCTTTCACGCGTGGGAGGCGAGGAAAAAGGAGCTCGAAGGGCTCGAGGACCTCCGGAACTACATCCGCGAGCCAGACGGCCTCCGGGAGCTGCAGCGGAGGATCTCCGCGCTGACCGAGGAGCTGGAGCGGGAGCCGTACGAGTTCGACCGCCGCTTCCTCTTCCGGATCCTGGCCATGGGGCACAGCCAGTTCGCCGAGTACGTCGGCGCCCGCGGCCCGAATGCCCAGGCCAACTCGGCCTGCGCCTCGACGGCGCAGGCGATCGCCATCGCGGAGGACTGGATCCGGAGCGGCCGCTGCCGCCGCGTTCTCGTCCTGGGGGCCGACGTCGCCACCGGAGAGCGGATGCTCCCGTGGATCGGGGCCGGCTTCCTGGCTTCAGGTGCCGCGGCGACCGACGACAAGGTGGAGGAGGCGGCCCTGCCGTTCGACCGGCGCCGCCACGGCACCATCATCGGGATGGGGGCCTGCGCCCTCGTCGTGGAGAGCCAGGATGCCGTGGAGGAGCGGGGCTGGCGCGGAATCGTGGAGCTCCTCTCCACCGAGACCCGCAACAGCGCCTTCCACGGGACCCGCCTCGACGTCGACCACATCGCGACCGTCGTGGACAGCCTGGTCACCTCCGCCGAGCGGCGGTTCGGGATCAACCGGCACGCGATCGCGCCCTCGACCGTCTTCATGTCCCACGAGACGTTCACTCCAGCCCGCGGTGGAAGCGCGGCGGCCGAGGTGGCGGCGCTCCGGAAGACCTTCGGCGCTGCGGCGAGCGAGATCGTCATCGCGAACACGAAGGGGTTCACCGGCCACCCGATGGGGGTCGGGATCGAGGACGTCATCGCGGTGAAGATCCTGGAGCACGGGATCGTCCCGCCGGTCCCCAACTTCCGCGAGGTCGACCCGGACCTCGGGCCCCTCACGCTGTCGCGCGGCGGCCGGTATCCGGTCACCTACGCGATCCACCTGGCGGCCGGCTTCGGCTCGCAGATCTCGCTCAACCTGACCCGGCGGATCCCGGGGAGCCTCGACCGGGTCGAGAACCGCTCGCGGTACCAGGCCTGGCTGTCGGAGGTCTCGGGGTACGAGCAGGCCGAGACCGAGGTGGTGAAGAGGAACCTCCGGATCGTCGCGCAGGGCGCCCCGAACCGGGCTCCGGCGTCGTCCCGCTGGGCGTTCGGCATCGGCCCCGCGAGCCGGACCGTCGCCGCGGGGGACGGTCGGGCCGCCGACTTCCGCCCGGCTCCGATGGTCGTGCCGGCGCAGGCGCCGCGTTCCGCGCCCATTGCCGCGCCGAGCCGCCCTGAGGCAGCTCCCGCGCCGGCTCCCGTCGTCATCGCCCCACCGCTCGCAGAACCCGTGGCGCAGGCAGCGTTGCCGGCCACGTCCGCGGTTCCGGCCGTCGACCCGGTCGTGACGCGAGTCCTGGCGATCGTGGCCGAAAAGACCGGCTATCCGCCCGAGATGCTGGAGCTGGACCTGGATCTCGAGGCCGACCTGGGAGTCGACACCGTGAAGCAGGCCGAGGTTTTCGCCGCGGTCCGAGAGGAATATGGGATCCCGCGGGCGGAGAACGTGAAGCTGCGCGATTTCCCGACGCTCCGGCACGTCGCGCAGTTCGTCTTCGACAACCGGCCCGACCTGAAGCCGGCCGCGGATGCCGCGGCCGCGTCCTCGCCGGTGCCCGGAGCGACGGCTCCAGCCTCCGCGTCTCCGCCCGAGCAGGCCGTGCCAGCTCCGGCGGCTGCGGTGGGCGCGTCGGCCTCGGCCGTGGTCCCGGATCCGGCCGCCTCCGATCCGGTGGTCGTGAAGGTCCTGGCGATCGTGGCCGAAAAGACCGGCTATCCGCCCGAGATGCTGGAGCTGGACCTGGACCTGGAGGCCGACCTGGGCGTCGACACGGTTAAGCAGGCCGAGGTCTTCGCCGCCGTGCGGGATGCCTGGTCGATCCCGCGGGCGGAGAACGTGAAGCTGCGCGATTTCCCGACTCTCCGGCACGTCGTCGGCTTCGTCTTCGACAACCGGCCCGACCTCAAGGGCGGGCGCGAGCCGGGGGCCGGGAGCGCCGCATCGTCCGAGAAGAAGGACGCGCCGGCGAAGGAAGAACCTGCCCCAGCGGCGGCCAGGCTCGTCGCGCGGGACCTGGCCGACGCCGACCGGATGCCGCGGAGGGTGCCGCTGCCGGTCCTCCGGCCGCCGCTCGACCTCTGCAAGCCGACCGGCGTCCGCCTGGGCGAGGGGAGCCGCGTCGTCGTCGGTGACGACCGTGGGAAGGTGGCCGGGCTCCTCGCCGGGCAGCTCGCCGCGCACGGGGTCGCGGTCTGCCGCCTCGACCTCGGGAGCCCGACCGCCGAGGTAGCGGAGGCAGTCCGGGGGTTCGTCTCGGCGGGCCGCGTCGACGGTCTCTTCTGGCTCCCGGCCCTCGACGCCGATCTCGCGGTCGGAGAGATGGACCTCGCCTCGTTCCGCGAGGAGACGCGGCGGCGCGTGAAGACCCTCTTCGCCGCGGCGAAGGTGGCGCAATCGTCCGACGGATCCGCCCCGGCCCCGTTCCTCGTCACAGCCACGCGCCTCGACGGCCTCCACGGCTACGGAGCGGGGGCCGCCGGGCCCCTGGGCGGGGCGGTCACCGGATTCACCAAGGCCTACAAGAGAGAGTTCCCCGACGCCCTCGCCAAGGCCGTCGACTTCGAGCTCGAAGCCGACGAAGGGATCGTCGCCGCCCTCGTCGACGAGGCGGGCCGCGACCCCGGCGTCGTCGAGGTCGGCCGCCACGATGGGCAGCGGTTCGGGATCAGCTTCGAGGAGCGGCCCCTCCCGATCGAAGGGGGAGCCGAGGGGCTGGTCCTCGGGCCCGAAACCGTCTTCGTCGTCACCGGGGCGGCCGGGGGGATCACCAGCGCCATCGTCGCCGACCTGGCGGCGGCGTCGGCCGGGACCTTCTACCTCCTCGACCTCGCCGGCGAGGCGAAGCCGGGGGACGAGGCGATCCGGCTCTTCCGGACCGACCGCGAGGCGCTGAAAAGGCACCTGATCGAGGCCGCAAAGGCGAAGGGCGAGAAGCCGACCCCCGCCGTGATCGACCGGAGGATCCTGGGCGTGGAGCGCGAGGAGGCGGCTCTCCGAGCCGTCGAATCGGTCCGGGCCGCCGGAGGCACGGCGCACTACCGGAGCGTCAACCTGCTCGACGGGCCGTCCGTCGCGTCGGTGGTCGACGAGGTCCGGAAGGCGTACGGCCGCATCGACGTTCTCCTGCACGCCGGCGGGATCGAGATCAGCCGGAAGCTACAGGAGAAGGAGGCGGCGGAGTTCGACCTGGTCTTCGACATCAAGGCCGACGGCTTCTTCGGGGTCCTGAAGGCGGCCGAGGGGCTCCCCATCGGGGCGACCGTCGTCTTCTCGTCGGTGGCCGGCCGGTTCGGGAACGCGGGGCAGACCGACTACAGCGCCGCCAACGACCTCCTCTGCAAGTGGACGAGCCACCTCCGCACCGTTCGCCCCGGCATCCGCGCCGTCGCGATCGACTGGACGGCGTGGGGGGGGATCGGGATGGCGACCCGCGGGTCGATCCCGAGGATCATGGAGATGGCCGGCATCGAGATGCTCCCGCCCGAGGCGGGGATCCCGACCGTCCGGCGGGAGCTGACGAAGACCGGCGGCGGCGGCGAGCTGGTCGTGGCGGGGAAGCTCGGCATCCTCGCGGCCGAGTGGGACGAGACAGGGGGGCTCTCGCCGGAGGAGGCGGCCCGTTCGCTCGCCTCCCGGAAAAGGCCTCTCCTGATGCTCGGAGAGGTCAGGTCGGCGGGCCTCCACGAGGGGTTCTCGGTGACGACCTCGCTCGACCCGAAGGTCCAGCCGTTCCTCTTCGACCACGCGATGGAGGGGACTCCGCTCCTGCCGGGGGTGATGGGGACCGAGGCGTTCGCCCAGCTCGGGAGCCTGGCGGTACCGGGGTACCACGTCGCGGCCGTCACGTCGGTCGAGTTCCAGAAGCCGTTCAAGTTCTTCCGGATGGAGCCGTCCACGCTCCACCTGTCGGCGTTCCCGGTCCCGGCAAGCGGCGGCGGAGTCCTCGTCAGGGCGGCTCTCCGCTCGAGGGTGCCGGCCAGGCCCGGGCTGCCGGCACAGGAAAGGCTCCACTTCCAGGGCGAGGTGCGGATGGCGCGCGAGAGGGCGACGCCTCCGAAGGTCAGGTTCTCGGCCCCGGAGGCGTCGGACCTGCCGATCGGCGCCGAGCAGATCTACCGCTTCTTCTTCCACGGCCCGGCGTACCAGGTGCTCGAGAGGGTGAAGGTCGACGGACGATCGGCGATCGGCCTGATGGCGAGGGACCTCCCGCCGAACGCCGTCCCGGAGGCGTCGGAGGAGCTGATCGCGCCCCGTCTCCTGGAACTCTGCTTCCAGACCGCCGGGATCTGGGAGGTCTCGGTCAAGGAGCGGCTCGCTCTCCCGACCGCCTTCCGTTCGGTCGTCCGTCACCGGGGGATGGAAGAAGCGAACGGAAAACGGCTCTACGCGCTGGTGGAGGCGACGAGCGACGAGCCGCTCTTCGACGCGCGGGTCGTGGACGAGACCGGAAACGTCTACCTGGAGCTGGAGGGCTACCGGACCGTGGCGCTGCCGGGACGGAAGACGCTGGAAAGGTGATCGAGTGGCTCTTCGGACCCCCTCCGGGGGGCGTGCCGTCCGATCCCGGTACGTGGCTTTCGGCCGCCGAGCTGGAGCGTCTGTCCCGCTTGCGGTTCGAGAAGAGGCGGAGCGAGTGGCTGCTCGGCCGGTTCACGGCCAAGACGCTGGTCGCGGGCGCTCTCGACCGGCGGGGGGACCGGCTACCGAGCCTCCGCTCGATCGAGATCGTCCCTGAGCCGTCGGGAGCGCCGTTCGTCCGGGACGTGGTGTCGGGGACGAGGCTCCCGGTCAGCGTCTCGATCAGCCACTCGGCGCGGCGCGCTCTCTTCGCGGTCGTCTTCACCGGCTCGCCCGGTCCGGGCCGCTGCGCGGTGGGCGTCGACCTGGAGCTGATCGAACCCCGCTCCGACGGCTTCCTCCGCGATTTCCTGACGGCGCCGGAGCGGGCCGAGATCGCCGCCCTTCCCGAGCGGGAGCGTCTGGCCCGGGCGAACGGGATCTGGAGCGCGAAGGAAGCGGTCCTGAAGTCCCTGAAGCTCGGCCTCACCGTCGACACGGGAAAGGTGGAGTGCCTGCTGACGCCGGCCGAGGTCCCGGACCCCGGAGACCTCTGCCCGGAGGGGACTCCGTGGCGCCGCTTCTCCGTCCGGTGCGCTCCGGAGATCCTCCCGGCGGGAGGTGCCGAGATGCGGCTCCTCGGCTTCTGGCGGGAGGAGGCGGGCTACGTCCTGACCCTGGCCGTGGCGGTCGGCTGACGCGTCGAGGCAACGGCAACGAGTCCGGACGCCCGCTCGATCTTCCTGTATCCCGCCCGCCTGGCCCGCCGGAGCAGGTCGATCGCCTCGGGCCGCGAGGAGTCAGGCTTTCCTGCCAGCTCCCTTCCTTCCGAGCCAGGCCACCTTGACGACGTCCTCGACCTCTTTGAATTCCGGGTCGCCGGTGAGGAGCTCGGCGTCGGTCCGCAAGGCGAGGGCGGCAGCGAAACAGTCGGGAAGGGACATCTTCTTCGAGACCTTGAGCGCTCCGGCCGCTTCGGCGAGGTCTCGATCGGCGGGGACGATCTCGATGGGCAAGGCGAGGAGCTTCTCCCGCGTCGAGACCCAGCGTGGCCTGCCGATCTTCCGCTCGGTCTGATAGGCGACGTCGGCCCAGTTGGGAGCGGCGATGAGTGCTGGCTTCGAGGAGGCGGACGACCGTTCCAGCGCCGCGGTGACGGTCGGAGCGCCGGGCTCGCCGAACAGGTAGGCGAGAAGCGCGAAACTGTCCAGGACGATCGTGCTCAGCGCTCTTCCTCCCGCTTCCGGTCGGCCGCCCGTTCGCGAAGGAGGGCCGGCGTGACGGGCCCGTCCGCCTCGAGCGATCCCTCAAGGCCTCGAATGAACTCC
Organism: uncultured Acidobacteriota bacterium; assembly: GCA_903845115.1. Taxonomy (GTDB): domain Bacteria; phylum Acidobacteriota; class Thermoanaerobaculia; order UBA5066; family UBA5066; genus CAIMWE01. Next base: position 16,601 of record CAIMWE010000273.1, on the reverse strand, counting down.
GCCGTCACCGGCTGGAAGAGGATCTCGCCGTCGCGCTCGATGAAGCGGACGGTTGTCCCCGGCTTGATCCCGAACCGGCGCCGAATCTTCGCCGGGACCACGAGCTGGCCCTTCGAGGAGACGGTGGAGGACATCGCGAGAATGCCTTTCATATCGAGCAAAGGCTGACCACTCAAGAAAAGTAAGTCAATCCATGAATGTCTTGAAGATGGGGTCCCCGTCCGGAAAGTCTTCCGAAGCCCTCCTTGCTCTAGCTTCGAATTCTCCCTGCCGACGACCAGCAGGGACCTCGGTTTCCAGTCGGTCGGCGCCGTGAGGGCCGCCCTCGATCTCTATCGCGCCAGCAAGGCGGATTTCCCGGACTGCCTCGCCCTGGAGCTGGCCCGAGCCGAAGGGCATCTCCCTTTCGCGACCTTCGACAAGGCCACTGCGAAGCTGCCGGACACCCTGATTCCTCGGTGAAGCACCCCGACACCCCGGCGTCAACTACATGGGGGTGTCGTCCACGATCGCCTCGGTGGCCTCGGGCGGGAGCGCGGTGACGCGCTAGTCGACGATCTGCAATCCCGCGGGCTGGAATCGTCGAAAATCGCCGGGATTTGTCGTGGCGAGTCCGGCCTGCCCGAGGATGGCGGTGGCCGCGATCATGCAATCGGCCATGGAACCGCGTCGGCGTCCCGAATCGTTGAGGAAGCTCGTGTCGAGGTGGATCACTTGCCCCGCGACTCCCGGCGCTGCGATCCGGTCTTCCGCTCGGAGTGAATGGCGGCCGCCCAGCGCGCCGCGGAGTCGTTCTTCAGGTGAAGGACCCGTTGAAGCTGGTCGAGCGCCGCCAAGGGCTCCGGCTCCCGGGAGGGCGTTGGCAAGGAGCCGGACGTCCGGATCGCACGCCGCATCGCTTCGGACTTCGAGACGTTCCAGCGACGAGCGAGGCTCTCGAGCGTTCGAACGGTCTCGATATCCAACGCATAGGTCGTCTTGATGGTCTGGGTGACCATAACAACCATGGTATGGCCCTCCTCGCTCTGGAGCAAGCCGGGTCGGGCCTCGGGCTCCCCCCCGAGGCGCCGCTAGTCGTCGTCAAGTCAGCCCGTCGGAGGGTCCGAGGTGCGCCCACCGTTCATTGACGGACCTCGCCTGGTGTACCGGCGTCCTGCTGGTAAGCCCCCCAGCGCGAAGGAGCCGGCTCCACCACTACCGCTGGTCTCGGGCCCCACGTCACGAAGCGATTCCAGAATCCGCTCGCTCCAGAACGATGTCGAAGCGAGAGGCGAGCCGGGTCAGGAGAGCGCGCAGGCGAGGGAGGTCGGCGGCAGCGACCAGAAGGAGCCCCTCTTCGGGAAAGAGACGGCCCGGCTTTCCGGCGCGCGCCAGCCCATTCTGCAGCTCGGCGAGAAGCTCGGCGTCGCCGGAGCGGTAGGCGACGACGTCGGTCATGGAGAGCTTCACCTTGCGGCGGGGCCGTGGCGCTGGCGCCGGGCCGGCCGGCGATTTCGGGGTCGAGGCCCCGAGCGGGCCGTCGCACGCGGCGAACCTCTTTTCGAGGTGCTTGACGCTCGTCGGGATCCTCAGACACTGCTCGAGGACGTCGAGGGTCTTCCTCGGGTTCCGGGAGAGGACGAACCCGCGCGGGCTGGCGTCAAATGAGAATTTTCCGAGCTCAGCGGTGACGGCATCGCGGTCCTCCGGCAGACGAATCTCCACGAGAGCCACGTCCTCGTAGAGCGTCAGCTTCCGGGAGTGACCGACCGCGGCGTCGAGCTCGACCTCGACATTCGAGGGCAAAGGCCTGCTCGAAAGGCGCGAAAGGACCTCCCGGGGCGAGGCCCCCTTCGGGTTCGCGGCGGCGTGAGCGACGGTCTTCTTCCGGTCGATCCGCAGCCTGTGGATCGGGCCGTCCTCCTCGACCTCCTCGCAGAAGGGGCGGAGCGCCTCCAGCTCCCGCTCGGGCCAGGAGGGGGCCTCGACGAGGACCTCGAGAGTGGGGAGGACCGTGACCGACACCCTTCCGAGCGATGGGTCTCCATGCACGACCTGTCGGAGGCGCGAGGTGGTCCGGAAGGCCCGGACGCTCTCCCGGGGAGGCCAGATCGTCTCGCGGCTCTCCGGCGCCATCGCGAGGTCGACGAACCCGGAGAGGAAAGGAATCTCCTGCAGAAAATACTGAAGGTACCTGCCCTCGACCCGGTCGAAGACGTTCGGGGTGGACTCGGTCAGCTGGGTCCCCTCGCGGCCCCACTGGTCCTTCACCCGCTCGCGGAAGTTGCTATACCGCCCCTCCACCTCTTCTGACACCTTCCCGCCCCTCCTCACGCGATCGCGGTCGTAGTCCGATAGAGGCTTCTTCTTCAGGCTCGGGGGAAGGATGAGGTCCCGGGCCGAGGTCCGGACGAGGTCGACGAACACGGAGACGGGGATCCAGACCCCGTGGGGTTGATCGGCGAGAAGGCCGAGGAGAGTGCGGCGAATCGTGCCGAGCGGCATCCGCGAGGCCGGGCCGATCCCGCAGCCAAGGCTGTCGAAGCGCGCGTCTCCCCGATGGAGCGTCGAAGAGCGGAAGAACTCGTTCCCGGTGTCGTCAACGAGCTTCTCGAGGATGGCCTTCTCTTTCTGGACAGGGCTCCTTGCGAGCCACGCGGCGACGGCCCTCGCCTCGACCTCGATCTCGTTGTCGGGAAAGCTGGGCTCCATGCTGGTGTAGCCCTTGTAAACGCCTTCCACGTTGAAGCTCACGAGCCCGAGCGAGCGGGCCAGGCGCGAGACCAGGTCCGACCAGAGACCGGAGCCCTCGCTCTTCACCCAGGACTCCTCCCCTTCCCACGAGAGGATCCGGGCCAGCTTCAGGGCGGGGCCCTTGGGAATGTCATTTGTGCGGTGAGCGCGCTTGAGCCCCTCTCTCCGGACGAGGTCGACGAAGAGATAGAGGTCGCGGCGCAGATTGAGCCGTCCGGAGAGCCGCCGCTCGAGCCCGGCGAGGGCGTCCTCGTTCATTCCGCCCTCCGTGCCACGTACCCCTCCTTCCTGGCGAGGGTCAGCAGGGCCTCCTGTTCACTCGAAAGGCAGGCCAGGAAACCGTCCGGCAGCTCGCGGACGGCCCCGGGAAAGCGAGCGAGGAAGAGAGCGAGGAGGCCCCGGTCCTCGACCCGGAAGACGGAGAGACCGGAATGGACGACGACTCTCCCCTCCCGGGCCTCGACCTCGCGGACGGCGGCCGCAATGGCGGGAGATGCGGCGGTGAGGCGCGAGACGAGGCTGTCGGGGACCTGCCGGAGGGCCCGGCCCATCCGGATCGGGTCGGGCACGAGGCGGAGGCGGGGACCTTCCAGGGAGACGCGGCAAAGAGCCGCGGCCTGGAGGAGGGGCAAGAGATCGGTCTCCATCGGATCGACGAGGACCCCCTCCTTCGCCGGGACCAGCTTCAGCCTGGGGGTACGGGCGGATCGCTCTGGCGCGGCGCGGTAGCAGGGTTCCGCCCCCGGGACGCTCGAGCGCTGAAGCAGGCCGGCCACGGCGCCGTCCGCGAGGAAGGTCTCGAGCCCGACCACTTCGATCGGCAGACCCAGGGCTTCGAGAGCGCGTTTGACTGCCGCCACGGAAGATGCCGAGCCGGGCGGGAGGTGCTCGAGGAGGTGCGCGACGACCCGCCCGGGAAGAGGGAAACCTCGGGGAGCGCAACGCGAGCGGTCAGACTCGAGACTGGCTTGCCAGGTCTCGGCGACGGTCGCCTGCACACGCTCGTCCGTGGCCGGCTCGTTCCCGCCGAAGGCGAGGATCCCGTCCGTGATCGACAGGAGCTTGACCAGGCGCACGGCCAGGGACTTCGCCTCGCCCTTCCGCCCGGTCTCGCCTCCCCGTACGAAGAGGCACAGCACGTCGGTGAGAAGGTCCTCGGGCGCCGACGGAGATTCGCTCGGAGCGAATGGCCGGGTCTCGATCGGGAATGGTGGCAGGGATTCGTGAAAGCCGGCCGGCAGGAGCAGCTCGTAGCCGGCAAGACGGCTCATCCCTCGGAGCGGCGGCAGCTCGCGATCGACCGCGAGAGCGACCCCCTTGGAGAGGAGCCCGGCCGTGACCAGGCGCCAGAGCGAACGCCAGTCGACCCCGTACCCCTCCGTACCCTTCCTCCCGAGACCGCTCAGGGCCGTGATCGGGAGCGCGACCCGGGAGGAGGCGATCAGATGCAGGGCCGCGAGCCAGGGCGGCTCGAGGCGGGCCATCGCCTCGGCAACCCCGACCGGGTCCAGGAAGCGGGCCTTGAAGGAGCGGACCAGGTCGTCTTTCGAGGAACCGGCGAGCGGAAAGCCCCGCGAGGCGCACAGCGCCTTGATCTCGGTGGCGTTGAGCAGGTGACCCAGCTCTTCCACGAGTTCGGCTTCGGAACGACCGGATGGCATTCGAGGGCGAATCCTACTTCACCGGGGTGCCTCGGAGTCTCGCGTCCACGTCCACTCCGTCGCTTCAGGTGAAGGACGGTCCGGAGGGAACTGATCGCATCTCGAAGGTGCCTTTCATCGTGCGACCTCGAGACGTGACCCGATCGCCGGGCTCCGACGTGGGACACTGCACCAGCCATGCCGCCTGAAACGCCCAGCGAGAAACTGGAGATCGCCCCTCTCGCCGACCGCGTCCCCCCCTCCGGGACGACCGACGGGGACGAGATCCTGGGCCTCTTCCTCGACTGGGTGACCGACACGGGACTGGTCCTCTACCCGGCGCAGGAGGAGGCGCTCCTCGAGATCATGGCGGGGAAGCACGTCATCCTGGGGACGCCGACCGGGTCGGGGAAGTCCCTGGTCGCCCTCGGCCTCCACTTCAAGGCGCTCTGCGAGGGCAGGGTCTCCTTCTACACCAGCCCGATCAAGGCGCTGGCGAGCGAGAAGTTCTTCTCCCTCTGCAAGGAGCTGGGGCCCGAGAACGTCGGGATGCGGACCGGGGACGCGAGCATCAATCCCGACGGCGGGGTCGTCTGCTGCACGGCGGAGGTCCTCTCGAACATGGCGCTCCGGATGGGGGAAGAGCTCGAGGCCCCCTACGTCGTCATGGACGAGTTCCACTACTACGCCGACAAGGAGCGCGGGGTCGCCTGGCAGGTGCCGCTCCTGGTCCTCCCCAGGACCCAGTTCCTCCTGATGTCCGCGACGCTCGGCGACACGAGCGCCATCGCCGAGAGGCTGGAGCGCGACACGGGGAGGAAGGTGGCCCTCGTCACGTCGGACGAGCGGCCGGTCCCGCTCGACTTCGAGTACCGGGAGATGCCGCTCCACGAGACGATCGAGGACCTCCTCTACCAGAAGAAGAGCCCGATCTACGTCGTGAACTTCACCCAGCGCGATTGCGCCGAGCTGGCACAGGCGCTGACGAGCGTGAAGATCGGGAGCAAGGAGGAGCGCGAGGAGATCCGGAAGATCGTGGCCACCCGCCGGCTGGCCACCCCGTACGGAAAGGAGTTCCGGCGGTTCCTCTCGTTCGGGGTCGGGGTCCACCACGCGGGGCTGCTCCCGAGGTACCGCCTCCTGGTGGAGCAGCTGGCCCAGAAGGGGCTCCTCCACGTCATCTGCGGGACCGACACGCTCGGGGTCGGCGTCAACATTCCGATCCGGACGGTCCTCTTCACGAAGCTGGCGAAGTTCGACGGGACGAAGGTGGGCCTCCTCTCCGTCCGAGATTTCAAGCAGATCGCCGGGCGGGCGGGGCGGAAGGGGTTCGACACCCAGGGGAGCGTCGCCGCCCAGGCGCCCGAGCACATCATCGACAAGAAGCAGGCGGAGAAGAAGTCAGAGGCGAGCGGGAAGAAGAGCTCCCGCACCTTCAAGGGGCCGGCCAAGGGTGAGGTGTCGTGGAGCCTGGAGACCTTCAAGAGCCTGATCGCGAGGCCTCCGGAGACCCTGAAATCGCGCTTCCACCTGACGCACGGGATGGTGCTCGACCTCCTCCAGCGCGACAGCGAACATGCGGGGGGCGCTCCCAGGCCGCGCCCCCCGAGTCCCCCAGGGCCAGGTGGGGATGTCGGCGCTGCGACGCCCGCGCAGGCAGGCCGGAACTTCCGCTCCATCCGGGACCTGATCGCCCGGTGTCACGAGGAGGAGGGGGTCAAGGTCCGGCTGCGCAAGCACGCGGCCGCCCTCGTCCGCTCGCTCTACCGGGCGGGAATCGTCGACCTCGCGAGGGAAGGCCCCGAGGGTGAGGGAGGCTTCTCCCGCGTCGTCCTCTCGCAGGGTCTCCAGTGGGACTTCTCGCTCCACCAGGCGCTCTCGCTCTTCGCCGTGGCCGCGCTCGAGGGGCTCGACCGGGCCTCCCCGACCTACGCGCTGGACGCCGTCACGATCGTCGAGTCGATCCTGGAGGATCCCGTCATCGTCCTCCGGAAGCAGGCCGACCGGGCGAAGGGGAAGCTGATCCAGGAGCTGAAGGAGGAAGGGGTCCCCTACGAGGAACGGATGGCGAAGCTGGAGGAGGTGACCTACCCGAAGCCGCTGGCCGACTTCCTCTTCGGCACCTTCGCCGGGTTCCGCGAGCAGCACCCGTGGGCGGCCGGGCTCGACCCGAGGCCGAAGTCGATCGGGCGCGAGATGATCGAGACGTTCGCCGGCTTCGGTGACTACGTGAGGAGCTACGGCCTGGAGAGGAGCGAGGGGGTCCTCCTGAGGTATCTCTCGCAGCTCTACAAGGCGCTCGAGCAGACCGTCCCGGAGGCCGCGAAGACCGAGGAGCTGTGGGACGCCCTCGGCTTCTTCCGGTCGATCGTCGGCGAGACCGACGCGAGCCTCCTCGAGGAGTGGGAGAGCCTCCGTCATCCTGAGCGGCTGCTGGAGGAGGCGGTCCGGCCGGAGATGCCGAAGCGGGCCGCCTGGCTGGAGGAGCTCCTCTCGAATTCGCGCGTCTTCGCGGCCCGGGTCCGGGCCGAGATGCACCTCCTGGTCCGGGCGCTGGCGCGGAAGGAGTGGGAGGAGGCCGCGGAGCTGGTCTACCCGACCGGCGAGGCCGGGCCGGAGGGAGAAGCGGGAGCGGCGGGAGACGCCGGGGCCGTCGAGCCACGGGCCGCCCGGCTCTGGGACGCCGAACGCTTCGAAGCCTCGCTGGCCCCCTTCCTCGCGGAGCACGCCGAGCTGCTGGCCGGCCCGGAGGCCCGCCGTCACGAGTGGACGAATCTCCGCCCGAACGGCCCCCGGCGCTGGGAGGTGACCCAGACCCTCCTCGACCCCGAGGGGGACCACGACTGGGCCGTCTTCGCCGAGATCGACCTGAGGGACGACGGCGCGTCCGACGGGCCGATCCTCCGCCTCCGGTCGATCGGGACCGCTCCGTGACCTCGATGCAGACCTCGAAGATCCGGGTTCAGGTCACGGCTACCACCCCGACCGGTCGACGTTCCGGCGGCCAGACCTGACGTCTGGGATTTCAGTCGAACATGCACGCCCCCGCCGGCGTGGCATGATCCTCTATTCGGAGGTCAGGCGGAGCATGCAACAATTCGGTGACCCTATGCCCCCTTCGACCCGGCCAGGTCGCTGCAACGGTACCGTCTGCCAGGGCGACAGTCACCTGAGGTGAACATGAAGAGGGTCGTAGCCCCCCCTCGCCGCCGAATAGGGACCCCCTCGTGAAGATCGACGCTGAGGCCTTACGCGCCGAGGCGGAGCGGCGATTCGCGGAGAAGGAAAGATCGGCCCCCAAGCTCTCGGCGGTGGACACGCTCTCCTTTCAGCATGAGCTGGGCGTCCATCAGATCGAGCTGGAGATGCAGAACGAGGAGCTGCGGCGAACGCAGAACGAGCTGGAGCGCTCGCGCGAGAAGTACCTCGACCTCTACGACCTGGCCCCCGTGGGCTACGCCGTTCTGAATGACAAGGGATTGATCCAGGAGGCGAACCTGACGCTCACGAGCTGCCTCGGGGTCACCCGGAATGCGCTCGTCGGGAGTCCCCTCCGCCGCTTCGTCGATCCCGCGAGCCAAGAGACCTACTCCCTTCACCTTCGTCGGCTTTTCGAGACCGGGGAGCCGTCCTCGTTCGAGGTGGGCATGGTGATGGAGGATGGCACCTCGTTCTGGGGTCGGGTCGATGCCAACGTTCACGCCGACAACGACGATAGGGCCACAGGCCACATCACACTGACCGACGTGACCGAGCTCAAGCGCCGCAACGAGGCTGCCCTCATGGAGTCCCACGATGCTCTTCAGGAGAGCGAGGAGAGGTTCAGGACCCTTTACGACCGTTCGGTCCTCGGGCTCTACCGGACCACGCCAGGCGGCCAGATCGTGATGGCCAATTCCGCGCTCTGCACCATGCTCGGGTACTCCTCATTCGAGGACCTTCGTCAGCGTAACCTGGAGGAGCAGGGTTACCACCCCGACTATTCGAGAGCGGACTTCAAGCGGGAGCTGGACGAGAAAGGGGTCATCATCGGCATCGAGTCCCGCTGGAAGAGGTCCGACGGGGAGTACATCTGGGTCCGCGAGAGTGCGAGGGCCGCGTGCGATGAGTCCGGTCGCGTCCTCTACTACGACGGCACGGTCGAAGACATGACCGAGCGCAAGCAAGCGGAGATCGCCATCCGCGAGGCCGAGGGGAGGTTCCGGTTCCTGGCCGAGGCGACTTCGGAGGGCGTCGCCATCTCGGAAAATGGAACGATCATCGACTGTAATCCGCAGTTCGCCGCGCTCCTCGGGAACAGCATCCAGGAGACGATCGGTCGAAGCCTCCTCGAATTCGTCGCCCCGGAGTTCGTCGGTGCCGTTCGGGAGCGCATTCGGACCGGACATGTCGAGCGCCACGAGGCCGTGGCCCTTCGGTGCGACGGATCCAGGTTTCCCGTCGAAGCCGATGCGCGGATCGCGGCCTACAACGGGAGGACGGTCAGGATCGCGGTCTTCCGGGACCTCACCGATCAGAGGCGCTCGGAGGCGGAGATCCACCAGCTCACGGTCGAGCTGGAGCAGAAGGTCAGGGAACGGACTGCACAGCTGGAGGCCGTCAACAGCGAACTGGAGGCATTTTCCTACTCCGTGTCTCACGATCTCCGGGCACCGCTCCGGGCGATCGAAGGTTTTTCGGCGATGGTGGTCCAGAGGCACGGGGACCAGGTGGATGCCGAGGCAAAACGGCTGCTCGGGGTCGTGCGGGCGAACGCCAGGCGGATGGCGAGGCTCATCGACGACCTCCTGTCGTTCTCGCGCTCGGGCCGGAGCGAGATGAGTGTCAACCGGCTGAACATGAAGGAGATGGCCCGGTCGGCGTTCGAGGAGGTCATCGCGGACCCCGAGGCGCGGAGGAAGATCGACTTCCGGGTCGGAGAGCTTCCCTGGGCCGACGGCGACGGGACGCTCGTACGGCAGGTCTGGATCAACCTCCTGTCCAACGCGGCCAAGTTCTCGGCAGGCAAGGAGCCGTCCGTCATCGAGGTCGAGGGGTCGGTAGAGGCGGGATTCGCCGTCTACCGGGTCCGGGACAACGGGGCCGGATTCGACATGACTTACGCCGACAAGCTCTTCGGCGTCTTCCAGCGACTTCACGGAATGACCGAATTCGAGGGGACGGGCATCGGGCTCGCACTGGTCAAGCGGATCGTGACCCGGCACAGCGGGCGGGTCTGGGCGGAAGGTGAAGTCGGGAAGGGGGCGAGGTTCTCCTTCTCGCTCCCCGTGAAGCCTCGATCCGGCATCAGCACGTCCTGGAGGAAGCTGGTCCTGCCGCCGGGAACCCCGAACGTCTCCTGACCCGAGCGGAAGGGGATGCCCCCCGTTCCGCCGTCAGGCCGGTTTCTGGGCCTTCCAGGCCTTCAGGTAGCTGTTGAACATCTTCTCGACGTTCCTGCGCGTCTTCTCGGCCTTGTTCGGGCGGAAGGTCTTCTTCAGGAGCCTGAGGGTCGGACTGGCCTCGCCCTCCGCCGACTCCCGGGCCAGCTCCCCGACCAGGAGCCGGGCGATCGGCTCCACCTCCGAAGGGTCGGGAGGCACCGCCGGGAGGGCGCTGACCCGCGCGGCCACCGGAGACCGGTGGGCCGCGGCGGCCTCGCGCATCCCGAGGCGCAGGAGGACCCACGCCGATTGGAGCTCTTTTTTCGAAGTCGGTTCCCGCAAGCGATTCCTCCGCCAGGGATGGCCGGACACAGTCTAGTCCATCGGCGGCGCGGGCCGCTCCGGCAGTCGATCGATGAGCCCCCCTCGGGAGTCGCTAGGGCAACAGGACGATCTTGCCGTGGGCGCCGGCAGCCATCACCTCGACGTGGGCGTTCCCTCGATCATCGGCCGGCGTCGGGTAGGCTGACCTTCCGGAACGCCCGCCAGACCAGGAGGTCGTAGGCGATCTTGAGCCCCCCGGCGACGAAGAATGGGAAGCTGGAGAGGACGGCGCTCGCGTAGAGCGGGCTGGCGACGAGCGGCGAGAGGGAGGCCCCGATGGTCCGCGCGATCCCGGTGACGCCGGCGGCGGCGGAGCGCTCGCCCGGGGTGACGAGCGCCATCGTGTAGGCCTGCCGGGTCGGGACGTCCATCTGCGAGATGCTGAAGCGGAGGAGGAGGACGGCGATCGCGAGCGGCAGCGTCGGCATCAGCGGCACCGCGAAGAGGAGCACGTTCGAGGGGATGTGGGTCACGACCATCGTGTTCAGGAGGCCGATCCTCCGGGCGAGCCGCGTGGCGAGGAGAGCCGACGCCCCGGCGAGAAGGTTCGCGGCGAAGAAGATCGTCCCGAGCCCCGCGGGCGCGACGCCGAAGCGGAGGTGGAACCAGTAGGCGACGAAGGCCTGCACGATGAAGCCCCCGGCGAACGAGTCGACGGAGAAGGCACCGGCGAGGCGGAGGACGTTGCCGCGGGAGGGGCCCAGGCCGAGGCCGGCGTGGAGGTACGCCGGCCGCCCCTCGACTCGCGTCACCGGCGGTTCGACGGCGGGGGAGAGGCGGAGGAAGACCGGGACCAGGAGGCCGCCGATCAGCGCGTAGCCGAGGACGACGGCCCGGTAGCTCGCGAGCGGGGCCGCGCCCGCCGACTGGAGCACCTGCGCCAGCCCGCCGCCCGCGAGCGCACCCGCGGCGGTGGCGAAGGAGCCGGCCAGGGTGTACCAGGCGAAGACGCCGGGCCTCTCGTCGGCCGGGACGCTGTCGGCGAGAGCGGCCTGCTCGATGGCCAGGAACGGTCCCACCTCGTTCCCGCTCGGGCTGATGACGCCGAGGGTGGCGCCCACGAGGAGGGGAAGGAACGAGCTCGTCGTCGCGAAGAGGACCCCGGCGAAGACCATCAGGCCGGCCCCGACGAGGAGCATCCGCCGCCGGCCGACGCGGTCGGCGGTGGTCGTGATGTAGAGGGAGACCACGGCGTCCCCCACCAGCGTGAGAGTCAGGAGCAGGCCGATCCGGCCCTCCGACAGGCCGCTGGCGACCAGGTAGAGGACCAGGACCACCGAGAGGAACCCGTAGGCGAAGAGCCGGAGGATCCGGCTCGCGAAGAGGACCGGGACGTCGCGGTGTTCGGGGCCGGAAGCCATCAGCGGATTCTGCACCGGCGCCGACCGGTCGAGGGCGGGCATCCCGGCTACTGGTTCACGACCATCGGCACGTAGCTCCCGTCACCCGTCCCCTGCCCTGGCCGGGCGCCGTCGTTCAGGACGGCGTACGCGAAGAAGCGGCTGTCTCCCTCCACGACCGACAGGTGGACGAAGGCGTTGGTGACCCCTGGCGCGTAGAGCTCGAGGACCCGATCGATCTGCCTCCACTCGAGCGCCGCGAGAGGGGAGAGTGTCCGCGTGGCCGCGACCACGCCGGTGTCGGCGTCGACGATCTCGAGCCGGACCTTGATCGGCGGGCCCATCGTCACGGCGTTGACGATCGCCAGGTTCGAGCGGGTGGAGGCATTCTGCTGGAGGCCGTAGACGAAGGCGTCGCGCGCCGACTTCTGGATTCCCTCTCCGGGGGAGAAGACTCCGAGCCGACCAGGAGTCACGGACGACGGGCTCGAGGTGCGGACTCCGGCGAGGCCCGGCGTCATCGCGGTCGACCCGGGAGTCCCGGGCGAGAAGGTCACGGAGAGGGTCCCGGTGTACGCGCCGCCTTTCGGGAGCGGGAAGGCCCCCGGCTTCTGCCGGCGGAGGGTGTCGACGATCTCCGGGACGATCACCTGCTCGAACGGGCCGAGGAAGAAGCTGAAAGTCCCTGTCGGGAGGCCGCCCGGGTTCGCGAGCGACTCGACGAACTCGACGATGGCCTCTGTCTTCACGTTCGCCACGTTCGTCAGGATCAGCTCGCTCGAGTAGCGGTCCCCGATCTCGACGACGGCCGGCAGGACGAGACTCGCCTCGACCTTCGAGTCGGGAATGGCAGCCACGTACGAGCCGTCGTTCGTTCCGTTGTCGTTGACGACGCCGTAGGCGAGGAAGGGAACGGTGCTCGTGCCGGGGTCGACGACGGCCCACCCTTCGGTGAAGGAGGGCCCGGCCAGGGAGAGGACCCTGTCGAGCTGCCTCCACTCGCCTGGCTGGAGGGTGACCGGCGCGAGTCTCGCGCTCTCCTTCCCGTCGCCCCGGACGACGTCGACCGTCAACGTCACCGGCGAGGTCGTCGAGGTGTTCACGAGTCCGAGGTGGCTCCGGTCGTAAGCGTTCTCGCGAAGGCCGAAAACGGCGACCCGCTCGTTGTAGGCGGCTCTGGCGTCGACTCCCGCGCAGGAGACTCCGGCCCGTCCGACGCCGGCGATCGGCGCCGTCGTCCGGGCCAACCCGTAGGCGGCTCCCGTGCTGCTCAGCCCTTCGAACTCGAGCCTGAGGGATCCCCCCTGGTCTCCCGCCGGGATGGGGAGCCCTTTGCTCCTGAGATAGTCGACGGCGTTGGCGACGACGACCTGGCGGCCCGCCTTGACCGGGAGCGGGGGAATGGCCCCGGTTCCCTGGCCACCGAAGCGTGGAGAGGCCGTGTACCGCAGCCGGACCGTGGCGTCGTCCGATCCGCTGTTGGCAATCGTGAGCTCCGTGGAGAACCGGCCCGGCAGGTCGATCACCACGGGCAGGACGGGGGTCGCGGTGGTCCCGCCATTGCCAAAGGTCGGTGCCACGAAGAGCGTCCGGGAGGTGGTGCTCTCCGCCTTGCCGTCCTTCACCGCGAGCGACACGACGTGGGCCCCGGCGCTCACGAACGCGTGCGAGGGGTCCGGGTCGGCCGACCGGTTCGCGTGGCCCGAGCCCGGGTCGTCGAAGTCCCAGAGCCAGCTCGTCGGGCTTCCGCGCGAGACGTCGGCGAAGGTGACGGTCTGACCCGCCTGTGGCTGGGCAGGGGTGAAGAGGAACTCGGCCCCGAGCAGCGTGGGGCCGATTCCGGGGAGGACTCGAAGCGTCGAGAAGGAGTGGCCGATCACCATCCGGTTGTTGTTCGGCTTTCCCGCGCTCCACGGGGAATCTTCCTGGCCGCCCACGGTGACGATGGCTCCGACCCAGTAGTCGCCCGCCGGAACGCCGGCCGGGACGACGAGGGGCGTCCCGCTCATCTCCCGCTCGGCGTCCACGTCGGCCCCCTCGCCGAAGTCGGCGGAGCCGAGGGCGCGGTCGGACGGCTCGGGGTACGGGCGCGACCCGGCCGGGAAGAGGTAGAAGGTGACTCGGAAGGCGCCCGCCTTCCGGGATCCCACGTTCTGGACGAGCCAGTTCGAGACGGTGAGCCGGTCGCCCGTCAGGACCGACGATTTCGACAGCGCGGCGTACTCCTGGTCGTACTGCCCGTTGCCGTAGACGAAGGGGGTGATGGCCAGGTCGACGAACGAACGGGCAGCCCCGGGGTACTGGGCCCTGACCGTCTTGGAGTCCATCCTCGTCACGAACTTCCCGACGTCGTCGTTCAGGTAGTTCATCGTCGAGAAGCTGTTCCCGTAGAGGGCGTCGAAGGCGACGTTGAAGACGTGGTGGAGGCCGAGCGTGTGGCCGACCTCGTGAAGGACCGTCGTCTGGACGAGCGCGGCGCCGCCTCCCTTGTCGTTCCCCTTGGCGAACCAGTCGCCCGTCCAGCCGGCCGAGTAGTCGGCGTTGACGACGACGTCGGTCTCGGTGAACGGACCGCAGTCGGTGGTCTTGAAGCCGCTGCACTCGTTGAAGTGGCCGAAACCCTCGTCGGGGTAGATCACGGCGATCCCGAACGCCTTCGGCTCGACCGAGACGCCGTAGATCGTCTCCGACTCGGCGGAAGTGATGAAGAGGTTCACCTCGTTGACGCCGTTCCTGCTTCCGAGGCTCTGGGTCAAGTCGACCGACGGAGTGAAGAGGTCCACGTACCGGTTCCACTCGCGGAGCATGTCGGCGGCCGCTTCCTTCTGGCCGGAGTCGCTTCCCTTTCCCCGGATGACGTAGCTCCTCGGGGCGTTCGTCTGGTAGCCGCACCAGCACCCCTCCTGGTCGGGATGGCCGGCGTTGGCGCTTGCCTGAGCGTCGGCCGGGGAGGGGAGGAGCAGCGCGGTCAGGAGCGGAAGCGCCGCGAAGGTCGGGACTCTTCTCACCGGCCGTCCCCTTCCCGGCGTCCTTCCACGACTTGCCGGACTGCCGCCTTGAGGGCCGCCCGCGTCAGGGGGAAGCCGCTCTCCTGGGCCGCCGCGCTGGTCCGGGCGGCACGGGAGGGCTGGCTCGTCGGGGCGGGGAGCGGTCGTCCCTGGCCGTCGCGGTACGTCGGTTCCGCAATTGACGGGGGCCGCACGCCGGTGAGGGAGGTGCGTCGCAGCGTGACCTTGCCTGACGTCAGGGCAGGCTCGGCGGCGGCGATTCGCACGATCTGGCCGTCAGCTCCGAGGCGGACGGCGAACCCTTCGGCGTCCAGGAGGATCCGCCTGCCGCTCTCGGCGTCGGTCACCTCGCGGAAGAGTCCCTGTTCCGAGCCGACGACCGGAGAAGCGTAGAGGTGACCGGGCTCGTGCAACGAGAGGACGTAGGTGGCGCCCACCTCGAGCTCCGGGACGTGGCTGACCAGGATCGACTCGCCTGCGACGGTCCCGCCCGCGAAGCTGACCGTCAGGACGGCCCGGGGGCTTCCCTTCCAGACCTCCTGTACCGAGAGTGCGTAGTCAGTCCAGATCATCTTGTGCTCGGCACCCCACCTCGTGGACACGCTGGTGATGGTCGCAGCGACGATCGTCTCCCCGTCCTGCACGATCTCGGCGAACGAGAGCCGGGCGCCGAGGGCGGCGACCCGAGCGGTCATCGGGATGGAAAGAACGAGCAGGACGAGCAAGCGACCAAGGGACTTCCGCATCGGCCCCCTCCCCCCTCGTCCGCAGTATAGGAGCAGATCCGATACCATCTCGGGAATCGCCATGAGCCGAGTCCTGTCGATCGATGTCATGAGGGGAGCGGCCCTCGTGGGCATGGTCATCGTGCACTTCGTGGTCTATTACGGGGATCACTCGGCGACCGGGACCTGGCCGTACTTCCTCGTCAACCACGCCCTCGGCGACTGGGGGGCGGCGGCCTTCCTGATGCTGATGGGAATGAGCCAGGTTCTGTCGGCCGAGAAGCGGTCCGGCGGCCCGGCTCTCGAGCTGAAGAGGGCCCTCGTCCGGGGCGGCTTCCTGTTCCTGGTCGGTCTCCTGATGCTGGCCGTCACCTGGGGGCCCGCGAGGATCTGGCAGTGGGACATCCTGACGATGATGGGGACGATGACGGTCGTCGTCTTCTTCTGCCGCTTCGCGCCGTCGGTCCTGCTGATCGCCGGGAGCCTCGTGATCGCGCTGGCCTCCCCCTGGCTCCGCCGGAACGTCGACTTCGAGGCGGCCTGGGGAGGCCCGTTCATCCAGGTGCCGGTGATCTCGGACGCGTTCCCGGGGATCCTCCTGGACCCGAGCGGGGCGTTCCAGGTCATCTGGACGGTGCCGGACGTCGTCCGCGGTTTTCTTTTCGCCGGGGAGTTCCCGCTCTTTCCGTGGGCCCTCTTCCCTGTCGTGGGCGTGGTGATCGGGCGCCGGGTCGTCCGGGGCCGAATCGCCGGAGACCTCCCTCTCCTGGCGATCATCGGTGGGCTCCTCGTTTGCCTGGGCCTGGGCGGCGCGTGGGCCAGCCTCCTCAGGCCGTCGTCCGTCGTCCGCGACTTCCTCTCACCCCTCAGCATCTACCCGGACTCGTTCACGATGATCGCCGTCCAGCTCGGCATGTCGCTGCTCGTCTTCACTGGCTTTTCGGCGTGGTTCGACCGGCCGGGAAGGGATCCGGCCAAGGCCGGGCCTGTCGTCCGGGCCTGCTCGAGGGCCAGCCGGTCCTCCCTCACCTTCTACTTCCTCCACTACCTCCTCGTGGGCTGGCCGCTGGCGATCGTCCACCTCTTCAGGGGGCGGCCTGCCGTCGCGGCACTGCTCGGAGTCTGGCCGTCGCTGGCGGCGGGACTGGCCGCCGTCGTGCTCCTCCAGGGGCTGCTGGTGGTCTGGGAGCGGCGGCAGGGGCGGTTCAGCCTCGAGTGGTGGCTCGCGGCCCTCTCGCCGGCAAGCCCGTCGGCCTCGGGCTCGGCGCAGAGGCTGTGAAGGAATCTGGAAGGGGCCGCGTTGCTCGCGCCACGGCGTCAGCTTCAAGGCGCCGCGACGCAGGCGATGCGGGGCCATCTCCGAGGAGCGGCAACGCAGAAGATGGCGCCGTGCCGCAGCAACCCTTCG